>PMOV01000213.1 GCA_003161195.1 Acidobacteriota bacterium | reverse complement strand
TACGTTTGGCCCAGGAGGGCGTCGAAATAGGCTAGCATTTCGGGGGAATCCCACTGCTGTTCGCCGATGATTTTGCGGGCGATTTTGCCGTGGCGATCGATGATGTAGGTTTCCGGGATGATGGAGGTCCCGTAGTCCAGCGAGATTTTCTTGCTGGGGTCGCGGAAGGTGGGGAAGTTGACGCCGTAGTCCTGCAGGAATTTCGCATAGGCCGCGGGATCTTCGTCGATGCTGCCGCCCAGAATCACACCGTTGCGCGAAGCGATATATTTTTGCAGGCGATTCATGGACGGGGCTTCATCGACGCAGGGCGGGCACCAGGTGGCCCAGAAGTTCAACACCACCACTTTGCCTTTGTAATCGGCGAGATGCTCGGGCTTGCCGGCAACTTCCATGGCAAAATTCTCCGCCGGCTTGCCGGCAATGGAGGATTCGCCCTGGCGATAGCTGGGCATGGCAAAGAGCGCGAGCACCGTGAAGGCCGCGGCCACGGCTAACCAGACGAGAATTTTCTTGGCTGTCGCCATGCCTGCTATACTAGCGTATCCACAGCGGTTGGGGAACCGAACCGTCGTCCTCCGCGAGCGTCGTGGTCCTCCGCGAGCGTGGTTGCCCCGGCATTTATCCCACTATGAGCAAAGAGCCCCGCGCTGAGCCGTCAAGCGCGCCCTCCGGCGCCAGCATCCCCGCGCCCGCGGAATTAGAACGCATCTCCGCGATTGTGCCCGCGCGCAACGAAGAGCTTTCCATCGCGGCGTGCCTCGCTGGGCTGTTGCGGCAGCCGGAGATCGTGGAAATCATCGTGGTGAACGATCAATCGAGCGACGGCACGGCGGAAATCGTGCGCCAGCGCATGGCGAGTGATGCGCGGATTCGACTCCTGGAGACTGGCGGTGTGCCCGAAGGCTGGGTGGGGAAAAATAATGCGGCGGCGACCGGCGCGGCTGCGGCCACGCAAGCCTGGTTGCTTTTCGTCGATGCAGATGCGGAGTTGTTGCCAGGAGCCGCGGCGCGCGCTCTGGAACTTGCCGGGGCATCGGGCGCGGGACTGGTCTCCTTTTCGCCGGAACAGGTTACGACGCGCTGGTACGAGAAGGCGCTCATCCCATTTATTTTTTGCCGGCTGGCGCAGCGCTTTTCTTACGATGCGGTGAACGATCCGCAATCGCGCGTCGCGGCGGCGAATGGGCAATTTTTGATGATGCACCGCAGCGTGTACGATGCGGTGGGCGGCCACGCGAGCGTTGCGGCCGAAGTGGTGGAAGACGTGGCCTTGGCGAAACGCGTGAAATCCGCCGGCTACGCTTTGCATTTTGCCTCCGGCGCGGGGCTTGTGCGCACGCGCATGTATCGCTCATTCGCAGCGATGTGGGAAGGCTGGAGGAAAAATCTGTACCAACTGATTGGCGGAAAACCAGCGGATTTTTGGTCCGAGCTTGGCGACGTTTTCCCGTGGGTGGCGCTGTTGTTGGTGTGCGGTGGAGTGATTTTTCCGTTGTCGCTGCTGGCCGGAGTGGTCTTGCTGTTGGTGCGGCAGTTAAGTTACGGGCTGGAGTTAACGCGTAACCGATACCCCTTCCGGCTCATCGTTTATTACGTTCCCGCCGTACTGTTGTATGCGGGTGTGCTGATCGCCTCGCGGCGCGGGCATGCTGCGGGGACACTGGATTGGAAGGGACGCGACGTGGCGGTCGGTCCGGCTGGTAAGCTGGGATAGGCGGCCTGGAGCAGGCTGCGGAGAAAGCAGATTCCTCGGGCGGACCCGGCCCTCGGAATGACACGTGTAGTAGTTTTTCCGCAACTGTGGAGCAACGGCGAGGGGTCTGCAAATGTCGGAGAAAAAAGCAGATTCCTCGGGCAAAACCGGCCCTCGGAATGACAGTGTGGCGTCCATTGCAAAGTTGGCGCAAAGCGAACGGGTTGGGCGATGGGGTTGACAGAATAAGTAGAGAAGTATGGTACTGCTGACGCGCAAAATCGAATTTTCCGCTTCCCACCGCTACGACAATCCCAACTTGTCGCCGGAGGAAAATCGCCGTGTGTTTGGCAAATGCAATAATCCGCATGGACATGGGCACAACTACACGCTGGAAGTAACGGTGGCGGGCGAGCCGAATCCGCTGACGGGCATGGTGCTGGACCTGAAAGAGCTTAAGGATTTGCTGGAACGCGAAATCATGCAGCGCATGGACCACCGTAATCTCAATGTGGAAGTGCCGGAACTGGCGGGGAAAATTCCCACCTGCGAGAATCTGGCGCTGCTCATCTGGAACCTGCTGGAGCCGAAAATCCCGTCCGGCACCCTGCATCGTGTGCGGCTCTACGAATCGCCCGATCTTTATGCAGATTGTTACCGCCCCGCGGCATCCAATAGGGGAGCGTCGAACTTTGCCTCGACCTATCTGCCTGACGCGGAAACGGGACACTAATGGGACCTGCGGACACCGTGAATCACGGGATACAAACGAAACTCAAGGTCGCGCTGGGCAGACGCTATCATTTCGCCGCGGCGCATCGTTTGCACAGTAACCGGCTGAGTGAAGCACAGAATCGCGAACTGTACGGCAAGTGCAACAATCCGCATGGTCATGGCCACAATTACATTTTGGAAGTCCGCGTCTCCGGACCGGTGGATCCCGCCACGGGCATGATCGCGAATCTCGCGGACCTCGACGCTTTTGTGCAGCGGCAGGTGCTGGACAACTACGACCACAAATCGTTCAACGAAGATGTGGCGTCGTTCCGTGACACCGACACCGTGCCCACCACGGAAAATTTATGCATCGACATTTTTCAGCGCCTGAAAACTTTCCCGCAGGCCACGCTCGAAGGCATCCGCGTCGAAGAGACGAGCAATAACAGCTTCGAGTATGCCGGGGAGCACACCGAGGACGCCGCACAGTGACCAAGCCAACCGAAGAACTGCTGTTGCACGAGAACGAAACCGCCGGACGCGAAAGCATCGCCGACCTGGCGCGCAAAATGATTGCCCAGCTCGGCGAAGACCCGGACCGCGAAGGTTTGCGCAAAACGCCGGAACGCTTTGAGAAGGCGCTGCAATTCCTGACCAGCGGCTACGCGCAAAACCTGGATAAGCTGCTGAACGGCGCGACCTTCAGCGTGGCCTATGACGAGATGGTGATCGTAAAGGACATCGAGTTCTTCAGCCTGTGCGAACATCACCTGCTGCCGTTTTTCGGCCGTGTGCACATTGCCTACCTGCCGAACAAGCGCGTGGTGGGATTGAGCAAGCTGGCGCGGCTGGTGAATATGTATGCGCGGCGCATGCAGATTCAGGAGCGGCTGACCAGCCAGATTGCATCGGCGATCGAGGAAAAAATCGATCCGCAAGGCGTGGGCGTGATCGTGGAAGCGCGCCACCTCTGCATGCAGATGCGCGGCGTGGAAAAGCAGCATGGCAAAGCGGTGACCAGCGCGATGCTGGGCGCCTTCCGGCACAACAAGCAGACGCGCGACGAGTTTCTATCGCTGGTGCGCAACAAATAGCCAAGCCGCGCAAGAAGTAGCCGGGCCTCCTCCGACAAACAGCCGCGCATAGCTGCGGCAATCGCCTGTGGACGATAAACCTCCGAGTCAGTAGCATTGGCCCGTGCGGAGGAACAAGATGCTGTCAATACACGTCGCAAAACACCGCGGCCTCTGGGCGTGGCTTGCCATAGTTCATGCGGGGGCCCTGTTGAGTGGCTTGCAAGCGATGAGCGCGAGCGCACAGACGCCGCGCATTACGCTAGTTATTCTCGAAAAAGACGATCGCATGTTGGCCGTCGCCGATCCCGTCAACCGCAAAATCATCGCGCGGGCGCCAGCGGGCATCGACCCTCATGAGGCAGCCATTTCCCCGGATGGCAAGACCGCCTACGTCACCAACTACGGTGCCTTTGGGAATCCGCAGCACACACTTTCCGTGGTGGATCTGACTACTATGCAGCCGAAGCCGACGGTCGAGCTAGGCGCGCTGCTGGCGCCGCACGGCATTCAGATGCTCGATGGGAAACTGTATTTCACTGCGGAAGGCAGCAAGGCGCTGGGGCGCTACGACGCCGCGAGCGGCAAAGTGGATTGGATTTTGGGCGTGGGCGAAAATCGCACGCACATGCTGGTGGTTTCGCCGGACGGCGCGCACATCTTCGCGTCGGACGTGAACTCCGACATGATCAGCATTTTTGATCGCGACAAAAATGCGGACGCGTCTGGATGGAAGCAGACGCAGGTGGCTGTGGGCAAAGGGCCAGAAGGATTTGACGTTTCGCCGGATGGCAAAGAATTGTGGGCGGCAAATTCGCACGCCGGCACGGTTTCGATTATCGATCTGGCGACGCGCACCGTGATCCAGAGCATAACATTGAATATGAAGATGGAGAACCGGTTGAAATTTACGCCGGATGGGGGGTTGGTGCTGGTCTCAGACTTGGGCACGGGTGAGCTGGCGATCATCGATACGCAGACGCGGAAGGAAGTAAAGCGGCTGAAGTTGGGCACGGGCGCGGCGGGTATTTTGATTTCGCCGGATGGCGCGCGCGCGTTTGTGGCGGTTAGCCGCGACAATTTCATCGCGGTGGTGGATTTGAAGACGCTGGCGGTGGTTGGCCGGCTGGAGACGGGGCGCGGGGTGGATGGGATGGCCTGGGCAATGCGGAACTAGAAGCTCCGCGGGCTGCAACGTCACGCGTAAAATGAAACGGGCGCAAAACAAAACGGGCGGCCAGATGGCCGCCCGTTTGTTGGTCGTTGGGTGAGGGGTGCGCTAGTTGAAGTCAAACAGGTCAAACAGATCGTCGAGCGCCGGGCTGTTCAGCGGAACGTAGGGGCTGAGGTAGTCCAGCGTTTTGGGGTTGGGGAAGTTGTCGCGGCTGCGCTTGGTGACCGGCGGCAGACTCCAGTTGCGTTCGATGAATTTGAGGATCGAGACGTGGTCGGAGTACTTGTGCGAGATGTGTCCCGGCGTGGCGTACTTGGAGACCACCAGCAGCGGGATGCGCGTGCCGTCGCCGAAGAAGTCCACGGGCTGCACATAACCGGAGTCGTAGTATCCGCCGCCTTCGTCGAAGGTGATGAAGATGGCGGTGTCGTCGGCGTACCTGGAGGCCGCCACCTCATCGACGATTTTCTTCACGAAGCCTTCGAAAAGGTCGAGCTTGGAGGATGCCGGGTGGCCATCGGTGAGACCGCTGGGCTTTACAATGGAGACCGCGGGCAGAGTGCCGCCAGAAATGGAGTTATACAAATTGGCGCTGTCCTGAATGTGCGCGGCGCGCTCCTTGGCGCTCGCCATGATGGACGTATCGTACTGGAACGGGTTGCAGATGTTGCAGTAGTCGTCCGCGTTGGGACCGGGCAGGCCGTAGTTTAGTCCGTAGGGATCCTTCACGTAATTGTTCCACTGGTCCCCGTAGTACACCCAGGAAACCTCGTGTGCGCTCAGATCGTCGCCGATGCTCGGCGTCGAAGACGGGGGAATCGTGAACGGCGTATTGGCGGGATTGTTATTGGTGTAGGCGTTGGAGCCGTCGCCAAAATAGCCCGGGTTGTAGTTGTTGAGCAAATAGTAGTGGCCGTATTCGCAGCGCGGATTGATGGGCTGCGGCAGGGACTTCAGGTACTTGAGGATGGGGCCGACGCCCGGAGCCTGCGGATCGGAGCAGTTGCTGTAGGATCCGCCGCCGCTCACGGGGTTAACGCTATACGGCGGAGGATAGCCGGCGTTGTAGCTATTGCCATAGCCGTCTTCGGTGTACCAGTTATTGGTTCCCGGAGCAGGATCGGGATTTTCGATTTCGTTGACGACACCCGCATCCGGCGTGCCGCCGTATACCGTGGTTCCATCCGGCGGAGCAGCCGGCTTGCCATCGGCATCGCTAAACCAGATGGCGTCGCCGTGCCCGAACATGATGTGGTTCGCGCCGGTGCCGCCATTCACGGATTGATGGAAGTTGTCGCTCATGGAATATTTGTCGGCCAGGCTCTTGAAGTAAGGAGCATCGCCTTGCTGGACGTTGTAGAACCCGAGCGCGGTGGAGCCTTCACCGGTGGTCTGGGCCTTTGGAACGTTCGGCAGATAGTTGGTGGTGAAGCATGGCGTGGCGCCGTTGTCGGAGGCGCAGAGCGGCGGTTGCGCGGCGCCGTTGGTGCCTGCGCCGACGGTCACTTCCACCCACGAGAAGAGTTTGCCGTTGCAGCCGGAGGGATTGTCCCAGCTGGAGTGATATTCACTGCAATCGAGTTGCTGCCACATCTGGTAGAAGCGATGCACCGGGCTGGCGGCATACGCGTCATAGGTGAAGGAGGTGCCATTCGTCAATTGGAACGGACCTGCGGGCAGCGTGGTGGCGTTCGTGATGCGCGTATCGGGCACTTTGCCGGGCAATCCCGTCGCGCCCGTCAACAGATATTGGTAGTAGGAATCAGGCAGACCATTTTCCGAGGACTTCGCCAAAGCCAAGCCAGCCGCGCAGGTGGCTTCGGTGATCGGCGGGGTGCAGCTATTCGGAATGTAGGGGGCGTATTGGCCGCCTACGAGCGGAGCAGGGAGCTGATCGTTCGGGAAATCGGTTTTCGGGGGGCTCAAGAGGAACGCATCCACGCCGCCGATGTCAGAAGCCGCGACCTGGTGTGCTTTGTCAAAATGCGGACCGGGAACGGCGTTTTTGCTGGCGTCGAGTTTGATAATGCCTTCGGAGAGCAGGTTATTGACGGTCTCACCTTTTTTGGGCGGGACGTAAGTGGCAAAGACGTGATCAAAGCTGCGATTTTCACCGATGATCACGATGACGTGTTTGATGGGCGTAGCGGTTTTGCTGTCGTTGGGCGCCGCGTTGGCGATAGGCGCGCCTACGGCGAACTGGAGCAACGCCACGGACGCGAGTCCGAGACGCAATCCACTGAGGCTGTGGGACACGAGCTTCTGCAACTTCATTCAAATACCTCCATGCGGTTGTTAGAGCGGAAACCGGCTCGCTAGTTGTANNCTTTATACGGCTTGCTCAAATCTCTGGACACACCTCGCGCGCACGATTTTTTGCACGCGCAATGCGAACGCGTTTGAAACACAGGACACCCGGCTCTGTGCCCAAATGAAAAAGGTTGCACCGAGCTACGATTCTGAAACTATTGCCGCGCCGTCGTCCCCGTTACTCCTTTTTCTGTAGCTTGCTCTTTCGGGCTTTGCGCCTGCGCCGCAGGC
>PMOV01000029.1 GCA_003161195.1 Acidobacteriota bacterium | reverse complement strand
CGCGATGCGGAATCGGGCCTGGATAACTTCGGCGCTAGGTACAACGCGAGTACGATGGGCCGCTTCATGTCGCCCGATCCGGGCAACATCGGAGTCAACCGACTCAACCCACAGAGCTGGAACGCATACAGCTACAGCCTAAACAATCCGCTTAGCCTCACTGATCCAACAGGCCTCTACGTCTGCGAGGACAGCGAGAAGTGCGATTCTGCAAACGATCAAGCTTTCGCGAAGAGCCTGGCGGATGCTCAAAATGCGGCGAATAAGCTGACTGGTGACGACCAAGCCGCCGCACAACGGGCAATCGACGCCTACGGCGCTCAGGGCGTGGACAACGGAGTCAACGTTCGCTTTGACAGCAATGTGACGGGCGGAGTCACTGAAGTGAGTGGTATCGCGAACGGCGAAAACGACAAAGAAAACGATAACCCCAATAAGCAGAACATCAACGTCACGTTCAATCCGAATGCGGTGGGCGACGCGAGTCTTGTAGCCCACGAGGGGTCACATGTTGCGGATGGTTCTGCCTGGGTTGCGTCTGGGTTCTCGTCGAATCTGAACCCAACCAATTTGACTACAGAACTCAACGCCTATCACGTACAGTTCAACATCCTGAATAGTCTGTCAGCCATAAACGCCCCACCGGGAATGGTTCCTAACGGAGGTTTTCTTAATTTCAAGAACGGTCAGTTGTCCTGGCACGCGGAAGACACGTTCAAGGGAATCACGCCCGAACTACAGAAGAAGATTGAACAAAACTACCAGAACACGGCCTTGCCAGCTTTCCAGAAAGGATCGGTGGTGCCGCGATGAAACACTCAGCCCAGATCCTTCTGTTGGCCGTGTGCGCGTCCATCCCCGCGTCGAGCACACCGCGAGCCGATATCAGAATTCCCTTAGAGGCCACCACCTTTGTCATCGACGCGAGCAAGCCGTATGTGTATCTCGAAATAGATCATGTCGGTCCACGAAAACCAATACGTGAAGGTGAACCCAACGTTGGAATATACCTGCATCTAACGAACAACTGCGCACTGCCCCTCGTGATCGTGAAGTTTGGGAGCTCGCTCGCCGATCCGAAAGCGGCAATTACTATACAAGATGAAGTCGTGCCCAACCCTCAAGGACCCGGCGGCGACGTGACCGGTGGCTCGGTCTACGTTGAGGGCGGAGTTACAGACTTGAAAGAGATGGACGACATTTTTCGCTCGCCAAATCTCAACGAAGCGGCTGTCAGCGGTGCTGAGTGGGCACAGAAACAAGCTGTGCAAGGTATTCCGCAAAAAGACCGGCCCGAACGTCCTCATGGCTATAACGGCGGCAATGGGCCTACCGGTGTCCAAGTAATTACGCTGATCCCGCCGGGAGGAAAAGTGTTCTTCAGTGTGCCTGCCAACCATGTAGGCGCGACGTGGCACTTCGAGATTCCATTCCGTCTCGCGTTGCCGAACAAGAGCCGAATCAGGCCACCGTACAGCTACCTGGCGTTTTACCAGGAGGACCTCGACCGAGCACAAGGGAAGGCTCCTACGTCTACGACCCACTGACCCTCGTGTACGACTACCCACTCCATCACGCGCCTTTCGCCCACAAATTCACCGGCAAAGAACGCGATAGCGAATCCGGCCTCGATAACTTTGGAGTTAGGTACGACAGCTCTTCAATGGGACGCTTCATGAGTCCCGATCCGCTGTTTATAAGCCCGGAGCGCCTTATCGATCCGCAGCTTTTGAATCTGTATTCGTACGTGCGGAACAATCCGCTGTCGCTGACCGATCCAACGGGTCTCGATTTCTATCTCGCATGTCAGACCTCAGACCACTCAGGCTGTGGCCAAGTTCAGAACGGCAGCGATAAAGTCTGGGTGCAGGGACAGACGGTTGACGGGAAGTTCCAAGCAACCGATGTCGATATGAACGACTCGAAGGACGCGAGCGCCGGGTATCACGACCAGTTTGGGAATCATTACACAGGCGCATTCGATGAGAAGAACGGTGTTAGCTTCACATCTGCCGCTGGGACTTCGACACACTCACAGTTCATCGACGGCAGCGATCAGACTAACGTGAATGGCGGCGGAGCATTCACTGGAATCGAAGGCAGATTCTTCTCCGATTGCGGGGGTTCCTGTGAGGCCCGTGGTTCACTCTATGGTTCGGCAAGCGCGTTCGCGAACGCAGAAGCTGCACTTAACAAACAGAGCGCGTTTATGAGCGCGCTCGACCGTCTGTCGGGAGCACATAAGGCTGGCTCACAATGGAAAGATAGCAGTGGCTACGTTCACATGCTCAACCCCTCGGGCCAAATGGAGCTGCACTTCGAAGGTCATCCGACAGGAGTCGACGTTCAGCAGTTCGTTCTTCACATGGTTGGCACTATCAGGGATGCTGTCAGTGGCCGCGCGGCGGCAGAAAAGAACGCTCCCTTGCCATGAAAAGGAATGCTTTATTCGGGATCCTTTTCTTGACTTTGGCTATGAACTGCTGGGGACAAGACTCGTACACGCTGCCTCTGGCGAAGGCGAACACCGCGCTTTCGCTTCCGGGGATGACGGCAGGCGACGGAGTGCTTTATGAAGCGCATCGTTCGTTCGATCTGTTGCGCTTCTCCAATCAGCTTCAGGTGTCGGCGTTCGATCTGGCGACGCACAAGGAGCTAAGGCACACGGTCGTCAATGTTCCGCGCGTTCATGGTGCGCGAGCTGCCGAGGGCTTCTTCCTGTCGCCGGATAGCCAGACGTTGGTTTATGCGGAGATACACGAGCCGAATCTGCTGCTTGTGCTCTCTGCGAAAGACCTGTCGGAGGTTCGGCGCACAAACGCTCTGCCGTTCACTTCGGCAGACAGCTATCGCCTCTTCGCAGGCTTCGATGAGAGTTCCCTACTGAGCTTCGCATCCGGTCGGGCGGGCAAGCTGCGCTTCGTCCGTATGAATCTTTCTGACTTCAAAATCACTTCGGAGGTTACGGGACCGAAACAGCTAAACGCTGAAGCAATCGTCTGGTCTCCAAAGAGCCGAACAACGTGGCTCCAGTTGCCCTCTGGAGAGTGGGCGGAATACACCGAAGCAGGTGAGAGCACAGGTGCGAAGTTCGGCTCGCAAGGGCGATACAGAATCGACCACGGAGCCACCGCGCTCGAAGGTTCAAATATGCTTGCGTACTTCGGCAACATGTCGGATGTGGGTAGTGTGGTCAGCTACAGAGACCATCGCTCGGCAGAGCTAGACCTGACGTGCGTGCCCCGCCCGTACAGCAGTGGTGATGTTGCAGACTATGCTGGGGCCATCTGTACGACTAGCCCCGACCGCGAGCCAGAGCATGGCGGAAATAAAATCCTCACTTCCGAGTTCTTGCTTCTGAAAGCGGACGGGCCTGCCGTGGTGTGGCGGCACCCGATGGACTTCCTGAGCGTAGCGGACAGCAACGACCCTGATACGGGCGTCCAATGGGGAGACCCGCTGATCTACCGTTCCGGCAAGAAAGTGTCGATCATCGCTCCCACCAAATCGCCGGAACTGGCGGTGTACGAGGTAGCACTGCCCAATGACAGTTCGGTTGCTTCAGATTCAAATTAGCGCGTTGGAGGAAACATGCGAAATGTACGTGCGGCTTTGGTGTGGCTTCCAACGCTGTACTTTCTGTTCCTGGCAACGGCGCTGAGGACATCCGCCCAAGCGACCTCGACATCAGAGGAGCGGGCGCAGTGGGTCGAGACCACGCACAAGCTGGAAAGCGCTCCGCTGGATGACAGTGTGAACAAGCAAGGTGACGCAGCACTGAAACGGCTGAGCGACGTGCATGACATCCACGTGCCACTGTGCCCGGCCCTGCTGAGCGAGTTCAGCGGAATGAAGTACGTTTACGCGCNNTTCCAGATCGAGAATCCTGACAAAGCCGCCGACGCGAAGGCAACTGCTCTCGCTGGTGTTGAAAGCGTACTAAAGACCTACCAAGCCATTCTGCAACAGAAGCCGGATGCGAAGGCCAAAGCCCTCGATGATCTGCTGAAGAAACAGAGCCAAGGAAAGCTCAAAGACTCCCGGCAAAGAACGCGACAGCGAATCCGGCCTCGACAACTTCGGTGCCCGCTACAATTCCTCGCAAATGGGCCGTTTCATGACGCCGGACTGGTCAAGGTCTCCTGAGGGCGTGCCCTATGCTGACTTTGGAAACCCTCAATCCCTAAACCTGTACGCCTATGCAGGCAACAACCCGGTGTCAAGAAGAGATACTGACGGTCACTGCGACAAGACATCATCTTTTATTGACTCGAACGGCGCGATGCATGTTGTCGCGGAACCGTGCAATGACGGCGCCAGATTTTATCAACTTTTCGGACCGGCCATAGCCGTAGGGCACCANNTTCGTTGACCAGGCTCTCATCGCAGCCAAAGGCGCCTGGGAGAGCGGGGCAGGGAGATTCTTCCGGCGGTGGACAACCGGTCGCCTTCAATTTCCGGGCTTACACACGGGCTATTCCGCCGAACATAGGCTCAACAGCGCGCAGATAAAAGAGATAATAGAAGGTGTGGAGCAACAGACGGGACGCAGCATGTCACAGTGGAACTCCGAAGATATCGAGAAGGCAGTCGAAGAGGTCAGGAGCGCAGGCGGCGATGTTAAGGCATTTACTGATGGCATCGCCGCGAATAATCCCGGCACAAGAACTCTTGCCGACGACATCAAGCCACTAATGGACGCGGTGAAGGCGGGCGCTCAAGCAATCGAGGATTTCGCGGCCAAGCAAGGCCCGAATATAGAAGAAGGCATCAAGGACCTAGAAGAAACGTGTGTGGAGGGTGGCTGCGTTCCCCCATGATACAGGACCCAAATCTGACCCACGAGTCACTCTTCCCGATATATCTTGGGAATGCGAAAAGTCCCAACAAATTTACAGCTGGATTCATAAATCTCGAAGGCAAAATCGTGGTCGGGCCGGTCTTCGAGGACGCCAGACCATTCAGCGAAGGCTTAGCTCCAGTTCGGCTGAACGGGCGCTGGGGCGCGATCAACGCAAAAGGCCAGGTCGTAATCGAATGTATTTACGAGAACCTTGGGCTGAAGTTTTCAGAGGGCAGAATAATCTTCTCTGCTGGCAATCGAACGGGAGTTTTGGCGCGAGGCGGAAGCATCGTCGTCCCTCCAAAATATTCGTCCGTTTCTGATTTTAGTGAAGGCACCGCCTTTGTGTCGGACGGAAACCACTATGGCTATATCAACCTTCGCGGTGAGGAAGTAATTCCTCCTTTTTTTGAGGATGTCAGGGAATTCCGCCACGGTCTTGCCCCAGCCCGAATCGGCCGAAAGTGGGGTTATATCAACCACAAGGCGATATTCGTCATCGAGGCAAAATTCGATTTCGCACTGCCATTTCGCGAAGGGGTGGCCCGCGTAGCAGTGGGAGGGCGGTGGGGACCATACGGATTCATAAATAAGACAGGCGATTTAGTGGTTCCGGCAAAATTTGCTGAGGCCTATGATTTCAGCGAAGGGTTTGCATCCGTTGCAGTTCTAGCCACGCGCGACCGGGGATACATAGACAAATTAGGCCAGTTCCGCATCGCACCGACCTACCACTACGCAATGCCTTTTTCTGAGGGATTCGCGGCTGTCTCGCCAACAGGACAGCGGTTGAAATATTTCATAAACCAAGATGGGAATAGAGCCTTTTCAGGTGACTATCTTGGAGTTGATCGATTCCAAAATGGGCTCTG
>PMOV01000211.1 GCA_003161195.1 Acidobacteriota bacterium | reverse complement strand
ACGCTGCTCTCGCACAATCTAGTCCGCGGCGCCGCCGGCGCAGCCTTGCTCAACGCCGAGTTGCTAGCCGCCCGCGGCTTCTTCGATCGCCGCGTACGCGCCGGCAACGAAGTGCAGCTTGCCGAACCCGTCTCGCAATGAAGTTGTCCGGCTGGATTGCAACATCCATCGCTCACACGTTGGTTGTTACGAACTCGCGTCCTTCTGCGTAACGCTCCAGCAGCCCAACGAGTCGTTGCGTCCAGCGCCCCAAGCCGCCGGCATCGTCGAAGGCCACAATAATTGCCAGCACCCTACTCGTATCCGCCGTCACCATGGTCCGCTCTGAATCGCTAGTTGCGCTCCCATGCGGCCCCAGCGCATCCGCAAATAGCGGCAGCCCTTCCAAATTCAAATCGTATTTGCCAATACCTTTGTAGCTCTCGCCACTGCGCCCAGCTCGAAACACTACGTCACCATCGACGTGCGCCAGATCATACAAACCAATCGGCATCCGGCATTCAATGGACACCAGATTGATCGCATCCACCACCGCATTGATTTGCGGCAGCCCTTTTCCGGAAATCACCCGCCGCAACAACGCCTCTGCCGAACCGCGATACCGCGCAGGATCCTTGCCCAGGGCTTTGTAGCCGCGACGCGTGGCCAGAATCGCCGGCGACTCCAGCACCGCCGTTGGTTCGCGCAAGCTTGCAATCTTTTGTGCCACAGCCGCAAGTTCCGCGGTAAGCTCCGGCGGTGCAGTCTGCGCTGTAACCGTAGCGAGCACGCAACCGAGCGCGACACGCGGACACTTCTGCCGCAACCCATCGTCAATGGTCACCAGCACGGAAAACCTCGCACCTATGCACGCCAGCCTGCCAACGTGCTAAAATTTACCACGCCGTAGGCCCGTAGCTCAGTTGGTTAGAGCGCTACCTTGACACGGTAGAGGTCTGGAGTTCGAGTCTCCACGGGCCTACCATCTTGATTCCGCCCGCGTTGACTTGCGCCCCCACCAAACTTAAGATGAGCCACCAATGTCTGATACTGACGCCCTGCTTGGCAGAGTCATCTCCCACTACCGCATTCTCGAAAAACTCGGCGGCGGTGGCATGGGCATTGTCTACAAAGCCGAAGACACCCGCCTGCATCGCTTCGTAGCCCTCAAATTCCTACCCGACGAAGTCTCGAACGACCCGCAATCCCTCGCGCGCTTCCAGCGCGAAGCGCAAGCCGCTTCGGCCCTCAATCACCCAAACATCTGCACCATTCACGACATCGGCGAAGAAGAGGGCCAAGCCTTCATCGCTATGGAACTGCTCGAGGGTGCCACCCTGAAACATCGCATCGCCGGCCGCCCCATGGAAATGGAAACTCTCGTCGCGCTGGCCACGGAAATCTCCGATGCTCTCGACGCGGCGCACACCAAAGGCATCATCCATCGCGACATCAAGCCCGCCAACATCTTCGTCACCGAGCGCGGTCACGCCAAAATTCTAGACTTCGGCCTCGCCAAGGTCACCGCGGTAAAAGGCTCTACGGCGACCGGCAACACTCTCGGCACCGTCGAAATGGACGCCCAGCAGCTCACCAGCCCCGGCAGCACCCTCGGCACCATCGCCTACATGTCTCCTGAACAGGTGCGCGGCAAAGAACTCGACGCCCGCACCGACCTATTTTCCTTCGGCGCCGTACTGTATGAAATGTCCACCGGCACCTTGCCTTTCCGTGGCGACACGTCGGGCGTAATTTTCAAAGCCATTCTCGATGGCGACGCTACACCTGCCGTGCGCCTCAATCCCGAGGTGCCCGCCGAACTCGAGCGCATCATCGACAAAGCGCTAGAAAAAGACCGTGATCTCCGTTACCGCTCCGCCGCCGATATTCACACGGACTTAAAGCGCTTGCGCCGGGATTCCAGTTCCGGCCGCATATCCTCTTCCGCCACCGTCGCAGCCATCCAAGCCTCCGGCGTGCACGCAAGCGGCTCCAGCGCCACCATGCCCGTGCAAAGTGCGTCAGCCAGTAGGTCCTCAAAATACATCGTCGCGGGCATCGGCGCGGTCGCGGTGTTAGCCTTGGCCCTCGCCGCCTATCACTTTCTGAGTGGCCTGAAAACCTCCAACGAACCCGCCAAGATCACCCAAATCAGCCACTGGGATAAGCCCATGGGCCGCGCTCATCTTTCGCCAGACGGCCACACCGTGGCCTTCGACTCGCCCGTATCCGGCGTCTCGCAAGTCTTTGTCATGCTTTCCACCGGCGGTGAGCCGCTGCAACTCACCAGCGATGAAGGCGAAAAAGTAATCTCCAATTTTTCCGCCGACGGCACCGAAATCTATTACGCCCGCGTCTTCGGGAGAGATGAATCTTGGGCCGTGCCCACGCTCGGCGGACCCGCCCACCGTGTCGTAGTCGGACAAAACCTAACGCCTTCCACCGACGGCACTGCGGTTTACTACACAAAGGTAGGAACGCGCGCCGTATTTCGCGCCAATCGCGACGGCATGGGCGAGGAACAGGTATTCGCCTTCGAGCGGACCTCGCTACCGGTGCGACGCATCTTGCCGTTTCCGGACGGTAAGCATTTGTTCGTGGCCGCCGCTAATGGCGTCTCCGCAATCGAAACGCTTCACGCCTACGATGTGGACATGAGCAAAGGTGCTGCCAGTGATTTAGGCGAAGTTCCCGCAGAACTCGAAGGTCTGGTTTGGTCGGAGCCCGGGAAAAGTATTCTCTTCAGCCGCACCGTCAGTGGCCTAACCAACATCTGGAAGTTTGATTTGCAAGACAAAGCGCTCACGCAAGTGACCTTTGGCCCTGGCCCGGACAAGTCGCCGATGCCCGACCCGTCAGGCAAAGGCATGTACATCGTCAATGGCAAGGACTCCGGCTTCCTCACTGCCTACAACCCCCGCACCAAGCAGTCAACGGATATTGCCGCGGAAAACGCCACCCAGCCTGCCATTTCGCCGGACGGCAAGCACGTTATGTACATCACCATCCCCGCCCGTGATCGCAACGAACTCTGGACCGCGGATATCGATGGCAGCAACAAAGTGCGCATCGTCCCTTCCGGAACCTTGGCTACCGCCAACTGGGCGCCCGACAATTTCCACCTCGCGTTTTTCACGGAAGAGGCGGGCAAGCCCTCAAAGGTCTACATTGCCGGGGCCGATGGCAGCGGCATGCGTACCTTCACTTGGACCGGCGGCACGTTGCAAAACGTGATGTGGAGTCCCGATCAGAATGCTTTTTATGTGAATTCCGTCGAGAAAGGCGTAGCCGGATTCACCATCTCGAAAGAAAACGCCGATTGGTCAGCGCCAGAGAAAGTTGCCGAAGGCTGCGGCTGGGGGTTTGGCGTCTCACCCGACGGAAAATATCTCATGACCTTGATCGCCAGCGGCGAAAAAATCGGCATCTACGAATATTCCCTGGCGCAGAAATCCTGCACCATCTTGGTGCCCGGTGTGGTCACCTTCGGCGTCGTCTTGGACCGTGATGGCAAATCCTTCCTGTACGCCATCCCCTCGCGCAAGGATGTCACCATCTACCGCCAGGCTTGGCAGGACGGCAAAGTCATCGGCCTGCCCAAAGTCGCCCTGCAGCTACCTTTCGCCTTTCCGCTGGTCACCGGCGGCAACGCCTACGATTTCTCTCGCGATCTTTCCACCGTCATTTACGCTCGCCCCAGCGGCCACGCCGATCTTTATTTTATAAGCCGCAAATAGAAGAATTAGTTAGACTTCGTACAAATGTGGCCTCAACGTCTCAAAATCGGCGTTTAATCCGCCTCGCAGGCGACTTCGTCGCCCCTGGTCTCGCCACGATCTCCATGCTCGCTCTGCTGCTCGTCCTGCGCCATCGTCTCGTGACTCCCAAACTGCCTCGCACCCCGGCGCCGGTCTGGCACGGCAGTGGAATTCTGCGTGCACCTTCGGGAAGCACGTACCCTCTCTACTTAAAGTTGCGTTTCGAGCGAAAACATCGAGGAGCAGCTCCGACCGACGGAAGAACCAACCTGATTGGCACCGCTGAGCTCTGCACTATGGACGGCGCTTCTTACGATCTGGAAGTTTCTGGTGCGCTCGACGCCCGGCGGGCGCAGAACGGTAAACCGGTGGTGTTGTATCCGCGCACAGAGCCCAACTCCGGCGTCAAACGCTTCTTCGTGCTCTACGGTTCCTGGCAAGGAGCGTCCCTCGTTCTTGCAGACCGCGGTTCCTTTGCGCGCTTTCTTGCCACTGCTCCATCCGCCGCGAATCCGTCGCGCTCGACACCTCCCGCCAATTACGCCTCCGATGTCTCGGTGCCGTACGGGGACAAAGCAGTCTTCGATACCATGTGTCCTGCAAGCGCAGGCGCAGAATGACGTTGTGCACTATTCTTCCGGTTCCTCCGAATGCAACGCCAACCCGTTCTTCTCGAGCAATATCTGTACTCCGATGTACGTAAGAAAATTAGGCTGCGTGCTGGAGTTCAGGCTAAAGCTCCGCCCCGCCATAAACAGAAAAATCAGCCCTTTGTGGAACCCGTACCGCGCGCCCATATCCCAGGTCGTGTCGTGTGGCAAACCGCCCATCGCGCGATCGTTATAGACTTCGCCAATCATCTCCAATTTCTTGGTGAAGGTGTGCCCGGCGGCAAACCCGATAATCCGTTCCTCGTGTTGATACCCGTGAAACGGAATGTAGTACCCAAACTCCGCATCCAGTTCCAGCGGACCCACATTCCGCTGCACCTCCACCGGCATCAGAAAACGCGCCCCACTCGCCGCAATTCCGCTGCCCACCGCGCTGCCCGGCCCCGGCGTTTCCACCTGCGGAAAGATGGAAACGTTCCAGCCCTTCTTGTTATCGATAAACCTCCATTTCACGCCCGGAAAAGCATTGCTCCAGCCGGTACTGAAGGGTTTCGGCTGCGTCTGCAGCACGTACGGCACCTCAAAGGTCAACTGAATCGCCGGACCCACTCCGTAGTTGAGGTCGATTTGCGGCATCTGGAAGTCGTACTGGTGCCGAGCCAGTACCGGCATCACCGCCAGGTTGATTTCCCATTGTTTCGGCCCGGGAGTCCCAGGATCGTTCGTAAGTAGCGGCGGTCCGCCCTGCGCCCGCGCCAGCCTGGGCGCCAAAACTAGCGCTATCAATACCACTAGACTTTTTAGGCGGTCACTCAGCGGCGTGCCCAGCAAGTAACTCTCCGACATTTACCATTTGTCCCTCGCTCTGCCATTGCCAAGCCCCGGTGTTCCCACCGTCACCCCACTGATTCCGCCAAAGAGTATACAAAAGCGTTTAGCTCCTCCCCGCAATTCCGCCTCCCGCGACTCCCGTTGAGCACCCCACGACCGCAATGCTATCCTCAGCTATGGCGGAACCTGCCACTTTACCGCTAGAGCTGCCGGTCACCTCGCCGGTCGATCACACCCGGCGTCAACTCGAAGCCTTGCTGGAAGTCAGCGAGGCCATCGCGCAGCAGCGCGACTTGCCGGCTCTCTTTCACGAACTCTCCGAGCGCCTCCACTCGGTAATCGATTTCGACTTCCTCGCCCTCACCCTTTACGACCCCGCCCGCCACGTCATGCGCCTGCACCTCCTCGAGATGCGTCAGCCGAAAGAAAAAGAGCCCGGCGAGGAAAGCCCTATCGATGGCCATCCCTCAGGCTGGGTCTGGGAAACGCAGAACTGCTTCGTGGCTACGGACACCGAAACGGAAACCCGTTTTCCAGACTTTATGCAGCATCTGTCCGAGGTCGGTGTCCGTTCCTTCGCCTACGTACCGCTCACCACTGTGCAGCGCCGCCTCGGCGCACTCGCCTTTGGCCGCCTCATCCCCCAAGGCATCACCGATGCCGAAGTCCACTTCATGCAGCGCGTGGCCAGTCAGGTCGCCGTGGCCGTCGACAACGCCCTCAATCACGAAAGCTCGCAAGCCTATCAGCATCAACTGGCGCGCGAACGCTACCGCTTTCAGGTTTTGCTCGAGATCAACAACCTTCTGGTCACCACACGTGAGCTGCCGGAACTCTTCCGCGGCATTGTCAGCACCATCGAACGCGTCATCCAGCTCGATTACACCAGTCTCGCTTTGCTTGAGCCAAGCACCGGCTTGCTGAAAATCTACGCGCTCAATTTTCCCGGCCGCCAGCAGCTCGTAAAGCAGGATGTCGTCGTGCCCCGCGATTCCTCACCGGCTGGTCGCGCCATTTCCTCCGGTGTGCCCTTGCTCGCCCGCGGGGCCGAGATGGAGCAGTACCCCAGCGAAATCGTGCGCATCCTCCGCTCCGAAGGCATTCAGACTATCTGCTGTATGCCGCTCATCAATCATGGCCAGTCCTTCGGCACCCTCAATCTGGCCAGCCGCCGTCTGGACGCCTTTGCCCCGCCCGATGTGGAACTTCTGCAGCAAGTCTGCGGGCAAATCGCCATTGCTGTCGAAAACGCCTTGGCCTTCAAGGAAATCGACGCCCTCAAAGACAAACTGGCCGGAGAAAAGCTCTATCTCGAGGAGGAAATCCGCACCGAATTTAATTTCGAAGAAATTATTGGCGATAGTCCGCTGCTGAAAAAGGTGCTGGCCCAGGTGGAGCTCGTGGCCCCCGCCAGCACCACCGCGCTTATCCTCGGCGAAACGGGTACCGGCAAGGAGCTCATCGCCCGCGCCATTCATGACCTCAGCCCCCGCCGTGAGCGCACCTTCGTCAAAGTGAATTGCGCCGCCATCCCCTCCGGCTTGCTCGAATCGGAATTGTTCGGTCACGAACGCGGCGCTTTTACCGGCGCCATCAGCCAGAAAATCGGGCGCTTCGAATTAGCCGACCGCGGCACGTTGTTCCTGGACGAAGTCGGCGACCTCCCTCTCGAACTTCAGCCCAAACTGTTGCGTGTTCTGCAAGAACAGGAATTCGAGCGCCTCGGCAGCAATCGCACTCAGCGCGTCGATGTTCGCGTCGTCGCCGCCACCAATCAGGATCTCGCCAAATTTGTGGCCGACCGTGCCTTCCGCAGTGACCTTTACTATCGCCTCAACGTTTTCCCCATCACCCTTCCGGCCCTGCGCGAACGCCCGGAGGACGTCGCCCTCCTGGTCCGCTACTTCGTACAAAAATTCAGCCGCCGCCTCAACAAAACCGTCGAATACGTACCCACGCAAGCCATGGACGCCTTAGTCCATTACCCATGGCCCGGCAACGTGCGTGAACTCGAAAATCTCATCGAGCGCGCCGTCATTCTTTCCCCCGGCAAAGAGTTGCGCGTCCCCGTCTCGGAACTGAAACCTGCCTTGCCTGGCCCTGCGGCGGACTCTGCAGCCGAGCCTGCCTTAGGTGAACTTCCACAGCTTCCGGCCTTCCCCGGCAGCGCTGTTACCACCCTCGAGGAAGCCGAGCGCCAGCACATCCAGCGCGCCCTCCGCCAAACCGAGTGGCGGATCTCCGGCCCTCGCGGCGCAGCCGCCCTGCTCGGGATGAAACGCACCACGCTCCAGGCACGCATGCGCAAACTCGGCATTCGCCGCCCCATCTAGCCGCGCAGGCCCGCCCCTGCGCGCCACAGTACCCGCGCTTCTACGCCTTATGTTATTTTCAATTTTGCTACCGAGGCCCGCTTAATGACCACGCCAGTAAAAGTCCAAATCTTCGGCCAACCCTACACCATCCGCGGCGAACTCGAAGAAGCCTACGTACAAAAACTCTCCGCCTACGTCGATCAAAAAATGCGCGCTATCGCCGAAGCTACGTCTACCGTGGATACCCAGAAGATCGCCGTTTTGGCCGCCCTGGCCATCGCAGATGAACTGCACAACGCTCAGAGCGAGCGCGGCGAACGTGAAGAACTGCTGCGCGAACAAGCCGACCGCTGCCTCACCTTGGTCGAGCGCGCTCTGAAACAAACCGCTTAACCCATAATCGTTAGCGAAGCCTCTGTGTCTCTGCGGCGGTTACGGCAGCTGTCACTGCGACCATGACGTCGGTACCCGATCCCACCGGTGCGTCCGCAACTCCTTGCGCAGTGCCTCCGCCAAAGGTCCGCGCTCGCTGGATGCCATATTCGCTTCCACGTTGCGCCTCTTGCGCATCCCTGGAATGATCGTGCTCACATCGCGGTTGTTCAAAATAAATCGCAGCGCCATGTCCGGCATGCTCATCTCCGCCGTCAGAAAAGGCTTCAGCGCTTCCGCGCGTGCTACGCTGGCCAGCAGATTTTCTTTCACGAAATACGTGCTCCGCCAATCGCTCCTCGGCCAGTGACTTTCCAGCGTCAGCGTCCCGGTCAGCGTTCCTTCATCGAATGGCACGCGCGCAATCACCGCCACGTTGTGCTCGCGGCACGCCGGAAACAGTTCATCCTCCGGGTTCTGGTCAAAAATGTTGTAAATCACCTGCACCGCATCGATCAGTCCGGAGCGCACCGCGCGAATCCCATTGGCCGGTTCCCAGCGGTTGATGCTGATCCCCACGGCCTGCACTTTCCCGCTGGCCCGCATCTTTTCGATGGATGTCGCCAGCCGCTCGTCGTCCAGCCACCCGTCTTCCCAAGTGTGAAACTGCATCAGGTCCAGCGTTTCGTTGCCGATGTTTTTCAGCGTTTTGTGGACATACTCGTCGATATACTCCGGCGGAAAGCAGTCCTCCAGCGAAAACTCTCTACGGCTCGGCCAGCGGCGGTTCTTGGGAGGAATTTTCGAAGCCGCGAACAGCCGCTTACCGCGATTCGCGCGCAAAATCTTTCCTAGTAACTCTTCGCTGTGCCCGTCCCCATATGCCCAGGCCGTATCAAAAAAATTCCCGCCCAAATCCACAAAACGCTGCAAGGAGCTCAGCGACTCGGCATCGTCAGACCCCGTCCACCCCGCCATCCCCCACATGCCATACCCAATCTCACTCACATCCCAACCCGTCCGCCCAAATCGCCGATACTTCATTCGCCCCTCCCAAGTCACATCAAGCCCTGAACGTAGCCAGCCGCCGTCAATCTACTCCACCGCTGCAATTAACTCCCCGTCCTTCACATACCCATACGCCATCCGCGGCGTATTGAACGCCCATCCCGGCGTTCCCTCGCGATCCAGCAAAATCAATCCCCCGGTGCCCGTCGTGCGCGCAGCCAACAATTCCACGGATTTTTTTGCCGCAGCCATCGCCTCAGCCGCCTGCAAAAAATCCACCGCGCTCTTCGCCATCACCACCTTCATAATCGCTTCGCCATATCCGGTACACGACACTCCCCCAGCCTGCGCATCCGCATAACACCCGCACCCAATCAGCGGCGAATCCCCCACGCGCCCCGGCAACTTGCAACAAGTCCCCCCGGTAGAAGTCGCCGCAAACAGCCGCCCCTCGCTATCCATCGCCACCGCCCCCACCGTCCCCTGCTCATGTCCGCGATGATGCGTCGCTGTATGCTTGTCCTTCTTGCACTTCATCCACGCATCCCACTCCGCTTCGCTGACCAACTCCTCCGCCTTGCACAACTTCACGCCATTCTCTCTCGCAAAATGTTCCGCCCCCTCGCCTACCAGCATCATGTGCGGGCAATGCTCCAATATTGCCCGCGCCGCGCGAATCGGATTCTTCACATGCCGCAATACCGCAGCCGCCCCCGCCCGCAGCGTCTGCCCATCCATCACCATCGCGTCGCATTCCACGTGCCCATCAAAATTCAAGTGCGAGCCATAGCCCGCATCAAAAACCGGATCATCCTCCAGCACCACAATCGCCGCCGCAACTGCGTCGAGCGCGTGCCCGCCCGCCGCCAACACCCACCATCCCGCCGCCAGCGCCTTCTTACACCCCGTCGCGCAAGCCTCCGCGGCCTCGTCCGGAATGTCCCATGCTCCACCATGCACAACCAAAGAAGGTTTCATACGCAGTCAGTGAATGTTTTCAGCGAAGGCCTTCGCCAGCAGGCAGGATTTAGTCGCCGCAACGCGCCTACACGTCTTCGTGAATCGTCACCAATTTAATCACTTCAAACTCTTTCTTCCCCGCCGGCGTGGTCACTTCAATCTCGTCCCCCACCTTACGGTTCAGCAGCGCCTTCCCAATCGGCGACGTCGTAGAGATCAGCCCCTTCTCCACGTCCCCTTCCTCGCTGCTCACCAGCTTGTACTCGATCTTCACATCCTTCTGCAGATCCAGCACCAGGATGCGCGACCCATACCCCGCGCGATCCTTCGGAATATTCGTCAAGTTCAACATCCCCAGGTCGCCCAGCCGTTTCTTCAGTTGCCCCATCCGCGCATTCACATACCCCTGCCGCTCTTTCGCGTACTTATATTCCGCATTCTCCGAAAGGTCCCCATGCGCCCGTGCCACGGCAATCTCTTTCGGCAGCTCCACATTCAACTCGTGCGCCAGCGTTTCAATCTCGTCCTGCAGCTTCTGTTTGATCTTCGCCAGGGGATCTTGCATTGCNNCTACCTTTTGCAGCCACAAGGACCATTGCGAGCCCGCCAAGTGCCTATCTTCGGTCGGTTGTCATCACCAGCGCAGCGAGGAATCTGCTTTTGCGCGCCGTCAGCGTGTCACTTCACCTTAATCTCCAGCGTCTGCGTTACGCTGCGCCCGTTCCCATCCTGCGCCGTCAGCGTATACGTGGTCGTCTTCGTCGGCTTCACGTCCACGCACCGGCTATACGACGGCCACACCGGTTCCGACTGCGGCTCCAGCGTCACCGTCTTGGCGTTCGCCACGCCATAACACAGTTGCGCCGTCTCCCCGCGCTTCACCACTCCCGGGCTCCCGTAGAAGCTCTGGATCGCCAACTCTTTTCCGCCCATGTCCGCCACGGTCGTACGGTCCTGCGCCAGTTGCGCCGCCGCCTGTTTTTCCGCCGCCGCCTTTTCCAGCCCGCGATTCTCATGCCACCGCGAAATAAAAATGTACCCCACATACAGCAACACGATCAGCACCACCGCCGACGAATACACCAGCGGATTTTTTAATGGAGATTTTTCCTCAGGAGCCGGTTCCGCAAGCATAATCGCTACCTCCACCGTCTAGAAGTAGGATGAACAATACACGGAAAGTGTTACCAGTGCCTTCGACGTTGTAGCGGCCGCCTTCCGCCTGCCCCGGTGAAACCGGGGACACAGGCACCTTTCCATCACCGCCCCACCCAATTCAGCAAAGGGCTGAGCCGTAAAGAAAGTATTATTCCTTTCGCTGTTAAGTTGCGCGGCAGGGTCCAATCTAATTCGGATCCTCTTGAACAGAAAAATCCTCAACTCGACGCCGCTCCCGCCTTACGCCCATGCAAGGACCGCGCCGCCAAGACCGGTTTGCGTGCCGTTTTCATTGCCGGCGACTCTTCTCCGCCATTCTCCACCGCGTACCGATACGCCGCATACGTCATCTCAAACGCCGCATCCCACGACACCCCGTTCATATTCTCTCGCGCCGCCTTTCCCATCGCCCGCAGCTTGGCCATATCCCCCAGCATCTCCAGCGTTCGAAAAATAAACTCATCCTCATTCGCCGCCACAAACCCTGTAATCCCCGGCACCACCAAATTCTTCGGGCCGCCCTCGCTCGTCACAATCGCTGGCACACCCGAAGCCGCCGCTTCCTGAATCACGTTCCCATACGTATCCGTCCGCGAAGGAAACAAAAACAAATCCATGTTCGCGTAAGCGCGCGTCAGTTCCGCACCGCGCAACACGCCGGCAAACACTCCGTGCGTCAGGTTCTTCTCCAGCCACTCACGTTCCCCGCCGTCCCCTACCACCAAAAACGAAAACTTCGTGTGCCCCGCCGCCAACAGCGCCTGTTCCACGTCCACCAAAAACCGCACGCTCTTTTCCGTCGTCACCCTCCCCACAAATCCCAGCCGCACTGTATCGTCATCCACCGTCCGATGACCCGGGTTGAACTTCTGCGTATCCACCCCACGCACCATCAAAAACGAAGCCCGACCCGTTTCTTTCTCCAGCCAGCGCACCTGTTCCGGCGTAGGCGCCAGCGTCACCCGCGCCAATTTATAAAAGCGCAGCAGTGCCCGCAATGCCAACCCCTCCGTCTGCCCGCAGCATGCGTTCGACCATGCCGCCGGCAAGAATCGCAACATCCCCGCCAGCCGCCGCGCCGCAAACTG
>PMOV01000342.1 GCA_003161195.1 Acidobacteriota bacterium | reverse complement strand
TCGCTTTATCACAATACAGGCGGGGGAAACTTTGAGGACGCTACTTTTCCGGCGGGACTTGGGAAGCACACGCAATTTTTGGGCTGGGGCTGCGGATTTTTTGACATGGACAACGATGGGTGGCCGGATATTTTGATTTGCAACGGGCATGTGTATCCGGAGGTGGAGCAGTTGCGGACAGAGGCGGGATATGCGCAGCAGAAATTGCTGTACCGGAATTTGCGCGATGGGAAGTTTGAGGATGTTTCGTCGCGTGGCGGGCCGGGGATTATGACGCCGGTGGCTTCGCGGGGGTGCGCGTTTGGAGATTTTGACAATGATGGGGATATCGATGTGGTGGTGAATACGGTGAACGATTTTCCACAACTGCTGCGGTGCGATTCGGCGACGAAGAATAATTGGATCAAGGTGCGGACGATTGGGGTGAAGTCGAACCGTAGCGGGATTGGGGCGCGAGTGCGGTGCGTGACGCGTCCGGCGGAGGAGGGGAAGGAGCATGCGCAGATCGATGAGGTGCGGAGCGGGGGGAGTTATATTTCGCAGAATGATTTACGAGTGCATTTTGGGATTGGGAAGGCGAACGTGGTGGAGTTGCTGGAGGTTCGATGGCCGAGCGGGGTAGTGGATGTGATGAAAGGTTTAAAGGCGAACCGGGTGTTGTTTGTGGAGGAGGGGAAGGGAATTGTGCGGACGATGGAGTTTGATTCAGCGAAATCGGGCAAAAGCTAAATGCGCAACCGAAGCTTGCGATTCGGCCGGTTAGCGGCGATCGCTCTGCTGACAACTTGTACCGTGGCGGCTGGGGTTTGGCTGCCCATTGGAAAGTGGCAGCGAGTTTCGCACACGCCGATTTTATCACCACAGGGAGCGGGATGGGAGTCGGCAGGAGTATTTAATCCGGCGGTCGTTTTCTACGACGGGAAATACGTAATGCTGTATCGCGCGCAGGATGCGCACGGTACGTCGCGATTGGGATACGCGGAGAGCAAGGACGGCGTACATTTCGTGCGGGACCATGAACCGGTCCTCTCGCCGGAAGCGGAGTACGAAAAAGATGGAGGCGTTGAGGATCCGCGGTTACAGAGATTTGGGGACACGTTTTATTTGACGTATACCGGTTACAACAAAAAAGATGCGCAATTGTGTTTGGCGACTTCGCGGGATTTGCGGCATTGGGAGCGTTTGGGCGTGATAATACCGGCGTACCAAGGGAATTGGAATGTGGGATGGACCAAGTCTGGCGCGATTGTGCCGGAGAAGATTGACGGGAAGTATTGGATGTATTGGCTAGGGACGGCGGCGGACAAGACCGATCAGATGGGGCTCTCGTATTCGACGGACTTGATGCATTGGACGGAGGCGACCGTGGCGCCGGTGTTGCCGCGGCGAGCGGGGAAATTTGATGAGCGCGTTGTGGAGCCGGGGCCAGCGCCGATCATTACGCACGACGGGATTGTTTTGATTTACAACGGGGCAGATGACAAGCTGGTATATCGGGCGGGCGTGGCGGTGTTTGATTTGCGGGACCCGCAGAAGTTGGTGGCGAGATCGGAGCATGCGGTTTTTGGGCCGGAGTTGGAGTGGGAGAAGACGGGCCAGGTTCCCAATGTGGTTTTTGTGGAGGGAATGGCTGAGAAGGGCGGGCGGAATCTTTTTTATTATGGTGGGGCGGACAAGTATGTGGGAGTGGCGGAGGCAAAGATTAATGGAGCCACGCCATCGCGTCATTTAGAGCAATAGAGAAAGAAGAAAGATGCGAATCTAAAGATTTGCCACTACAACGACTTCCCTGTGCCTTCTTTGAGAGTTTGGATTCTGTCGATGGAGGGATTTGCGAAACGTTCGGTTAAGCCGCTGGGCCAGGCGATTTCCAGCCAATCTACCTTTGTGGCGGGGCCCAGGCCGAAGTGGATGCGCATATCGTTGTTGGAGTTGTAGCTGGAGCCGCTGCGGACTTCGTCGATTAGGATGCGGTTGCCTACTTTGAGGCGTAATTTTGCGCCGATGGCGTCGCGATTGGATTTGGTGCCTACCGTTTTGATCGCTAGCCAGTGATTGGGTGTGCGGGTGCTGTTGACCAGCAGGCTGGGCGGGGCGTTCATGTTGCTTATGACGGCGGAGAGTTTGCCGTCGTTCCAAAGATCGCCGATGGCCAGGCCGCGCGATGAAGTGGCGGCGGTGATGCCTGGGCCGGACTGTGCGGAAATGTCGGCGAAAGTGACGTGGCCCGATTTGTCCGGGCCGTTGTTGTGATAGAGAACGCGGGGCTCTTCGTAGTTGCTGCCGAGATGCTGGGAGTCGACCTCGGGATAGACGTGGCCGTTTACGAGCAGGAGATCGGGCCAGCCGTCATTGTCAAAATCGAAGAACATGGCGCCCCAGCCGAGATATTGCGTGTGGAGACCCAGGCCGGCGGCGGTGGTGACGTCGTCGAAGGTGCCGTTGCCGTTGTTGCGGTAGAGTGTGGAGGTGTCGTCGGAGAAATTGGTTTTGAAAATGTCCAGGTGGCCGTCACCGTTATAGTCGGCGACGGTGCTGCCCATACCGGCTTGCTCCTTGCCGTCTTCGTTGAAGGCGGCGCCGGCGATGACGGCGACGTCGGTGAAGGTGCCGTCGTGATTGTTGCGATAGAGAATGCTGGCGGTGCTATCGCAGGCGACGTAAATGTCGGGCCAGCCGTCTTCATCGAAATCGAGCGTGGAGACGCTTAACGAATAGTGGCCGTTGGTTTTGTCGATGTGGGCTTCTTTGGTGACGTCCTCGAAGGTGCCGTTGCCGCG
Organism: Acidobacteriota bacterium; assembly: GCA_003161195.1. Taxonomy (GTDB): domain Bacteria; phylum Acidobacteriota; class Terriglobia; order Acidiferrales; family UBA7541; genus Acidiferrum. The sequence continues at coordinate 3,355 of PMOV01000342.1, read as the reverse complement.
ATTGTGATAGAGGATGTTGGGCGCGGAGGGCAAGCCCATGGGGCCGCACATGACGGGGACACCTTTCCAGAGACAGTTGGGGCGGTCGCCGGGGGCGGGAGCGGTGGCGAGATCGAAGGCGACGTAATTGGAGACGAAGAGATCAAGATGGCCGTCGCGGTCATAATCGAGGAAGGCGCAGCCGCTGCCCCAGGATTTGCCGTTGCCCGCGACGCCAGCGGAATTGCTGACGTCGGTGAAGGTGCCGTCGCCATTATTGTGGTAGAGGACGTTTTTACCGTAATAGGTGACGAAGAGGTCGTCGCGGCCATCGTTGTCATAGTCGCCGACGCAGACGCCTTGTCCCCAGCCGGTGTGGGTGAGGCCGGCTTTTTGCGTGACATCGGTGAAGGTACCGTCGTGATTGTTGTGGTAGAGGTGGCTGGTGGGCTGCGGGGCGGCGGGATTGGGCTGGGCGTCGAGGGTGGTGCCGTTGACGATGAAGATGTCGGGCCAGCCGTCGTTGTCGTAATCGAAGATGGCCACGCCGGTGCCGGTGGTTTCGATGATGTATTTTTTTGAGCGCAGGCCGCCGAAGGTGGTGGCGGAGCGAAGGCCGGCCTTGGCGGCGATGTCGGTGAAGTAGGCGAGCGGCGGGGACGCGGAGATGGTCGCGGAAGTTGCGGGCTTGCTCGCTGGAGGCGTGTTGGCGGCCGGCGGAAGTTGCGGAAAGGCCGGCCCCGCCAACAACAGTAAAGCGGCAGCGCAGGCGCAAGCGCGCAAGCGTACGAGTCGGATACGAAGCATCGATTTAGCCGGCATTCCTAGGTGATGGACCGTAGCGAGTATAACGCTGCCGAGCCGGAACGTTTTATTTGTGCTCCCCAGCGCTGCGCATTGCCGCGTCGGGGACGCTAGCATATTGGCCGGGGTTGCGTAAGGATGCTAAGTATGCGGACATTTTTGCGGGGGGCGCGCAGGTTTGCGGCGGGCGTGGCGTGCTGCTGCGTCATGTTGGCGCAAATTGCGTTGGGCCAGGGTGCAGGTTCGGCATCCGCGGCGCAACCCAGCGCAGTACAGAGTTTGTACGCTAAAGGTGTTGTGCAATTGCAGGCCGGCGATTTGGCTGCGGCGCGTGCGACGTTTGAGAAAGTGGTGCGGCTGGCGCCGTCGAGCGCGGAGGCGCACAACTCGCTGGGCTGGGTGCTGTTGAACCAAGGCGAGGTGGCGGGGGCGGTGGTGCAGTTGCTGATGGCGGTGCGGCTGAAGCCGGAGTTTGCGCAAGCGCGCATGAACCTGGCGAACGCGTTGCTGCAGGACGGCAGGAACAGCGACGCGCTGCGCGAGGCACACCTGGCGGTGACGCTGGCGCCGGAAGATTCCGAGGCGTCGCGCACGCTGGCGCGTACCGAGGCGTTGTCCGGCGAAGGCGTTGCGGCGGTGCAGGAATTTCGACGGGCGATTGCGCTGGAGCCGCAGCGGGCGCAGTTGCATGACGAACTAGGAACGGTGTTGGTGCAGCAGGAGAGGCTCGAGGAGGCGGCGGTGGAATTTGCGGCGGCGGAGCGGTTTGCGCCGGACGCGCTGGCGCCGCACCTGCACCTGGGCGTGCTGCGCGAACAGCAAGGCAAGACGGAGCTGGCGGAGCCAGAATTGCGCGAGACGCTGCGCATCGACCCCGCGAATGCGCAGGCGCACTATTACCTGGGGCGCGTGTCGCGGGCGGAAAACAAAACCGCGGAGGCGCTGGCGGAGTTTCGTGCGGCGGTGGCGGCGCAAGCGGATTATTCGGAGGCGCTGAACGCGCTGGGTTTGCTGGAGCAGCGCGCGGGAGATGCCCATGAAGCGGTGGCGGCATTTCGCAAGGTGGTGGCGCTCGAGGGGCAAAGCGCCGATGCGCACAACAACCTGGGGTTGGCGCTGCTGCAAGTGGGTGACGGGAATGGCGCGGTGAAGGAATTTGGCGAAGCGCTGCGGGCGCGGCCCGAGGATAGCGGGTACCGCAAGAACCTGGGCGTGGCGTATCTGCAATTGACGGATTTTGATGCGGCGCTGGCGCAATTCACCGCGGCGCTCAAGGCCGCGCCGCAGGACCCCACGCTGCACTACGATCTGGGGCTGGCGCTGAAGCTGAAGGATAAATTGCCGGAGGCGGTGGCGGAGTTTCGCCGCGCCACGGAGATCGATCCCGAGCAGGCCGATGCGCACTACACGCTGGGCGTGACGCTGTGGCAACAGGGCGAACTGGGGACCGCGGCGGAAGAGTTGCGCGCGGCGATTCATGCGCGCGGCGATTATGCGGAGGCGTACTACACGCTGGGCACGGTGCTGAAGCAGCAAGGGAAATTGGCGGATGCGGCGGCGGCATTGCGCGAGGCGATTCGACTGCAGCCGGATTTTGCCGGGGCGCATACCACGCTGGCGGGGGTGTTGCGGCAACTGGGCGACAGCGCGGGCGCGAGCGCCGAAAGCAAAGCCGGGACGGATATTGCGCGCGATAAAAATAATTTGCAGGCCGCGGTGTTTGCCACGAACTCCGGCAAGCGGCTGATGAGCGCGGGAGATATGGAGGGCGCGCTCTCGCAATTTCACGCCGCGCTGGAGGCCAAACCGGATTATGCAGACGCGCACTATCAGCTGGGGCTAGCGTTGCGGCGCAAAGGCAATGCGGAGGGCGCGAAGCGGGAGTTTCAGGAAGCGCTGCGGTTGGATCCCACGCTCACAATGCCGTAGGTAATTTCTATTGCGCAGCCGTCTCGCCACGCAAGGCTACAATGTCCGATTCTACCGGCACCCCGCGGGCCACTTTTACACGAATGACGGCCTCGAAGGGTTTTAACGCGCCGGGTTGAGAAACCGAAAGCCGGCGCATCAGCTCTTGCAATAAATTTTCGCTGCACACAAATTCCACGGCGGCCTGCGTGCCTAGCGTCGTCGTCCCGGCGAGGATTAATTCCGAGCGCGCGGGATTGAGGCCGGGAACCAGAGCCACGAGTGCGTAGTCCTCAGTGAGTGGCTGGGTGGGGGTGGTCGCGATGTACTCGGACTGCTCGCCGGGCTGGGGACGCACGTTGACGAGCTTCGTGTCGCCCTGGCGGGGACCGGAGGTGACACGCCGAAACAGGAACTGCTTGGTGCTGGGAATCTCCAGTAGCGCGAGATTTTCCGCCGGGGAACCGATAAAAATGAGGTCGTTGTTTTTGGCGTCGTCCAGGGAAAAGAGGCTGCCGCGTTTGATGCGCAGGGGCTGGTGCAAAGCGCCAAACACTTCGTCGAGGTCGTGAACGGCCAGGACCTCACCGACGCCGGTGTAGTGGTCCAAGATCATCGCGCCAGAGTCCTTGGCGGCGTCGTAGTAGCGCATTCCTGCGGCAGG
>PMOV01000232.1 GCA_003161195.1 Acidobacteriota bacterium | reverse complement strand
TCTTCCCGGAGCTGCGTCCGTTTTCCTCCTTATGAAATTCCGAGTTGCCCGAATGTTTTTATTGGCGCTGTATCTTTTGGGCGCCACATCCTCTCTCGCGCTGGCTCCGGTGGCGCTGGCGCAGCACCGTTCTTCGCCCATGCTTATCGACGCGCGTCAATCTCCGGGTCCAGCGGAGCCTTTGCCGTTTCTTGTGGGCGGTGCCGCGCCGGATGGGCACGTGCTTTCCGCGAACCAGCGCTACTTGACCTTTGACGGCCAGCCCTGGTTCCCAGTCATGGGCGAATTTCATTTTGCGCGCTATCCGGAAAGCGATTGGGAGGAAGAAATTCTCAAGATGAAGGCCGGCGGCGTCGATATTGTGTCCACGTACGTATTTTGGATTTATCACGAAGAGGTGGAAGGAAAATTCGACTGGTCCGGGCGGCGAGATTTGCGCCGGTTTCTTGCGCTGTGTGCCAAGCATGGCATGTACGTGTGGCTGCGCGTGGGGCCTTGGGCGCATGGCGAAGTGCGCAACGGCGGATTGCCGGATTGGCTGCTCAAGGCCGGCGTCACGCGGCAGGATGACCCCGCATATTTGCGCTACGTTGCCAAATTTTACGGGCAAGTCGGCGAGCAAGTGCATGGGCAATTCTGGAAAGATGGCGGGCCAATCATCGGCGTGCAAATCGAGAATGAATATAACCTGCGCGGTCCCGGCGAGGGCGCGCAACATATGCTCACGCTGCTGAAGCTGGCGAAGGAGGCCGGGCTGGATGCGCCGTTTTACACCGCCACCGGTTGGGACGATGCAGACGTGCCCGCGCAGCAGTTTCTTCCCGTGTTCGGCGGTTATGCGGATGGCTTTTGGAAGCGCAGCGTGGCGCAGGCACCGCCGAGTCCGAATTATTTTTTCACGACGATTCGCGGCGATGAAAATGTCGCGGACGACCTCCACTCAAAGCGGCCGGACATCGACAAACGCTTCGCGGCATTTCCTTTTCTAACCGCGGAGATGGGCAGCGGCATGGAGCAGTCCTATCACCGCAGGCCATTGATGAGCGCGGACGATACCGCGGCGATGGTGCTGGTGAAGCTGGGCTCGGGCGTCACCATGTATGGGTATTACATGTTTCACGGGGGAACGAATCCCGACGGGAAATTGACCATGTTGCAGGAGTCGCAGGCCACCGGTTATCCCAATGATGTGCCGGCGAAATCGTATGATTTTCAGGCGCCGCTCGGCGAGTTTGGGCAGATGCGGCCGGTGTATGGCGAGCTGAAGGAATTTAATTTCTTCCTCAACGATTTTGGAGCCGTGCTGGCTCCCACGGCCGCGTATTTCCCGCGACGCACGCCGAAAAACCTTCGCGATACGCAGACCGCACGCGTCTCGGCGCGGGTGCGGAGCGATCGCGGTTTTCTTTTTATCAACAACTACGAGCGGAACTATCCGCTGGCGGAGCATAAAAACTTTCAAGTGCGGCTCAAAACGGCGACGCGAGAGTTTCTGCTGCCGCGTCATCCGGTGGACATCCCTAGCGGAGTGTTTACGATTTGGCCGGTGAATTTGGACCTGAGCGGCACGGACCTGGAATATGCCACCGCGCAATTGATGTGCCGCTTGCCGCAGCCGGATACCTATGTGTTTTTCAGTTGGCCAGGCGTGGCGCCGGAATTTGTCTTCGCGCCAAGCGACGGCGAGAGCATCGAGGCGCCGCAGGCACACATTGTGCACGAAGGCGCGCGCGTAGTGGTCGATCAGATTCATGATGGCGCGGACGTGGGCATCCGCATTCGACACGCAAGCGGTGCGGTGACGCAAATCCTGGTGCTGCCGCGCGCGATGGCGGCAACTCTGTGGAAGGGCCGGGTGGCGGGGCAGGAGCGGCTGTTGACGTCCACGGCGGATATTTATTTTGACGCCGACAAGATTCATTTGCTTACTACCGACCCGGCGCAATTGAGCTTCGGGATCTATCCTCCAGCGAGCGAAGTGCCCGAGGGTTTCTCCGCGGACGGCGCGCAGGGCATTTTTGCGCGGTTCATCGAGCGAGTAGATCCCGTGCATGTTGGCGCTAAGGTGGAGAAAGTGCGCGAAGCCGGGAGGAGGGGTCAAATAGCGATGGGAAGGGAGGTCGCGACCGTGCCGGGAGAAGCGGCGTTCGCGGACGCCGCAAAGTGGACGATTCAAGTGCCGCCGGTTGCCGGTCGGGGTGTAAAGCGCGCGTTCCTGCGCATTGTGTATCAGGGCGATATCGCGCGGCTGTACGATCACGGCAAACTGATCGACGACGATTTTTACAAAGGCACGCCCTGGGAAATTGGGCTGAGCGCCATCGCCACGCGAGACCCGTGCCCAACGCTGCAGCTCAGCATTCTTCCGCTGCCCCAGAACGCGCCGATCTACCTTCCGCCGGGGGCCGAACCTGCGTTTTCAGAGGGCGGCCAGGTGGCCAAACTCGATGGCGTCACGGTGGTGCCTGAGTATGAAGCGGTAGCCACCCTAAAGCCCTGACCCCCGAAGTCCGCCGCGCGATTCAAAATAATGATGACTACTATTCGCAATCCTACTTTAGACGGATTCCTTCGGTTGCATTGCGTACCTATAATTCGCCCAATTAGGCCACCCCGACGAAATGGTGCAGAGAAACCTGTGTGCGAGCGGTTGGTGCGGCGCAGCCTTCGGTTGAGGAGCAGCGGTCTTGCGCCGCACGGTGTGGTGCAACGCTTCACTGGCGTGTGGCAGGCTGCAGGGACTGCGTTTGGAACGTCAGGTGGTTTTGAAATTTTAGGAGGACTCACGTGATGAATGCGTTTGCGCTGCGCAGGTGCGGTGTCACGCTCGCTCTTTTGTTGGTGGTATGGTGGGCTCCTGTCGCCGGAGCGCAAAACTCCAACACCGGAGAGATCAAAGGCTCGGCCACGGATCCTTCGGGAGCCGTGGTGCCGGATGTGGCGGTGGCTATCAAGAACGTGCAAACCGGCGTGATTACGCCCAGCACCACGAACAAATCCGGCTTGTACGACGTTCCGTTTCTGGAGCCGGGCAACTACACCGTCACCTTCTCGAAAGCCGGATTTCGCGATTTTGTTCGCGAAGGCGTCGCTCTGCAGATCGAAACCCTGCAGATCGATGGAACACTTGCACTTGGCGTAGCTACGGAGCGCGTAGTGGTGATTGCCGCGAGTCCGTTGCTTGAGACAGAAACTACCGGCCAACATCTGGACTTGAATACTCAGGAGATCGCTACCGCCCCGATTGTCGGCACCGACTGGCGTGCGCAGTTGACGGAGTTGATTCCCGGAGTGAATGCCGGGGGAGGAGCCGGCGAGGCGGATGGCCAGGCCATCGGCGTGAACGGCACGCAATCTTACAACGTAAACTTTCTCATCGACGGATCCTCGGCCACCTCTCCAAGAGATTTCAATAGCAGCAACTTTTTCATGCCCCTCGATTCCTTGACCGAGGTCAGCGTCAATTCTGGAAACGCTCCTGCGGAGTACGGCAACGGCCTCACCTCCATCAACGCTATCACCAAGTCCGGCACCAACCAGTGGCACGGCAGCGCCTATGAATATGTTCAGAACACGGCGCTGAACGCGCGCGGCTTCTACAATCACACGGGCACCAAAGCGGTGGAACATTGGAACAATTACGGCGGCAGCGTCGGCGGTCCGATCCTGAAGAACAAGCTGTTTTTCTTTTTCAACTATCAGCGTAATCCTTCGTCCGCACCCACGGGAGGGAACTACACTTATCCCACGGCCGCCATGGAAGCGGGCGATTTCTTCGGTGTTCCCGGAGCCACGAGCGCGGCGTTTAACGGTGCCGGGATTTTGCAGGGAACATACGATCCGGTTGCTTTGAAGCTCCAGAGTTATTTTCCAGCAGCCAACGCGCCGGGATGGGTCGCGGGTTGCCCCGGGCCGGTCAACGTGTCCGCCACCGTGGCGCAAACCTGCCCGACCAACAACAACTATGTCTTCAGCGGCTCCAGTCCCAATCTTTCGACGTGGTACACGGGCCGAGCGGACTACGTCATTTCCGACAAGCAGAAGCTGTCGTTCACATTCAACTACTACCCCAACGAGGTTTCTTACGTTCCCGCCGACCCGTTGTTTCCCAATGACGCGACGTCCTACAATCAGGGCAACAACTACAACTTGACCGGCCAACTCTCGTATGTTTACACCATCACGAACAATCTGTTGAACGAGTTTCGCCTCGGGGCCAGCCGTGAGCTGGACAAATACGTCCCTCCTTCGCTGGGCAAGAACGATCCAACCACCATTGGTCTCGAGCCAGCGTACGGCACCAATGCTCCGGATAACGTGTTTCCGAAAATCACCATCGACACCGGCTCGCAAGTCGGGTGTATCGCGCTGGGAGCGGGCTGCGGCGAGAACGGTAACATCAATGCGGTGTTGGGCGATGGAGTGTACAACGTGTCCGATGTCGTCACGCTGATTCACGGGCGCCACACCATTAAAGTTGGCGGTGAATTTGACCGCATATATCAGAACTACACCAACTGGGGCGACATCAGTTCCGGCAATTTCGAATTTAATGGCAGCGTTACCGGCATCCCCTACGCCGACTTTTTAGCTGGCGATGTTTATGGTTGGTACGTGTACAACTCTGACCCCACGAGCGCCCACAGCTATCAGAGCGCGCTATTCGCCAGCGATGATTTCAAGCTGAGTAGGAAAATCACCTTGAACCTGGGGCTGCGGTGGCAAGTGCAGTCCGGCTGGAGCGTGAATCACAACCTCTTCGGCAACTACGATCCGGCGCTCCCTAATTCCGCGTACGGCGGAGTTTATAACGGCGCGATTCTTTTCGGCGGCCAGAGCGATGCGTCTGTTGGCGGAAAGCTGGGCACGCTGAATACCATTGAGGGTGCGGACTACAAGGAATTTGCGCCGCGCATCGGCATAGCCTGGGCGCCGCGCGACAAGTGGTCCGTGCGCGCCAGCTACGGCATTTTCGATGCCCCTCGCGACGCGGAAAACTTCACCGATGGCGCCCTCGGCTTAGGCTTCAATCCGCATGGCAGTGCGGGCTACACCAACGGTGTGAGTGCGTTTCAGTTGGCCACCGGACCCGCTCCTGGCACCGTGGTCTACCCAACGCTGGCCACCCTCTCGCCGGAGATTCAGAACTTCAACTCCGCCGAATATTACCCGCGCAATATCCCCACCATCTACGTCCAGCAATTTCTCTTCAGCATCCAGCACGAGCTTCCGGCCGGTATTTTGCTGGACACCAGCTATGTCTACACGCGCGGCACGAACCTGAATTTCTCGACGGACATCGACCAGTCGCCTGCCTCTTTGCTCGCGTGCACCAGCTACCACTGCGGAAATCCGAATCCGGTGTTCAACTCGATTAGCGCACAAATCTACGATGGCTGGTCCAACTACAACGCCTTGCAGGTGCGCCTGCAGAAGCGTTTCTCCTACGGGCTCAGCTTCCAGTTCAACTATGCGCTCTCCAAGTCTCTCGACACCGGAACCGGCAACGGCCACGGTTCGGGCATCGACGTTTATCAGAATGCCTATCAGCCCGGATTGAACTACGGTTTGTCCGACTTTAACTCCACCAACACCTTCGTCGGACAAGTACTTTACGAATTGCCCTTCGGTGCGGGACGGCAATTTGTGCTGCACGGAGTCGCCGACGAAATCGCCGGTGGCTGGAGACTCTCGACGCTCTTCCAATGGCACTCGGGGACACCGTTCACGCCCGTCATTCAGAGCTCCGTCGCCGACGGCATAGATCCAGGTCTCACGCCGTCCCTGAATGCTGGATCGCTGTTATATCCAAATCTGATCGGCAATCCACATGTCTCAAATCCGTCGGTTAGCGAATGGTTTAATCCTGCCGCCTTCGCCAATCCCACGGATGGCACCTTTGGTAACCTCGGCCGCAATACGTTAATTGGCCCCGGCTACTCCAATGTGAACTTGAGCCTGGCCAAGGACTTTCGTCTGCCTTGGGAAGGCATGCATCTCGAGTTCCGCGCCGACGCCTATAACTTGTTTAACCACACCAATTACCACAATCCCGACGGGGACGTGGGCTACAGCGGGGGGGTTCTTGCTGACGGCAACTCCGGAAAGCTCACCGACTCGGCCGGCTACGTCGCCACCCTGCGGGTTTTGCAACTGGGGGTACATTTCCGCTTCTAACCGATCAGCGTTGGCAAGCATTGCGGCTGCAATTGGGTGCGGAATGCTGAGCTTCCGCACCCATTTTTTTGTGTCGCGGACCCTCGTGCTTGGTACTGAGTCGTGCGAAAATGCCAACCGCAGGTCGAGCGCACGATGGTCAGCGGAACAAACTCGCCAGCGAACACAACGTAATGTCATTCATCGTCAATTCACCGAAGGAATCGCCATTCTCCATTCGAAAAAGGTGTTCCGTGGCCTACGCGCTGCTGAGCTTCTCGTGTGCCCTGTCGCCGGCGGCAACTGCTGCCACTGGGGAGCGGCAGGGTTCACAGACCGTTTCCGCGCAGGGTGAGGCGAATCGCGCCGCGCCCAATGAGCCCGCGTCGAAAGCCCTGATTCGCGAGCACTTGCGCAAGGCGACGGAATATCTCAAGGCTAACGACGCGAACTCTGCGCAGCAGGAATTCCAGGCGGTCTTGGCGCTGGCCCCGAAGAATGCCGACGCACATGCCGGCCTGGGCGCCATAGCCTTTGTCGGCCGCGACTACCAACTCGCCTCTCGCGAGCTGAGCAGGGCGCTGGCTTCCGACCCTTCGCTGACGCGCTCGCAGGCGTTGCTCGGAATCAGCCAGCGCAGGCTGGGCGACCCCGCTGCGCGCGCCTCGCTCGAAAAATCCTTTCCCAAGCTCACGGAGAAAACTCTACGAATTCAGGTAGGGCTCGAACTTGCCGATCTCTACGAGCGCGAAGGCGAGCTCGATGCCACCGCTTCCGTTCTGCGCATACTCGTGACCATCGATCCGGACAACGCGAATATCCTCTTTGCTGCGCAGCGCATTTACACCGAGCTCGCCGACGACACCTTGAGCAAGCTAGCCATCCTGGCGCCGCACTCGGCGCTCATGGAGCAGACCATCGCAGAGCACCTGATCAACAATGGCGATCTGGAAGGCGCGATCGCCCACTATCGCAAGGCGCTGGAGATCGATCCGCGCGTGCGCGGCGTGGATTTTGAGTTGGGCGAGGCCATGCTGCAGGTCGCGCCACTAGATCCCACCACGCAAGAAGCAGCTGAGAAGGAATTTTCCGCGGCCATGCGGAAGGAAGGCGACAGCGCGAAGATTGAAGACCAACTCGGCAGAATTGCCTTTGTACAGCCGGACATGGACAAAGCCTACGAACATTTTCAGCGCGCGTTCGCACTGAATCCGCAGGATCCCGAAGCGCAGCTCGGGCTTGGCAAGGTGCTGGTCGCCATGTCCAAGCCTACAGAGGCTCTCAAGTATCTGCGTATGGCCACGCAATCGGACCCGCTCAATGGCGAAGCGCACTACCGCCTGGCCATCGCCTGCAAGCGCCTGGATCTGCAGGATGAGGCGGAGAAAGAGATGCGGCTGTTTCAAGAAATCAAGCAGACCAAGGACCAAGTAAGGGAATTGTACCGCCAGATGAACAAGACGCCCGCCGGTCTTGACGATCAGCCGCCCGAATCCGACCCCGACCCCAAACCTTGAGCTTCGCCGGTTGCGCCAATAAGCGGGACCGAATCCAACCTAAGTAGGATTGCCTCAATGCATCACAAAGATAAAATGCGCCCATCAATTTCTTGGATGGCGGCTTTCCCACGTTTGTGGGAAATTCCCGCGTGGCCATTCATCGAGGATGAGCGCACGAGTGACTACAAAAACCTGGCGTCGCCTGGCTTGGACAATATTGCTGACGCACTGCCTCTCGTGGGTTTCCGCTTGTGGAGGAAGCGGCGGCGGTACCACCACGCCGCCACCCGAGGTCTTCCCTCCCACCATTACGAAATCTTTCGGTGTGGCGACCATTGCGATGGGCGGTACGACCACGCTGACCTTCAACCTGTCTAACCCCAATGGCAGCACCTCCCTGACAGGTGTCGGATTCACGGACCCGCTGCCCGTCGGCCTGTTGATCGCTGCGCCGAACGGCTTGTCCGGCAGTTGCGGCGGCGGAACGATTACCGCGGCGGCGGGCTCGGCAAGCGCCGGTCTGGCTGGTGCCACGCTCGCCGGCGGCGCCTCCTGCAATTTCGTTGTGAACGTGACCGCGACAGCCTCGGGGACGCAGAACAACACCACCGGCGCCGTCACCTCCGACCAGGGCGGCGCCGGAAAAACCGCGTCGGCCAGTATCACGGTCTCCGCAGCAAGCCAACAGCCCGCGAAACCTACGGACATCACGCCGCTCAACGGCGAGATGTATTACCTGGTGAATCAGCTCAGTGGATTGCAAGCGGACCTGAACAACAATTCCGCAACGACCGGCGACAATATCCTTCAGAATTCGCGCAGCTTCTCCAGCCTCAGCCAGCGATGGGCATTCACCAAGCTCTCTACGGGCCTCTGGCGCATCAGCAATCTCTCCAATCATCTGTGTCTCGATTCCGCCGTTAATGCCGGCGTCACCTACGTGGTGCAAAATGCTTGCGCCTCCATTGCCACTCAGCAATGGACCCTCACCGCGACGACCAACGGTTATTACAACATTTCCAACAAGAGCTCCGGTCTACTCATCGATGTTTCTCAATCCTCCACAACCGCCGGCGCCGCCCTCGATCAAACGGCCCTCAACGGTAGCCCCACGCAAAGCCAACAATGGTTGCTGCGTCCTGTTTTCTTCCGCGGCGTGGACAATGCGCTGCTCGAAAAACAGGAAGCTGCGCGGGCTTCGACTGGACTGCCTTGGTGGAACGATGCTGCCATTCCGCAAGACGTGCTTCAAATCCTGAAATACCATGGCGTCAACATGATTCGCCTGCGTCCCACCTCAGCGCCGCCCTATGCCAACGCCTCGCAATCCGGTTGCACCGGCAACGCCTGTTATGCGGAGACCGAAGCGCAGGATCTGGATCTCGCGAAGCGCGCGAAGAATCTCGGCATGAGCGTGGAGCTCACTTTGCTCTTTGACGGCGGCAGTTCCTCGAGCGTTCCCGCCGGCTGGAGCACTGACACGCTGGCGCAACTGCAGACGGACCTCTACAACTACGTGAAGGCAGAAATCCTGGCGTATCGCCAAGCGGGCACCATGCCCGACTTAGTATCCATCGGAAACGAAGTGGATACCGGCTTCCTCGGCGCTCTCGGCAGCCCCACGGGAGCGGACTTCGGCGGCTTCGCATCGTTACAAATACAAGCCATGCAAGCGGTGAAGGACGCCGCGGCCGACACTTCTATCGGCGCTGCGATTCCGCCGCCGTTAACGTGCATCCACATCACCCCCGCTTGGGACCTGACGCAGTTTTTCACCCTCGCGAATCAAAACAATATTCCGTACGACGCGATTTGTCACAGCTACTACCCCATCTTTCACGGTCCCCTCGACGACGCGCAGGCCACCGCGTCCAATCCTGGCAACAAGCCAGTCGAGCAGGACGTACTGGTCGCCGCCGCAAACAATCTTGGCAAGCCGCTGTTCATCATCGAAACGGGAGAGCACTACGAAAATGGGTTTGATTCCAACGATCCCTGGTACACTCCGCCCAGCGTTGCGTTACAACGCCAATTTCTCATCGATCTGCAGAACGTGCAAAAAGGCTTGCCTGACAATTTCGGTATGGGACTGGAGTACTGGAATCCCGCCGGCGTGAACGAGCCCAACGGAACTGGTGGTTTCATTAATGGTGACAATCAGCAAAACGCCGTCTACACCTGGAATGGCTTGACGCTCTTTGACAATGCCGACTCTTCCGGCACTACCAATGTGCAGGCGCCGAATTACTCCGCCGCGCTTCCGGGACTGGACGCTCTGGGCGGCAAGCTCGATCCCTCACTGAGCTATAAGTTTCTGAATCGCAGCAGTGGCATGATTCTTGCTGTTTATCAGGCTTCGACGGCGGCTGGCGCTGAGCTGGACGCCGAGGCCGATAGCGTGGCACCCACACTCAGCCAGCAATGGCGGATCACTAGCAATGGTGACGGCTACTTCCAGCTTGCCAGCCTCGAGCCCGGCGCCGGCAACACCACAAACGTGCTCGACGACTCGAATGGCTCGACGTCCGCAGGAAATCTCATCGTGCAGTCGCCATCCGGCACCGCGCCGGAACTCGAATGGAACGTCCTATCCGTCGGCAACGGCTATTTCAGCTTTGTGAATCGCGCGAGTGGACTCGTGCTGGACATAAGTGGCAATGTGGGCGCGCAGGCTGGATTTGCCGTGCAGGAGCCGCAAAGCGCCACCGCGATGACGCAACAATGGCAAATCATTCCCGTACATTGATTCCGGGTGAATGGACGCGTGGTGAATGGATGCGTGATGAAAGGATTGAAAAGTAGGTCATGCGGAATATCCAAAGCATCGCTCTCCTGTTCTTGCTGCTCCTTTCCCAAGCCTGGCCTGTCCACGCCGCCGAATACGCCGTCGGCGCCGACCTATCGTTTCTCAAGCAGGCGGAGGACCAGGGTAAAGTATTCAAAGACGGCGGCATCGCGAAACCCGGCTTGACCATCTTCAAGGACCACGGCTATAACTGGATCCGCCTCCGCCTCTTTCACACGCCCACCGAGCTGCCGAACAATCTTCCATACACCATCGCGCTGGCCCAGTCCGCCAAGAAGCTCGGCTTTCGTTTTCTGCTCGACTATCACTATTCCGACACCTGGGCCGACCCCGCCAAGCAATTCACCCCCAAGGCCTGGGAAGGGATGAGCCACGCGCAACTCGTCGCCGCCGTGTACGAATACACCAGGCAAACCATCGCCGCTTTCCGCGACGCCGGCGTCCTTCCGGATATGGTGCAGATCGGCAACGAGGTCATCAATGGCATGATGTGGCCGGACGGTCGCCTGCCGGAGAACTGGAGCAATTTTGCCGACCTGGTCAAGGCCGGGATCGCCGGCGTCGAGGCGGGGAAGGGAAACGCAACCCGTCCGCAGATCATGATTCACATCGACCGCGGCGGCGATAAAGTCCGCACCAGGGAGTTTTTCGACAAACTCGATTCTTATCACGTCCACTTCGATGTCATCGGACAGTCTTACTATCCCTGGTGGCAGGGCAGCTTGAACGATCTTCGCGAAAATATGATTTTCATGGCCAAGGAATATAAGAAAGACATCATGGTCGTCGAAGCCGCCTACAACTGGAAGCCGGCCGAATACCAAAAGCAGCCCGGCCCTTTTCCGGAGTCTCCCGAAGGTCAGAAGCAGTTTCTCGAAGAAGTGAATCGCATTGTGCAGGAAACTCCGGACGGTTTAGGCAAAGGCGTGTTCTGGTGGGAGCCCGCGGTCGCCGGGCCATTAGGTTCGCGCGGCTTTTTCGACGAAACTGGCAACGCGCTTCCCGTAATCACCACCTACGACAGGTTTACGCGCCACTGAAAATTGCATCAGTCGCGTGCTCCGGTCTTTCAGTAATGCTGGTACAGCAACACACTTCAGCTCGGCAGGTTGAGCTTCTTCACGCTTGCGCAATTCATATTCGGAGTTTGACGCCTGCGGCGCGCAACACCTTCATGGCGCTTCCAGCGCATAGCTCGTCCTGCGGCCGCCTTCCCCGCTTGGGATGGGAATTCTTTTTTCGACCGGGTCTTTGATATCCCGGATCGCTGTGTCCTGCGAAGACTTCGTGATCTCGGCCCGCTTCGAGGTCGTGAGTTTGCCATCGAACCCGTCGAGCAACCGTTTCAGGATATTGCGCTGCCGTTCATTAAGCGTGAACGCGGCGAAGTTTTCCCAGAACCGCGCTTTGTCCAGGATGCCGCCGAGCGAGGTGCCCGTGCCGTGGATCGCGCGGCCAAGACAATCCAGAAACCACTGCAGCCACGGGGTGACCAGTTCCGTTCCTGCGCTGAGATTGCACACGACCTCTGACTGTTGCATCGCTCGTGCCCAGTTATATTCTAAGTATATTCTAATAGTGTCTATTTTTGCGCAGACGTTACTGGTTGAGGGATGCTATCACAAAAGGGGGCAACAACTCCGAGCCCAGGAGTGTCTTATCAGCGAGCGCGAACCAACGTTGGAATCTGCGTTGCAAAGGTGCGTTGTGAACGTGGGAATTTCTTTGCTCTGTGACTGGGACGTATTTGCCTTCGTGTACCGCCACGTAACAAGTCTGACTACCGCCGAGCAGATTGCCCGCTTGCTGGGCTATGAGAGCGCCGTGGTTGGCGGCGCGCTGGACCGACTGGAAAGCCAGAAACTCATTGAGCGCTCGCGGCCCTCTCGGGGAGTACGTCTTTACCGCGTCGCAAATTCCAAGGATTTTCAGCATCAGCGCTGTCTTCAGGAGCTCCTCACCCTGTCGGAAAGTCGTGCTGGCCGGCTCGAGCTGGCGAAACAGCTGAGCGTTCTGTTTCGCCGGGATCTCGGTGACGATAAGCCGTCGGACGGACGTCAGCAAATGAAGGGAAAAGCCTATGTCTGAAGGTCATATGACCAAGACCAAGACGGGCATTCAGGGCCTCGATGCCATCCTGCTGGGCGGTATCCCGCGGACCAATGTGATCGTGGTGCAGGGTGTGACCGGAAGCGGGAAAACTCTGATGGGCCTGGAGTTTATCTATCGCGGTATTACGCAATTCAACGAGCCCGGCCTGATTGTGGTGTTTGAGACCAACCCCGACAAACTTATTCGCGACGCCGCCGAATTCGGCTGGAACCTCGAGGAGCTACAGCAGCAGAAGAAGCTGCAAATCATCTTTACCAGCCCGCAGGTGTTCGATCAGGAGCTGCGTTCGCCGGACAGCCTGCTCATGGAAACCGCGAACGAAATGGGGGCCCAGCGTATTTTCGTGGATGGCGTTGGCCTGCTAACTCCCACTCCGGGTCCCACGAATCTCGCAAGAAGCGGGTTCCGCCAATCCTTTCAGCAATTGATCGAGTCCTTGAATCGCGAAAACCTGACGGCCATGTTTTCCCTGGAGACCGGCAGCACAGCGGACTCCATTTCCACGGTGGAAATGGCCGATTTTCTCTCGGATACGGTCATCCAGTTGGGTCGCAACCGGCGCGGCCGGCACATACTGCGCTGCTTGGAGGTGGTGAAAAGCCGTGGGCAGGATTATGAAGCTGGAGAGCACACCCTCCAGATCATCGGGGGTCGCGGCTTGGAGGTTTTTCGTCGTGTGCAATCGCCCCAGAGCAGAAATGTGATCCAGCCTACGTCCAGCATCAAGCAGTCGATGACCGGAGTCGACGCGATTGATCACCTCACTGGCGGAGGCATTTTTGAGGGTTCCACGACGATCGTCATCGGGGTTTCGGGAGTGGGAAAGACGGTGCTAAGCACGCAGATTCTGCGGGAAGGAGCGCTAAGACACAAAACGCGGGGATTGCTGGTCTCCCTGGATGAGCACCCAGCGCAAATCGCCCGCAATGCCAAGACCTTGGGACTGGATCTCGAAGACCAAATCGCCGACGGAACCCTTCAGATCATGTTCGAGAGTCCGCAAGAATTGGACATCGACGCACACTACAACCGCATTATCCAACGTATCGAAAAGCACGACATTCAACGGATGGTGATTGACGGGATGACCAGTTACAGCGCGGCCATCGGAGAAGTCAGCGTGTATCGCGACTTCTTTCATGCCCTGGTGGCTTTCACCAAGCAGCGCTTGATGACGGCTTTCTTTAATTACGAGAATCCAGAGTTTCTCGGGATCTCCTCCTATATGCCGGATTTTCCGGTCAATTCTATCGTGGATAACCTTATTCTCATGAACCTGGTGGAAATCAACAACGGTCTGCGCCGCTGCATTTCTGTGGTCAAATCGCGGGGAACCAAACACTCGCTCGACACGCGCGAGTTTACCATTGGCCAGGGGGGAATCTCCCTGGTACCGCTGGAAGCGGATTTGGAACCGGCCATCCGTCTGCAGAACTACTCCAGCCTCCTGGGCCGGGCCCCCACCAGATTCTATCTCCCCAAACGAATCAACGGCGCTGCCGCACTGCGGGACAAGTCATGAACCCGGAAGTCTTGGGGCAGCTTGGCCCGAGCGCAGGTTTGCCGCAGGTACCGTCTACACGCTCTCCGCAGGGGCCAGTTTTGGCACCCCAGGGTAGCGAGGTCGAGGTGTCCGCCAAAATGCGGGCGGAGCTGCTCGATTTCGACGCGTGGGCCGAAGTCCTTAACACGTATGGCCGCAGCATGCGCGTGGCCGTTGCCGTGACCGACTCCCAAGGGTTGCTTCTGGGAAAATGTCACAATCCTCAGCCCGTCTGGAAACTGGTTCGTGACGCGGTTTCTGACTGGGGTGCCGGATGTCCCTTCTGCATCACAAAACGGCTGCCTTGCGATGCCGTTGCGGAGGCCTTAAGAAAAGGCACGATCGTCGTGGCGCATGATCAAGCCGGCCTCACGCATGTCGCGGTCCCGCTCGCCTTGGGCAAGCAAAACCTCGGGGCCATTATTGCCGGTCAGGTCTTCGATCGATATCCCGAGCCCCTGTTGTTGCGACGCGTGGCCAAAGACTTTGGCATCTCGGCGCAGGATCTCTGGGAAGCGGCGAAGAAGGAGCGTCCCGTGGCTGGGGACCTTCTACGGGCTTCCGGCGACTTACTGGGCGCGCTCGGTCATGCATTTCTGCAACAGCGTCACAGCGCCATCCTCGAGGAAAAACTGGCGGAAACCAACGACCGTTTTCGCTGGCTGGCGGAGGGCATTCGGGACTACGCACTTTTCACCATGGACACCACCGGGCGCTTCACCAGTTGGAATGTCGGAGCAGAACGCATGTTGGGCTACACCCAGGCGGAGATCCTGGGCCAGAACTTCTCTTGCATTTTTCCGCCGGAAGATATTCAGCGTCGCGTGGCGGAGGGCCAGCTAAACAAGGCTTTGCGGACCGGCCGGTCGGAATATGAAGGATGGAGCATCCGTCGCACTCAGGAGCAGTTCTGGACCAATATCAGCATCACCGCGCTGCCCGGGGGCCGTGAGAGCCCGATTCAAGGCTTTGCCATCATCATGCAAGATACGACGGAACGCCGGAAACTGGCGATCGTTCTCGAAGAAGCCCAGCACGAACGCGCGCGCCTGCAAGAAAAATTTCTTTCGCACGTCTCGCATGAACTCCGTACCCCGCTCACGGCGATCTATTTCTTCACCACCAACGTACTGGATGGAATATTTGGCGAGCTGACTCCCGAACAGCACAAGCATCTGGCGTTGGCTCTCGACAACGTGACCCAATTGAAGGACATGGTCAGCGATCTCTTGGACATCACGCGTGTCGATACGCATAAGTTGACGTTAGCGCATCAGCCCACCAGCCTCGTCAAGACCACCGCCGAGGTTCTCAGCACCTGCGGTACCCACGCGGCCGCCAAGAATATTGGCTTGCATAGCGACTTTGCTGCGAATCTTCCCTTAGTCTGGGCCGATCCCGCCCGGGTGCGACAAATTCTAACCAACCTGATCGATAACGGAATCAAATTCACGCCCGATAGTGGAACCATTTCCGTCAAAGGTAAGTTTTTCGGCGAGGACCGCAGTTTCGTGTGCGTATCCGTGACCGACTCGGGA
>PMOV01000328.1 GCA_003161195.1 Acidobacteriota bacterium | reverse complement strand
ACTCTTAATCAGCGGGTTGGAGGTTCGAGTCCTCCCCGGTTCACCACTTCTTGCCTAACCCCTGCAAAGACAACGGCTTAGTGTTTTAGCGCGCTTGTAAGTTCGTGCAACTTGAGAACATTTGAGAACAAAACTCCCGACACTAGCTCCACGGGCCGCCGTTGTGAACTCGGAATGGCGCGCGTAAGTGTTCAGCGTGGTCTCATCAGAAATGCCGGTTTTTTTCGGGCTGCTGCGCGAAGAAACGGAGCCGTCGGTACGCGTGGTCCTAGGGCATTTCGTGTTCGTATATATCCATCCTTATATGGATGGAAAACGGCAGGGTCGGGCGGTTTCTGATGAATGTAATGATGGCGTCGGGCGGCTACCCTTGGACGGTCATCCCGGTCGAAGACCGCAACAATATGTGCACGCTCTCGAAAGTGCGAGCGTCGGCGAGAATATCGTGCCGTTCGCTGAGTTCCTCGCAAGCCTGGTCAAGAAACGGCTGGCGGGTGAGCCGTTGCCATCGGTGCCAGTGAGTTCCTAATATCGGCTTCCGGTGTCACACTGCGATGGTAATTGTAGGCAACGTATAGGTTGCATCCGATTCACAAGAAGTAAGAAGCGGGCGCGAGACGCCTCGCGGAGACATGGATCTTAATGCGCGCCTTGCGAGATATCTCGCTCAGCGATCTGGAAAGCCATGGCAGCCTGTTGAGCGAAGTCGTTTACAGACGTTGCCGCCATATCGTGACTAAAAACGCCCGCAGGCTCGCCATTGCATGCGCTGTGCGATCCGGTGACACCGCCGCGTTGCCTCAACGCATGGCCGATGTGCACCGCAATATCCGCGACGACTTGGAGGTCAGCTGCCTGGAACTCGATATCATGGTACAACTCGCCGAGCAGCAGCCCGGCGTTCTTGGAGCGCGCAAGACCGGCGGCGGCTTCGGCGGCTGCACCATCAACCTCGTAGAGGCATCCGCATCCGATGCATTTTGTAAACGCGTTGCCCGCGGCTACGAAGCGGCTACCGGATATCACCTAGACATCCATATCTGCGAGGCGTTCCAAGGCGTAGGAATGGTGGACGCATCCTAATCTTATGAGCGATTCCGCACTGCAAAACACGCCGCACCGGCGCTTCAATCCGCTGACTCGCGAATGGGTCTTAGTGTCGCCACACCGCACGCAAAGACCGTGGCAGGGAAAAGTCGAAGGAATCGCCGCCATAGCCAACATGCAGTTCGATCCCGGGTGTTATCTTTGCCCCGGCAACCAACGTGCGGGCGGCGCTCGCAATCCGAAATATACGAACACCTTTGTTTTTGACAACGACTATGCTGCTTTGCTTCCGGATGTTCCGCAAGTTTCGGCCAACGACGCCGATCTACTGGTTGCCAATTCGGAGGCCGGGATCTGCCGCGTGGTGTGCTTTTCACCGCGCCATGACTTGACGATCCCGCTCATGCCGTCCGCGGACGTTCGTCAGGTCGTGGACGTTTGGTCGCAACAATTTCAAGAGCTGGAGAGCCACCCGTGGATTCGGCACATCCAGATTTTCGAAAATCGCGGCGCGCTCATGGGCGCGAGCAATCCGCACCCGCATGGTCAGATATGGTCCACCGACTTCCTTCCCAACCTTCCGAGCCGGGAGCTTTCTGCGTTCGAGGATTACGCCAGCGCAAAAAGATCTTGTCTTCTGTGCGACTATCTTCGATTGGAGCTTGAAAAAAACGAACGCGTCGTCTGCCGCAACGATGGCTTTGTAGCCGTCGTTCCGTATTGGGCGGAATGGCCGTTTGAAGTTCTTCTGCTTAGCAAACGCCACGTCGCCGCCATGCACGAGCTAGCCTCGGACGAGCGCGACCTTTTAGCGGACATCCTGAAACAAATCACCGTCCGCTACGACAATCTCTTCCAGACCTCCTTCCCCTATTCGATGGGTTTTCATCAGCGCCCCGCGGATGGCGCCGCGCACGCGGAATGGCATTTGCACGCCCACTACTATCCGCCGCTCCTGCGCTCGGCAACGGTGCGAAAATTCATGGTGGGCTATGAAATGCTGGGCATGCCGCAGCGCGACATCACTCCAGAAAGCGCGGCAAAATGTTTGGCCGATCTCCCCGCTATTCACTATCAACTGCGAGATGGGACGCCGTGAGCTTCTGCGCGATGCATCGCCAAATTTGTGTTTGCGTGTTGCCGCTGCTGCTCGTGTCGTTGCTGGCTGTCTCGCCAGTGCGGGCGGGCACGCAGCGGGTCTTACCGGATGGCTACACGCGACGGGTGTGGCAAACTCAAGATGGCCTTCCGGAAAATACCGTCCAGGCGTTTGCGCAAACTCCAGATCACTATCTGTGGATCGGCACCAGCGGGGGACTCGTGCGTTTTGATGGAGCGCGGTTTGTAGCCTTTGACCGCGGCAATACGCCGGCGATTCATGAAAACAGTATTTTTTGTCTGACCGTCCGGCACGATGGAAGTCTGTGGGCGGGCACGGACGGCGGCGGATTAGTGCGTTACGCCAACGGCGTGTTTCGCTGGTATGGCGCGCCGGATGGCTTAACCAACGGATTTGTGCGCGCGGCGTACGAAGATAGCCAGGGCCGATTCTGGGCCGGCACGGACGATGGCTTGTTCCAGTTGATGAACGAACGATTCGTTCGCGTGGATGGCACGGCGAGAATCGCGCCGCTTGCGGTGCACGCAATTCGCGAGGACCACGAGGGTGGCTTGTGGGTTGGCGGGGCGCGGCTGATCCGTATTTTAGACGGCGAGAGCAAGGAATATGCGCTGGAGGGATATCCGAGCGCCACGCGCGTCAAGACCATCCTGGAAACAGCCGATGGCCATGTGTGGGTGGGAACCGTTTCGGGGCTGCAGCGCTCGCGCGGGGATTTGGCGAGCGCGCGATTCGCGCGCGTCTCAGACATCGACAATACCGTGCGCGTATTGCGCACCGACCGGGATGGCACCTTGTGGATCGGCAGCATCGGCGGCGGATTAGTTCGTTTCCGCGATGCGCGCTTTACACGCATGACCATGCCGGACAATCCTCCGGGGAGTACAGTGCTCGGCCTGTTTGAAGATTCGGAACAGAACATGTGGGTCGGGATGCAAACCGGAATGCTGCGGCTGAGCCGCACGGCGATGACCACGTTTCCCCTACCGGATGTGCAGAACGCGGATTTCGGCACGGTTTATGGCGACGCGGACGGGTCGCTATGGGTGGCCAGCACGGACCTGTATCGCATCGATACGCGCAGAGACAGCGCGGAACTGGTTGCGGCTCCCGAGACGGGCGCGCGGGTGCGCAACGTGCTGCGCGAGCACACCGGCGCTTTATGGGTCGGAACCGATGGGCACGGTGCTTTCCGCACCGATGGTTTTAGAAAGGGCGAAAAGCAAGGCTCGGAGAACGGTCCGCAAAAATTACGCTACACCACGCACTACACCACGCACAACGGCCTGACCAACGATTTCGTGCGCGCCTTTTTGGAAGGTCGCGACGGAAGCGTGTGGATAGCCACGGATGAAGGACTCAACCGCTGGCGCGACGGCGCGATCACGCAGTACCGCATGACGGACGGCTTATGCTACTTCAGCATTCGCGCGCTGCTCGAAGACCGCTTGGGCGGCATTTGGATTGGCACCGATCGCGGCGTGAGTCACTGGAAGGATGGCGCGTTCGTGCAAGACCCGGTGGTGGAGCGCTTGCGCAGCGAAAAAGTTTGGGCAGTGCACGAGGATAGCGACGGCGGCTTGTGGTTTGGCACACGCGGGGCGGGACTTTTTCGCTGGCGCAAGGGTGCGTTAACCGCATTTGGCACAGACCAGGGGCTGGCCAGCAACAGCGTCTACCAGATTCTCGAGGACGCGCGCAAAACATTGTGGATGAGCGGGCCGGCGGGGATTTCGTCGGTGTCGCGCCTGGAACTGGACAAACTCGCGGAGCACGCCGCGTTGCACCCGGCGGTCACACTCTATGGACTATCTGACGGTGTGGAGGCCACGCAGATGCACGGCGGCACCCAGCCGGCGGGAACGCTCACGTCCAGCGGCGAGCTGTGGTTTCCCAGCAACCGCGGTCCCGTGCGCGTGCTGCCAGACCAGACGCGCTTGGGGGGGTTGCCGCAAGTGGCCATCGAACAAGTTCTGGTGGACGGACGCGAGATGCCCACCAGCGATGCGGCCACTAGCGATGCGTTGGTCGTGCCGCCGGGCGAAGGCCGCCTGCAGATCGATTACAGCGCCATCCGCTTGCGTTCGCAGGAGCGCATTCGTTTCCGCTACAAGCTCGAAGGCTTTGATGAAGAATGGGTGCCGGCGTTGAACCGCCGCGTGGCGTACTACACGAATTTGCCGCCGGGGCCGTACCGCTTTCGCGTGCAGGCCTTTGAAATGAATATGCCGGACCGCGTCGCGGAAGCTTCGCTGCGCTTCACCTGGCGCGCACACTTTTATCGCACGTGGTGGTTCTTCGCGCTGTGTATCGTCTCGGCGCTCACGCTGGCTTTTGTCGCGTATCGCCTGCGGCTGCGCCAGGTGCACGCGCGGTTTGAAGGCATGCTCGAGGAACGAAATCGCATCGCGCGCGAAATGCACGACACGGTGATTCAGGGCTGCGCCAGCGCCTCCGCCTTGCTGGAAGCCGTAGTGTCCATGGAGGAGGAAGCCTCCGGCACGCGCCGGGAGCTGCTGGATTCCGCGCGCAGCCAAATCGCCGGCACCGTGGACGAGGCGCGGCTGGCGATTTGGAATCTGCGGCAGGAGGAGAGCACCTCGCCCCACATCGAACAGTTGCTGGAAAATATGGCGCAGCAAATCAGCCACGTGTCGCACGTGCCGGTGCATTGCGAAACTTCAGGAACTCCAGCGCCGCTCGACCGCGTGGTGGAATATGTGATCCTCATGGTGGCGCGCGAAGCCGTGTATAACGCCGTGCACCATGCACAGCCCAGCAAGGTGGCGGTGCGCGTCTTTTTCGAGGCGGATAGAGTGCGCCTGGAAGTTACGGACGATGGGCGCGGGTTCGATTTGCCGGAAGTGCTGGCGGGTCAAACGGCGCACTTCGGGCTCGTCGGCATGCGTGAACGCGTCGAGCATCTGGGCGGAACGTTCGCGGTGCACAGCGCCCCCGGGCGCGGCACGCAACTCCGCGCGGAGTTGCCGGCGGTCGCCAGCCGGAGTATGGTGAGCGTGAGGCAATGACGGCGACGCACAAAATCAGCGTGCTGGTGGTCGATGACCATCCCATCATGCGCCTCGGCGTGGCGGCGATTATCAACGCGCAGGGCGACATGAAAGTGTGTGGGCAAGCGGGCTCAGGGGAAGAGGCCGTCGCGCTGTTCAAGAAATCCCGACCAGAGATCACCTTGCTGGATTTGCGGCTACCGGCCATGAGCGGTCTGGAAGCCCTGCGCATGATCCGGCAAGAAGACCCGCACGCGCGCTGCATTGTGCTTACCACCTACGAGGGCGACGAAGATATTCATCAGGCGCTGGCGGCCGGCGCGATGGGCTACATCATCAAGGGCATGTCCCATGAAACGTTGGTGGACGCGTTACGCAGAGTACACGCGGGCACGCGCTTCCTGCCCCCGCCCGTGGCGCGCAGTTTGGCTGATCGCACGCCGAATTCGGATTTGAGTCCGCGCGA
>PMOV01000272.1:14354-14568 GCA_003161195.1 Acidobacteriota bacterium | reverse complement strand
TTTTGCACGGGTTGCTCGGCCCCACGCTCGCGCCCAAAAATCTGGCGACGGTGCTGACGTGGGTACATTTTCGCGGCGTCCTCGTTCTAGTGCTGCTCTGCGCGGGGAATTGTTTCTGTCTGGCGTGCCCATTCATGCTGGTGCGTAACGCGGCGCGGCGCTTGTTTCGTCCGCGTTTTGACTGGCCGCCATGGCTGCGGAACAAATGGATCTC
>PMOV01000272.1:3908-14319 GCA_003161195.1 Acidobacteriota bacterium | reverse complement strand
TTTATTGCCTCCACGCTTTCGCCGCTGGAGGTACAGGTTCGCGACCATGCCGTTTGCGACCGTTGTGCGACCAAAGACTGTATCCGCGGCCGCCGCGAACCCGCCCGGCAAACGCCTCCCGCCCGCTCGGCAATCTCATCCGCCGCCGCCCCAGCTGGCGCTGCGTCCGGGTTCGTGATTCTGCAACGCGGCTGCGAGTTNNGGGCTCGGATTTGACGATCGGCCGAATCCGTTCGGGGATTGGCTACCTCTCGCAGCGAAAAGATATTGCCGCGCTGGCGGTGGTCTTTACGTTTGGCGCGCTGGTCAACGCCTTCGGCATGGTCAGTCCTGTGTACGTCGTGGAGGCCTGGCTGGGCAAACTTTTGGCTCTCAACAGCCAGGCCCCGATCCTGGGAATCATCTTTGTGGCTTTTCTGATCATCGCGCCCGTGATTTTGCTTGGCGCAGCCGCATGGGTCACCCGGATGTTGCGAGGCAGCAACTTGGCGCTGGCTCCCGTGGCGGTGCGCTACAGCCTTGCGCTGGTTCCCATGGGCCTGGGAATGTGGCTGGCGCACTACGGCTTCCATTTTTTCACCGGCATTCTGACCATCGTGCCCGTCACGCAATCGGCGCTCGCGGGCCTTGGCCTACATGTGCTCGGCGCGCCGCGTTGGACGTGGACCGGTCTGCCGGTCGGTATCGTCCGGCCTATCGAGTTAGGGTTCCTGCTACTGGGCTTTGCCGGGTCGCTCCTCGTGGCGCATCAACTGTCCGAAGAGGATTCGCCGGCAGATCCCATGCGCGCCCTGGCGCCGTGGGCGGCCGTTTGCGTGGTCCTCGTCGCGGCTGCAATTTGGCTCATGTTTCAACCCATGGAAATGCGCGCCACATTGATGGGCAGCTGATACATCTATATGAGATCTCCGACGAGCCTGCTATTCAACTCCTCCCGCGCGGCACGCTCATGCTGCCTAGCCAGCTTACTAATGACGCTACTCTCGTGCCCTGCACGCGCCCACAACGGCCCGCCATTTCCCATCATCACCGAGCAACGCGTCGGCCCTTGCATCGTTTCTCTCTGGATCCATCCGGATATCGGCACCTCACCAATTTTCATTCTTGTCGACCCCGCGCCCGGCGAGACGATTCCCAAAGATCTCAAATTGCAGGTCGGTGTCCAACCCGTCAGTGGAAGGCTTCCCGAAGTTGTCTATCAAACCACCATAGCCGACCAACGCGGCCAACTCGAATACAAGACGGATGTCGAATTTGATCGGCAGGAATTTTGGAACGTGCGCCTGATACTACAGAGTCCCGCAGGCGGCGGCGAGTCCCTCGCAAAAGTGGAGGCTACGCCGATCGGCTATGGCCGTTGGGATTTATTACTGTTCGCGCTGCCGTTTTTGGCCGTGGGTTTTCTGTGGTTCAAGGTCGCCGTGAAACGACGCCACCAGCACAAACAGCGCGTAGCGCAGGCATCTTTGGCGGGGACGACGTCGCCGTGAGAAACTCTCGTCACTCGGCGGGTCGCGTTTTGTGGTTCGCAAAAAGAAGGAGTCCGATGTTTGAAAAAAGAGCTGTGTTGGCTCTTGCGAAGTACCCACGTGTGCCCGTCGCGCCCCCCAGGTCAGCGCTCCGCGTCATGAATCGTCTAAAACTGAATCTCTTGTGCAGCGCTCTGATCTTCAGTCTCTGCGCGTGCCATCCCGCCGACAAGCTCCCCGCGAAATCATCCCCGAAATACGCCGAGGCGGTCTCTGCGTTTTACGTTGGTCTTGGCGCGTTGCAGGTCGGCGACGACATTCATGCGGAAAGCAAGCTCTCCGAGTTTACGACGCTCGTGCCGAGCGAACCGGCGGGCTGGGCGAATTGGGGCGTCCTGGCGCTGCGGCAGCGAAAATTAGATGCCGCCGCGCAACGGCTGGAGCGCGCACGCACTCTGGCGCCCAAGAACGACCAGATTGATCAGCTTCTCGGTTACCTCGAAAGCAGCCGGGGAAATTCCGCCGCCGCAATCGCTGATTGGCGGAAGGCTGTCGAGTTCAATCCCGCCAACTATCGCGCGGCCTATCAGCTTGCTGAAGAAGTGGAGCGCCAAGGGGACGCCAACAGCGATGTGGAGTATCGGAACCTAATCCAGAAAATTTTGGCGGCCCAGCCGGGTAATCTTGCGGCGGAACTCGAGCTCGCCCGCATTGCCGCGAAGGATGGCGATGCGGCCACGTTGCACGCGGCGCTCGCGCAAATCACCTCGCAATCCGCGAATTGGCCGGCAGAGGTCAAGGCCCAACTGTCCGCGTTGCAAACCGCCGCTGACGGTGCCAACCCCAAATCCGCAGCCGTGCGCACCACGTTCTTGCGCAATGCGCTCATGCGCGTGCCGGAATTTCGCGAGAGCCTCGCCGTACTGAAGGCGCCTGCGGGAGAAGAAGCGGAGCCGATAACACATTTTCTGCGTCTCGCGCCGCCTGATTTCACACCTGCGCCCGCTGACACCACGCTAACCTTCACCGCGCATCCGGTCGCCAATGCCGATGCCGCTTCATGGAGCTGGATTGGCGCGCTCGCCCTGGGAAGCGCGGGCACTCCAGTCATCGCGCTGGCCAACGGCCGCGAGGTGCTGCTCTCAACGGGCGCAAAATTTCCTTTTCCCGGCGGTCCGGCGGGCGCCGCTCCGCTGCCTGAAGGCATCTTGCAGATCGATTTTAACTATGACTTCAAGACAGATCTGGCGCTCGCGGGCGCCGGCGGTCTGCGCTTGATGCGTCAGGACACGCCCGAAAAGTTCACCGATGTCACGGCCGCAACGAAGCTGCCGAAAAATATAACCGGCGCCAGCTATACCGGCGCGTGGGCTGTAGATATTGAGGCCGATGGCGACCTGGATATCGTTCTTGGCAAAAAAGATGGCCCGCCGCAAGTGTTGCGAAATAATGGCGACGACACCTTTACCGTAATCGAGCCGTTTCCCGGAATTTCCGGAGTCCGCGCGTTCGCCTGGGCGGACTTCGACGCGGACGGCAATGCCGACGCCGCGATCGTCGACGGCGCCGGCAAGCTGCACATTTTTCACAACGAACGGCAAGGGCAATTCCGCGAAGTCAGTCTGCCAGCGGACCTGCCAACCGTGAAAGCGCTTAGCGTCGCCGATACGGATAACCATGGCGTCCTCGACCTGCTCGTGGTCGAATCGACCGGCGCGATCGCCAGCGTTTCCTTCAGCGAAAAGAGTGGCTGGAGTGTTGCACCGCTCGTAAATATCCCGAACCCTGTGCAAACTCTAGCCGGTGAGGTAAGGCTACGTGTCGCGGACTTGGACAATAACGGCGCGCCGGATCTCATTCTTAGCTCCGTGGCTACCCCAGCCGGACAATCGCCCGCCCCGCCGCTGATTTGGCTGGGTGACGCGGCGGCAAAATTTACGCTCCTCGACCATCCGCGGGGCCCGTCCACAATGTTTGATATCGCGGACCTGGGTGCCGGGGGACGCCTCGACCTGCTCGGTTTCGATTCTTCCCATAAACCAGTGCAAGGCGTGAATCACGGCTCCAAAAATTATCATTGGCAGATCGTCAGGCCGCATGCCAAGCAAGCAGTCGGCGATCAACGCATCAATCCCTTCGGCATCGGCGGAGAAATCGAAATTCGCTCGGGTTTGCTGGTTCAAAAACAACCCATTGACGGGCCGCAACTCCATTTTGGCCTGGGCAACCAGACCAGCGCGGAAGTAGTCCGTGTAGTATGGCCGAATGGAACCGTCAGAGCCGAGTTCGGCGTGCCCGCGGATCAGGACGTCGTAACGGAACAGCGCTTGAAAGCTTCGTGTCCATTTCTTTTCGCCTGGAACGGCACGAAGATGGACTTCGTGAAGGACGCCGTCCCCTGGGGCTCCGCCATTGGCCTGCGCATCAACACCATCGGCACCGCCAAAATCGCCACCACTGGCGAGTGGTATAAAATTCGCCGCGACCAACTCGTTCCGCACGATGGTTACTACGACCTGCGCATCACCGCCGAACTTTGGGAAGTCTATTACTACGACCGCATCGCGCTCATGACCGTCGACCACCCCGCGGGCACGGAAATCTACGTCGACGAGCGCTTCGTGATCCCGCCGCAAAAGCTGGCCTTCACCACGGTGGCTACTCCGCATCCCATCGCTCGCGCCACCGACGACAACGGCAATGACGTCACCGAAATTGTTCGCACCCTCGATGGCCGCGCGTTGGACAACTTTGGCCGCGGACAGTATCAAGGCATCACCCGCGACCATTACGTCGAAATCGACCTTGGCGACGACGCTCCCAAGAGCGGCCCACTCTATCTCATCGCGCAAGGCTCCATTCACGACACCGAATCTTCCATCAACGTGGCCGTTACGCAAGGCCAGCGCTGGCACGCGCAAGGCATGAGCGTAGAAGTCCCCGATGGCCGCGGCGGCTGGGTCACCGCGCAGTCGAATCTCGGCTTCCCGGCTGGCCGCAAAAAAACCGTTCTCTTCAATCTGACGAATATTTTTCGCCCCGGCACGCCGCGTCGCGTACGCCTGCGCACGAATCTCGAGATTTATTGGGATTGCATTGAGTGGGCCCAGGGCGCGCCGGATGCCCAAATAAAAACGCAGACTCTCGATCCAAACGTCGCCGATTTGCACTACCGCGGCTATTCCGTGATCAACCGCCCGGACGCCGGCGCTCCT
This sequence comes from Acidobacteriota bacterium, assembly GCA_003161195.1. Lineage (GTDB taxonomy): Bacteria > Acidobacteriota > Terriglobia > Acidiferrales > UBA7541 > Acidiferrum. The sequence continues at coordinate 9,635 of PMOV01000272.1, read as the reverse complement.
GAAATTCCGGACTACGACCAAATGCTCGGCAGCAAGCAGCGCTGGCGCGATCTGATCGGCTACTACACCCGCTACGGCGATGTTCGCGAATTGCTAAAAAATATTGACGATCGCTATGTCATCGTCAACTCCGGCGACGAGATGTCCTTGCGTTTCGCGGAGCAGCCGCCGCCGCCCGCCGGATGGCTGCGCGATTTCATCGTCATCGGCGACGGCTGGATCAAGGATGGCGACTTCAATTCCACATTTTCGAAAACCGTTCTGCCTTTGCCGTATCACGGCAAAGATTTGTACGTCACCCCGCCGGGGCGTCTGGAAGATGAATACGTCTATCGCCAGCACCCCGAAGACTGGCGGAACTATCACACGCGCTATATCACGCCAGAAATCTTCCAAAATTCCCTCCGGAGCGCGCCACCCAAGTGAAACGCGGCCCCACGGCAAGAATTATTCTGGCCATTATCTTCGCGGGGCTGGTGTTTTCGCCGCTCATCGCTCGCCGATTGGCCGCGCGCCGCGAAAGCGCGAAAACCCAGCTGGATCTGCAAACCGCGCTGGCGCGCCACGGTTTTTATTTGCAAGAAGTCTCGCACGCGGCCGGAGTGAACTTTGTCCACCAGGCCCCCACGCTGGACCCGCAGTTAAATCACATCATGCCCCAAGTCGCGTCCATGGGCGCGTCCGTTTCCATCGTCGATTTCGATCGCGATGGCTGGCCGGACATGTACGTCACCACCAGCAAAGAGGGCGGCAAGAATGCGCTCTATCGCAATATGCATGACGGCACCTTCAAGGACGTAGCGCAAGAGTTGGGCGTCGCGGACGTGAATCAACCGGGCACCGGCGTTTCCATGGGCGCCGTTTGGGGCGACTATGACAACGATGGCTACGAAGATTTGTTGCTGATCAAGTGGGGCAAGCCGGAACTGTTTCACAACGATGCCGGACATGGCTTCACGCGCGTAACCGAACAGGCTGGCCTGCCGCCATGGATCAACGCCAACACCGCGCTCTGGTTTGACTATGACGGCGACGGTTTGCTGGATCTTTTCATCGGCGGCTACTATCCCGAAGACGTCGACCTGTGGCATCTCTCTTCCACCAAAATGATGCCCGACAGTTTTGAGTATGCGAAAAACGGCGGCCGCAAATATCTCTTCCACAATCTCGGCAACGGAAAATTTGAGGAAGTCAGCGAAAAGCTGGGCATTAACAGCCGTCGCTGGGCGCTGGCGAGCGTCGCCGCGGACCTGCGCGGCACCGGCCATCCGGACCTCTTCATCGCCAATGACTACGGCGCTTCCGAGCTCTATATCAACGACGGCCACCGCTTCCACGAGGTCGGCGAACAGGCCGGCGTCGGCTTCGCTCCCAAGAGCGGCATGAACGCCAGCTTTGGCGACATTCTCAACCAGGGCCGCTATTCCGTTTACGTCTCCAATATTTCCGAAGCAGGCGTCCTCATTCAGGGAAATAATTTGTGGGTACCGAAGGAAGGCGCCGGCGGCGGCCAGTTGCAATTCGAAAACCTGGCGCGCGATTTTGGCGTGGAAATCGGCGGCTGGAGCTTCGGCGCGCAATTCGGTGATTTGAACAACGATGGGACTCTGGATTTATACCTCACCAACGGCTACGTTTCGCTGGACCACAATAAAAGTTACTGGTACGACTTCTCCAAAATTGCCGGCGGGCACAGTGCCATCATCAACGACGCCAAAAATTGGCCGGCTATGCAAGGTCGCAGCTTGAGCGGCTACCAAAGCAAGCATCTGTGGCTCAACGATGGCAGCGGAAAGTTCGTCGATGTCGCGCAGGCGGTCGGCGTTACCGATACCTACGACGGCCGCGCCGTAGCCATGGCCGATTTGTGGAACCGTGGCGTGCTCGACGTGATCGTGGCCAATCAGCGCGGCCCCCTGCTGATCTACAAAAACACCGTTACGCCGGAAAATAAGTGGATCGAGTTCGCGCTCGAAGGAACCAAAAGCAATCGCAGCGCCATCGGCGCGCAAGTCACCGTCTTCTGGAATGGACAGCTGCAGTCCCAGGAAGTCTCTGGCGGCAGCGGTTTCGCCGCCCAGAGCCAGCGCCGTCTCCATTTCGGTCTTGGCAAATTCCCGAAGATTGAAAAAGCCGTAATCCGCTGGCCCTCTGGTAAAATTCAGACCATCGACGCCCCCGCGCCCAATGAACTCCATGAGGTCAAGGAACCGGCATGAGTCAACCAACCGGCATCGGACAACCCGGCGTTCTCGTCACGCCACAGCAGGCCAAACCGGCTATTTCGAACGGTTTCTTCAGCCTCGATAACCGCTACATCGCGCCGCTGTTCATCACCTGCATTCTCATCGCCGGGCATTTATCCTTTGGCATTCTGGAAAGCTACAAAAAAACCGGCATCGCCATCGTTGCCAGCCTGCTCACTGAACTGCTTCTGGGGCGAATCTTCAAAGGCCAATGGCCCAATCTTGCCAGCGCCTACATCAGCGGTATCAGCGTCGGCATTCTGGTGCGTTCGCTGGCGTTTTGGCCATACGTTCTGTGCGCCGTGATCTCCATCATGTCCAAGTATGTTTTGCGCGTGAATGGGAGGCACATCTGGAATCCGTCTAACTTCGGCATTTCCGTGTTGCTCTTTCTCGCTCCCGCCACCGTCGCGGGCCTCAGCATTCAATGGGGAAACTACTTGCTGCCGATGCTCGTCGTGTGGGTTCTCGGCTCCGTCAGCATCGCGCGTCTGCATCGTTTTCACATCACCGGCACGTACGTGGCCTGCTTCATCGTCTTCGCCTTCCTGCGCAGCTTTCTCACTGGCGATCCCTGGCAGTCGGAGATCGCCCCGCTCACCGGGCCTATGTATCAGCTATTTATCTTTTTCATGATCACCGATCCCAAAACGACGGTTCACTCCAAAAAGTGGCAATGCATCGTGGTGGCCTTGGTCGCCTTCGTCGAAATGCTTCTCCGGCTCGACCATGTTGTCTACGCCCCGTTTTACGCCCTCTTCATCGTTGGGCCGGCCGCGATGCTCATCGAAATGTGGCTCGCATCTCGCCGCACTGTGCCCGCGCAAGTGACGGCATGAGGCGATTCGCCGTTCTGCTGCTCTGCGGCGCCCTTTCGTTCGCCGGCTGCAACAAGAGTCGTGACGATCGCTCCGCGCAGGTTTCGCCCGAGCCGATAGTGTCTGCCCAGAGCCCCCCCTCGTCCACCGGAGCTCCATCTTCCTCGCCATCGTCATCCTCACCGCCAAGCGCAGCCCCGCAGGGCGCTACGGTGGCCGCGCGGCCGTCGGGCCCCATCGAGTTCGTTGACGTTACCGCGCAGGCGGGAATTCACTTCAAACACAACAGCGGCGCATTCGGGAAAAAATATCTTCCCGAAACCATGGGCAGCGGCGTCTGTTTCATCGACTACGACAACGATGGCTGGCAGGACATTTTCTTCGTCAATTCGATGGATTGGCCGGAACACAAAACCGGAGCCAAATCCTATCCGGCGTTGTACCACAACAATCACGACGGCACCTTCACCGACGTGACGCGTGAAGCCGGCCTGGCCATCGCGAGCTACGGTCTCGGCTGCGCCGTCGGCGACTATGACAACGATGGCTTCGACGATTTGTATCTCACCACGGTGGGCTCGAATCACCTCTTTCACAATCTGGGCAACGGCAAATTCGCCGACGTGACCGCCAAAGCCGGCGTGGCCAGCCCGGGCTTCTCCGCCAGCGCCGTGTGGTTCGATTACGACAATGATGGCAAGCTCGATCTCTTCGTCACTCACTACATCGAGTGGTCTATCGAAAAAGATCAGTACTGCACGCTCGACAACAAAAACAAATCCTACTGCACGCCGCAAACCTACAAAGGCGAAACCTCGCGCCTCTATCACAACAAGGGCAACGGATTTTTCGAGGACGTAACCAAGCAGGCCGGCCTGCTGGATCCCAAGGGCAAAGCGCTGGGTGTCGCGCTCCTCGATTACGACGCTGACGGTTGGCTCGATCTCTTCGTCTCGAACGATACCGAGCCCAACAAGCTGTATCGCAACAACCACGACGGAACGTTCACCGACGTGGGCGTCGATGTTGGCATAGCTTTCAGCGAGTCGGGCAGGGTGCGCGCCGGCATGGGCGTGGATGCCGCGGACATCGACAATTCCGGTTCTCCCAGCCTGTTGATCGGAAATTTCACCAATGAGAGCACCTCTCTCTATCGCAATGACGGCTCCGGACTATTCGCAGATGAATCGTTGCGCTCCGGCATTGCCCAGATGACCACGCAGTCGCTGACCTTCGGCTGCTTCTTCATGGACTACGACCTCGACGGCCTTTTGGACATCGTCGCGGCCAACGGCCACGTGTCCGATGACATTTCCGTCGTCCAGCCGACCCTGCGCTATGCGCAACCCGCCGGAATCTACCGCAATGTGGGAAGCCGCAAATTTGAGGACGTATCGGGCAAACTGGGCCGCGCGCTGCAAAAGCCGGTGGTTGCCCGCGGGCTGGCCTACGCCGATTTTGACAACGACGGCGACCTCGACCTGGTTATCACCGCCAACAACGGTTCTGCGCGTTTGCTACGCAACGACAACGCCAACCAAAATGATGTGCTGCGATTGAAACTGATCGGCACCAAATCCAATCGCGACGCCATCGGCGCAAAAGTTACACTCACCAGCAAAGGCGGCGCGAGTATGACGCGCATGGTGAAAGGCGGCTCCAGCTACCTCTCGCAGAGCGAACTGCCGCTGACCTTCGGCCTTGGCAAGCCAGGCAGCGCCAGGAATCTCCGTCTCGAAATCGCGTGGCCCAGCGGCCGCAAGGACAGCATCGCGGACGTGCAGCCGAATCAATTCTTGACCGTCCAGGAAGGCAAGGGTATCGTCGCCGCGAAGGCCATCAATTTTGCCGCCTCGGTCTCAGAGAACAGCACCCCTCCTCAGCGATAGGATTGGCAGGCGTGGGTAGTTGATTTCTACAATTTGTTGCCCCTAATTCCTGCGTGCCACACTTTTTCTCCCTGCATCTTTTTCCTGCGTCGTTTCCCGCGTCCAAATCGTCGTGTGTGGTGTGCTCGTGTTGTAGAGTGTGTGAGGCGAGTGTTACCATCGCGTGCCAACTGGGGCGAGAGGATAAACCTTGGATATTGTGAAAGGGAACATGGGCTGGATCGAAGTGGTGGTTGGGCCCATGTTTTCGGGGAAGAGTGAAGAGTTGATTCGGCGGTTGCGGCGCGCGGAATTTGCCCGGCAGCGTGTGCAGATTTTCAAGCCGCTCATCGACGCGCGGTATGAGGCGGATCAGATCGTTTCGCATTCGGGGCTGGGCATCGCTTCGGAAAACGTGGCAAAGGCGGCGGAGATTTTGGAGAAGGTGCAGCCGCGCACGGAAGTGATCGGCATCGACGAAGCGCAGTTTCTTGGCGATGAAGTGGTCGAGGTGTGCACCAAGCTGGCGAATCTAGGCAAGCGCGTGATTGTGACGGGCCTGGACACGGATTATCTGGGGCGGCCGTTTGAGCCCATGCCGCGGCTCTTGGCAGTAGCGGAAGAAATCGTAAAGCTGCTGGCAATTTGCGTACGCTGCGGGAATCCCGCGGTGCACACGCAGCGGCTGTTTGAGAGCGACGAATTAATCGTGGTGGGCGCCGGCGAGATGTACGAAGCGCGCTGCCGCAAGTGTTTTGAGCCGAACGTGGCCCTGGACCGCGAACGTCGCGAAGG
>PMOV01000272.1:0-3879 GCA_003161195.1 Acidobacteriota bacterium | reverse complement strand
ATGATCATTGATGCGAAGGCGCCGACGCGTGTGGACCTGGCGGGAAGCACCCTGGATATCTGGCCGCTGTATCTGTTTCATCCGGGCGCCGCGACGATCAACGTGGCGATTTCGCGTTACGCGTACTGCACCATCGAGACGCACGATCGCGGTGACGAAAAGATTCAGCTCATCTCCAAGGACACGAAACGACGAGAATCGTTTACGTCCTTCGACGCAATGGTGAAAGCGAAGCGCTACAAATTGCCGCTGCTGGCGGAGATCGCCAAATTCTTCCGACCGAGCGGCGGCTTTTCGCTGACCACCGATTCCGAGGCGCCGGCGGGTGCGGGCATTGGGGGCTCGAGCGCCATGGCGGTGGCGATTTGCGCCGCGCTCGACCGCTTCACTGGGGCGGGGAAGAGCAAGGTGGACTGGATTCACATCAGCCGGGACGCGGAAGCCATCGTGATCAACGTGCCGACGGGAACGCAGGATCACTATCCGCCGGCGTTCGGCGGGGCTGCGGCGATCGAATTGCCCGCGGGCGGCGAGCATCGCGTGGAGTTGCGCGTCGACCTGAATGAACTCGAGAAGCGCATTGTGGTGTGCTACACCGGGAAGCCGCGGCAGCACGGGATCAACAATTGGGAAGTGTTTAAGGCGCACATCGACGGCAAGCGCGAGGTGCGCCACGGATTGGAGCGCATTTCGCAAGTTGCCCAGCAGTTGCGCGGAGCGCTCGAAGCCGAGGACTGGAAGCACGCCGGGGCGCTGATGCGCGAGGAATGGTCGTTCCGCAAGCGCAACCTGCCGACAATTTCGACCAAGACGATCGACAAGGTGATTGAAGGCGCGCTGCGCAAAGGCGCCTTGGCGGGCAAGGTGTGCGGCGCAGGGGGCGGCGGCTGCGTGGTAATGCTGATTCAGCCCGAGGCCCGCTCGGCCGTGGAGCACGTGATTACTGCTGCGGGAGCGCAGGTCTTGCCGGTGAACATCGACCGCCAGGGCGTGCAGGTGGTTTCGCGCTGAGATTGCGCCGCCGTGATGGCGAGCCAGAGCGAGAAAATGCTGCCCGTCCTGCGGGACAGGGTACCGCGCGGGCGGTCCAGCCCGGCGAGCGGACAGGGCAACGCGGGGCCTCTTCTGGACCCCCGGGTATCTGTTCAGGCGGTTTCCCGCATCATAGAATTGGGTACAGAAGGGTAGTCGGCTACGGGCAGGGCGGCTCTGGGAACTTTGGCCGCTGCGCAGGGTTATTAACGTTCGGGGCGCGAGGAACGCGGAAGTTCGCAAGTTATGAATTCCAGCCTGGCATGTTTGCTGTCGGTGTGGCTGTTGGTGTTCGCGGATGTGCCGCGCATCAACAGCTTGCGCGCGCCCGCTCCAGAGACGCCGACGTTCGCTCCAGGCGAGGAAGTGCCAATCTTCGGCAATGCGAATTCCGGCGCTGCCGGTTCCTCGGACCAACAGGCGTCGCCGGCTGCGCAGGCCAAGGGCGATGCGACCACGACGCTGAAGCTTTCCGGGACGTTGCAGGAAAGCTCGCGATTGCTGCTGATCCGCTACGTGTCCGGCGAGCTGGCGAAGGCTATCAAGCCGCTGCCTGCCGGCAAAGACGGCTTGATCGTTCCGGTGGGCAATCCCGTCAATTTCCAGCAACTCGAGACGCAGGTGGCCACGCATGGCGCGGCGGTNNGGCGGCGGGCGCGGCAAGAAGCGGCTGCGCGACCGCATCCACATTGAAATGAGCGGGATGCCCACGGCGCAGGTGAGCCAAACGAACCCCAACCCCGATGCCGGGCCTCCGGGAATTCAGCCCGGCATGGGCAGCACGATTTTCTTCGAGTTTGGCAAGCAGGTGCCGGACGTTTCGCCGGACGATCTGAAGACGCTGCTTTCGCCGTTCATCGATTTCAAGAAGCAGCGCTCGGCGTCGGTCCAGTGGATCGATACCTTGCCGCCGGACATCAAGAAAGCCATTCAAGAGCGCCAGCCGATCGTGGGCATGGACCGCGAAATGGTGATCGCGGCGGTGGGCAAGCCGGACCACAAGGTGCGTGAGCGGGATGCGGACGGCAACGACATCGAGGACTGGATTTACGGCCAGCCGCCGTCGAAGACGGTCTTTGTGCGCTTCACCGGCGAGCGTGTGACCAGCGTGAAGCAGTTCCCCAAGTAGTTTGCCCGCAGCAAATCCCCGCAAACCGCCCTGCAACCTAAAGATTCCAAGTAGTTTACTGCTTGTATCGGTGTGGATTCTAAACGCGTGGCCCGCTGATTTTTTGATGGGGAAAAGGGTGTACGGTAGGGGAATCTGTATCGTTATCAAACGAAAGGGGTTGCGCGGCGAGCAATTCGTATCGTTATCAAAACAAAGGGGCAAAAAAGCGGCTTGTTGCGGGGGTGTTGTACCTGGGCGGGGGTGAAAAGCGAGTGTCACAGGGCACGATAGCATGGAACTGTTGATTTGTCAAGCTATAGACCGTATAGTACCTGACGGAGCCAGTTAGCTCGAGTTGGAGGCGATTCATAGCGGTGCCGCCGACGTACATGACTTGACTGCCCTCGACCGCGGAGGTGGTCAGAGGGATGAGCACGAGCAAGAGCAAAGCCATGATTCTTTTCATTTTTCGACCTTTCAGGGAATTGATTTGGGTAATCCTACGGAATGGACAGGGCATCTGGGATGCCGTAAGCGCAAAGCGGTAAGTCTTGCGTTTTGTGGGGGACGGACGGGACTCGATTGGTTGAGTGCAAGGGCTGGGCGACACCTCAAGCCGTAGCGCGACGCATTGCGTTGGTGGAGGGGTGGGAATTTGATGGGAAAGGCGCCCGTCGGGGGATTCATCCCGCATACTTCGCGGGATGGAGAAGCGTTGGCGCTCCCAGGGAATCCAACGTCTACTAGGCGAGGTGGCTACGCAATGGCGCACAGGCCCTTCCTTCGTCAGGACAAGCAAGAATGCCTGTGCTACTGAAGGCGCCGTGCTGGCGGCATTGGAATTGAAGGTAGTGGGTGCTTAGTGCTAATCTCCGCGCAGCAGAAGTGCCCTGGCCCGATTTACAAAGCACAAACTTGGGATTTGAAATGCGGAGGAGGATAGAGCTATGAGGAAGCTGGGAATTGGTGTGGTGGTTGCGTGCTTGCTGGTGGTGACTGTGGTGGCGGTGGCGCAGACGTTGGCTGCGCACCAGACGCCGGGCGAGAAAAAGAGCGGGGGCGCTACGCACAGTCCGGTGGTGATGCCGGGGGCGGAGCAATGGATGGACATTCCGGCGGCGGCGCTGGTGGGTACGCCTTCGGTGGAGATTGGCGGGACGCTAAAGCTTGCGGTGCTGCAGGGCGACCCGATGGGNNTGGCATCCGACTACGGAAAATGTGACGGTGATTAAAGGCACATTTTTGCTGGGAATGGGCGCGAAGTGGGACGACGCCGCGTTGAAGGAAATCCCTGTGGGCGGTTTTGCGTCGGCGGCGCCGCAAATGCGGCACTATGCGCAGTGCAAGGGGGATGGGATCGTGCAGGTGAGTGGCATTGGGCCTTTTGTGGTGAATTTTGTTGGGCCGGATGATGCGGGGGCGGCGAAGAAGGGCGAGTAGTTGGTCGGGGGGCGCTCCCAACGAGCCCCGCGAGTGGACGGGGCGGCGGGCTTAGCTGATGCGCTCTATATTGAAAAGCAGTGACCCATCCTTGACGGTCTATTCGCGGCGCCGCAAATACTTTTCAAAATAAGGTGGCCATCCGGCGTGTCGGGGTCATCTACACCCTCTACGGCGTTTGCCGGAGATTGAGTTCAGACATTGGGAGGACAGCTTATGAGCACGATTAAGACGAAGGACGGGGTAGAGATTTATTACAAGGATTGGGGCAAAGGGCAGCCGATTGTGTTTTCGCA
>PMOV01000098.1 GCA_003161195.1 Acidobacteriota bacterium | reverse complement strand
AGCAAAACCGTCTTCCTGGGCTGCACCGATTGCCACGGCGGCAACAACACCATCCAAATTCCGCTAGGCACCGCGCCCAACTCCGCCGAATACCGAGCCGCTAAAGAAAAAGCCCACGTCCAGCCGAAAGAAAAAATCTTCAAAGACACCACCGCCGTGCCTCAGCGCGTCTACACGAAGTGGCTCGAGGAATCCTACGAGTACGTAAAATTCGTCAATCCCGGCGACCTTCGCGCAGCGCCCGAAACCTGCGGCGCCGCGGGCTGCCACGCGAGCGAAACCCGCGCCGTCTCCACCAGCATGATGACCCACTCCGGGATGCTCTGGGGCGCCGCGCTCTACAACAACGGCGGCTACCCATTCAAAAATACGCGTTTCGGCGAAAGCTACGACCACCACGGCAGGCCGCAAGCGATCAAGACTTTCCCTCCGCCGCTCCCAGAAGAAACTCGCACCAAGGGCGTGCTCCCCGAACTCGAACCCCTCCTTCGCTGGGAAACCTCACAACCCGGCAACGTCCTCCGCGTCTTCGAGCGTGGTGGCCGCAAAAAGTCCGAGCTCGGCAATCCCAATCGCGAAGACGACCCCGGCAAGCCCGACGATCAGCTCAGTGACCGGGGCTTCGGGACCGAGCTCCGCACCGATCCCGTCTTTCTGGGCCTGCAAAAAACCCGTCTCCTCGATCCCGTCATGTCGTTACCCGGCACCAACGATCACCCGGGAGACTATCGTGCCAGCGGCTGCACCGCGTGCCATGTGATCTACGCCAACGACAGCGACGCCGTGCACTCCGCAAACTACGCCCAATACGGCCATTCCGGCCTGAGCGCCTCCGCCGATCCCACCATCCCAAAGAACGAGCCCGGCCATCCCATCAAACACACCTTCACGCGCAGCATCCCCTCCAGCCAATGCATGAACTGCCACATCCATCCCGGCACCAACATGGTCACCACCTACTTTGGCCTTACCTGGTGGGACAACGAAATCGACGGCGACAAAATGTACCCGCCCGAGCAGCGCAATCCCACCGAAGAGCAGCGCTATCAGTCCTACCTGCGCAATCCGGAAGCAGCCGCCGTCCGCGGCCTCTGGGGCGACGAAAAATTTCTGGAACTCACCGGCAGCGCCGCATTCAACGACAAACTAAAAACCACAAAATTCGCCGACTTCCACGGCCACGGCTGGGTCTTTCGCGCCGTCTTCAATCACGACCGCAAAGGCAACTGGCTTGACAAGGACGGCCAGCCCATCGCCTTCGACGACCCTGACCGCTTCGGCAAAGCCGTCCACCTGATGGACATTCACCTCGAAAAGGGCATGCAATGCAACGATTGCCACTTCGCGCAAGATAATCACGGCAACGGAAAAATTTACGGCGAACCGCGCGCCGCCATCGAAATCGATTGCATCGACTGCCACGGCACCATCCGCAACAAAGCCACGCTGATCACCTCCGGTCCGGCCGCGCCTGACCCCGTGCGCCCCGGCGAACCGCGCGGCCGCCACTTGGAAGCCCTGCGCACCCCCTGGGGACTCCGCCGTTTCGAATGGCGCGGCGACCAGCTCTTCCAACGCTCCATGACCGATGAGCACAAGGAATGGGAAATTGTCCAGACCGCCGACACCATAACGCCGGGAAATATCCATTACAGTGCGAAATCCCAACGCGCAAAAATGATCGCCACCGACGGCGCCGTCCCAAGCCGCATGCCGCAGGACGACACGCACCTGGCCCATCCCAATTCCAGCATGACGTGCTATTCCTGCCACACTAGCTGGACGCCCACCTGCTTCGGCTGCCATCTGCAAATGACCGCCAACGTAAAACGGCCCATGCTGCACAACGAAGGCCTGATGACCCGCAATTACACGAGCTATAATTTCCAGGTCCTGCGCGACGACATTTACATGCTGGGCGTCGACGGCACGGTCACCGGCCATCGCATCGCCCCCGCACGCTCCAGCTGCGCGGTGCTCGTCAGCTCGCAAAACGCCAACCGTGACTGGCTGTACTACGAACAGCAAACTATATCTGCCCCCGGCTTCAGCGGCCAGGGCTACAGCACCTTCGTCCCGCACACTGTCCGCGCCAAGGAAACCAAGCAGTGCAGCGACTGCCACGTCTCCGAAAAAAATGACAACAACGCGTGGCTCGCGCAGCTGACTTTGCAGGGCACCAACTTCATGAATTTCATGGGCCGCTACATTTATGTCGCTACCGGCAACAGAGGATTTGAAGCCATCACTGTCGCCGAACACGATGAACCGGAAGCCATCTACGGCAGTGACCTGCAGCGGATTGCCTATCCCGCTAATTACAAGAAATTCGTGAAAGAGGATCGCCAGCTGCACGCGCAGGCCGAGCACGCCGGAAACGTGCTCGACATCCAGCAACGCGGCGAATACGCGTATGCCGCCACCGGCAAAGGCGGCCTCCGGGTCTACGACATCGCCAACATTGACAACAAAAATTTCTCGGAGAAAATGACCACCGCACCGGTCAGCCCCATCGGCCAGCGNNCTGCGCGTGCAACTCCCCGAAAACGAGGAGCAGCCCATCCATCTTCTCTACGGTTTCCTCTACGTAGCTGACCAAGAAGAAGGTCTGGTGGTCATCGGCAATCCCGACTTGAAAGCCAAAAGCCCCGGCGTCGGCACCCTGCTCGACGGCAATCCCGCCAACAATTTTCTGCAGCGCGCGTTAGCCTTCAATCCCCATGGCGCGCTGACCGGCGCAAAACGCATCACCATCGCGGGCACCTACGCCTATGTCCTGACCGACACGAGCCTCGTCGTCGTCGATCTAAATAATCCGATTAAGCCGCAAATTGCCGCCACCATCGCCGCCCCGATCCTCAATCACCCGCGAGCCGTCGCCGTGCAATTCCGCTATGCCTTCGTCGTAGATGCCGACGGCTTCAAGACTTTCGACGTGACTGATCTGGCGCAACCAAAATCAATCGCCAATGCGCTCGTCCCGCTTACCGACGCTCGCAGCGTCTACGTTGCCCGCACCTACGCCTACGTCTCCGCGGGAAAGCAAGGCATCGCCATCGTCAATGTAGAAAATCCCGAATCCCCGCAACTCGATCAAATGTTCACCGCCAACGGCCAGCTCAACGACGTCAACGATGTAAAAATCGGCATGGTCGCCGCCACCGCTTTCGCCTTCGTCGCCGACGGCCACAACGGTCTCCGCATCCTACAAATCCTTTCTCCCTGGGACGACGCCGCTCACTTCTCTGGCTTCAGCCCCCGCCCCACGCCCAAACTCATCGCCACCGCTCCTACCAAAGGCCCCGCCTTAGCCATCTCCAAAGGCATCGATCGCGACCGCGCCATCGATGAATCCGGCAACCAGCTAGCCATCTTCGGCCGCCGCGGCGCCCGCCCCCTGAACGCCGCCGAACTTCGCGCTCTCTACATTCACCCGTCCACCAGCCAACCCTATAGGGTGACCGACGAGCCTCCCGCGGCCAGTTCTACCGCAAAGCCCGGCCCTTTGGCCCAAGTCCGCAGCTGGCTAGCCTCCCTTTTCTACTGACGCACCACGCCTTGAGCCCTAGGTTGTCAAGTCCCTGATCGCCGATAAGTCTCCTCCGCCGTCTCAAGTTGCAACCCCAGAGAGGCCCAAACCGACCCATTCGCCTCGTATTCGTCAGGGTCAAGCCCATCACCGCGCACTATTTATCTCGCACATCCCATTGGGTTTATCGTCACAACTCCTTTACTTTAAGCCGTTTACCCTCCCGACGCATCTAATTGGTGGCGAATGAAACGTTCACGATTTTACGCATGAAAACCATCCAAAATATTCACGCAGCTCACCCCTAGCGGGGCGGTATCGTAGATACAGCAGCAAGTAATTTGGCGCCAGGCAGTGCGTGGCGCACGTCCCGCAGTACAAGGAGTACTAGAACATGGTGTCCAAGCAATATCTCTTAGCCAGCGATTTTGACCAAACGCTAAGCTTCAACGATTCCGGCGTGGTCCTCAGCGAACTCATCGGCTTCAACGGCTTCCACGACAAGGTCAAGGGCCTCTCGGCCATCAATCTCGTCCAGCAGGGCGCGGAGCTCAGCTACCTCATCCTCCACGACCCAGACTTTCGTCACGTCCGCAAAGAGCACCTCGTCGAGACCGGCAAAAAAATCCGTCTCAAGCATGACGTAGCCCTCTTCGCTCGTTCGCTCGAGAATCTCACCGAAGGCTACAAGTTCCATTTCAACGTCATCTCCGCCTCGCCGCAGGAGATCATCCAGTCCGCGCTCGAGGGCATCGTCCCGCCTGACCATATCTTCGGTACGCGCTTCCGCTGGAACGATGACAACAGCGTGCACTCCATCATTCGCGCCACCGCCGGCTGGGGCAAAATCACCGTGCTCGAGGAAATCCGCGCCGCCCTCGGCATCACCCACGACAACATCATCTACATGGGCGATGGCAGTTCCGATCTCCCGGTGATGATGCACGTCAACCAGCACGACGGCCGCACCATCGCGGTCAGCGAAGCGCAATTCATCACTCGCGTGGCCAAGCGCACCATCCTCAGCGACAACGCCATGAGCGTCCTGGTGCCCGTTCTCGAAGACGTCCTCAAGTGGGACAGCGCCAAAATCCGCCGCTTCTTCGCCGCCAACGGTTTGGTCCTCCGCGAGTGGGACAAGATGCGCACCGACATGCTCACCATTCAGGACAGCACCGAACCCATCATTGCCGCCCAATCCGGTGCCGTCGCCCACTGAGGAGTCCCTGAAGCTGGCTTTTCCAGCGGCCGCGCTTCTCTAAATACAAATGGCGGACCAAAACTGGTCCGCCATTTGTATTTGCGTGCCTTTTAATTGCGCTTGGCCGCCCGTCAGTTCGACTTCAAAGAGCGCTTCGGCAGCGTCCAGTCTCCCGCCGTCGCCGAAAGCTGCAACCCTACCACAAAATCCCCCGCCGGACGCGGCTCGCAATACACCACCCGCGCCCGCGATCGCAAATCTCCCACCAGCGACCGTACATTCAGCCGCTCATTCAGCGGCAAAGGCCGCCCGGTAATCACTCGCGCCCCATGCAGACTCACGTTCTCCGTCACCCCTTGTTGCGCGGGGAAACGCACCTGCAAGCTGGCCAAATCCACGGCCACGCGCAACGGCACGCGAACTTCGAGTCGATTCACTTCGTTAGGCATATTCCCGCCTGCGCAACCCCAATTCGCAGACAAGCGCCGGGTGGGTGACGTCCGTCTGCTAAAATGATACCCCCAGAGGCGCGCCGGCTCGCAGCAAATTTCCAGTTTGGCTTCGCGCGAGCTACCGCCCGGCGCGCGTTTTCTCGGTGCCAGCCGCACCCAATTCACTATACGAATTACTGTACGAAAGCGGTTAGAAACTGGACGAGTCAAACGGCTCCGGCAACAGCGCACCCATGTGAAACGTTTTCATCTTGCCCTGCAGATTCGCCAGCACCACTGGGACATCCCCGCAAAACTCCCAAATCAATTGCCGGCAAGCCCCACACGGCGGCGTCAGTCGTTCCGCGTCCGTCACCACGGCCACCGCCGAAAAATCTCGCTCCCCCTCGGACAGCGCCTTGAACAACGCCACGCGCTCCGCACAAACCGTCAACCCATAACTGGCATTCTCAATGTTGCACCCGCCAAAAATTCGTCCGGAATTCGCCCGCACCGCCGCCCCCACCCGAAAATTCGAATACGGCGCATGCGCATTCTCTCGCGCCAACTTCGCCGCCACCACCAAACTCTCGTGTTCGCTCATCCCCACCCTTTTCTCTTACACGTGAAACCGAAAATAACGAGTCGTTCTCCGCGAGCTCTGCCATCTCTGCGTTCCTCTGCGAACGCTGCGCCTCGGCGTTATCTTTATCTCTATCTTTTCTCTGTTTTCTCCGTGCAACTCCTGGACGCAACCAAACCTAATGCGTCACCGCCGACCCCGCCATCGTTTCCCGCGGCCCCAGCCGCAACCGCGCCGTCGTCACCAGCCGCAAAAATCTCTTCGCCAATTCACGGATCTGTTCCGCCCGCCGCTTCTGAATCGCCTCCCGCGGTACCAACTCCGATCCGATGCCGATCGCCGCCGCCCCCGCCAGAATAAAATTCGCCGCCGTCTGCTGATTCACTCCTCCCGCCGCCACCAGCGGAATCTTCGGAAACGGCCCCTGCAGCGCCCGAATGTAGGTATCGCCGCCCATCTGCGCGCACGGAAACACTTTGATCAAATCCGCCCCGGCCTGCCATGCCGAATGAATCTCCGTCGGAGTCAACGCGCCCGCGATCATCGCCACGTTGTGCTTCTTGGCCGCCTCGATCACCGACAAATCCAGGCACGGGCCAGTCAAAAATTGCGCGCCAGCGTCCAGGCATTTCCGCGCCGTCTCCGCATCCAGCACCGTCCCCGCACCAATCAGCACGCCCGGGATGTGCTGCGCCAAATACGCGATGGTGTCGATGGCTCCCGGAATCGTCATGGTGATTTCCACGATGGGAATCCCTCCGCTCGCCACGGCGTCCGCCGCAAAATGGGCATCCTGCCCTGACGACGTGCGTATGCCCGGGATGATTCCGATATCGTGAATACGCGACAGCACTTCTTCGATCTTCATCATCGCAAAACTCCGTCTGCCTGTTCGTGCAATCCTGTGTGACAGAGCATAGGCCAAACCCGCTCCCCGGTAAACTGCCCGTCAGAAAAGTCCGCCATTGTAACGGCCGTACACCTGACCATCACCCAAAGAAGTGCTAGACTTTCGGCATGGCCACCAAAAAGAAAACTAAAAAAACCGCACCCAAGAACTCCGCAAAAGGTACAAAGAAGCCCGTTAAGAAGTCCGCGGCAAAAAAGCCCGCAGCAAAAAAGAGCGTTGCGCCAAAAAAACGACTCACAGCTAAGCCCGCAAAAAAGGCCGTCGCGAAAGCGCCGTCAAAACAGACAGTGAAAGCCGCGGCGAAAGCTCCCGCCACCAAGCACCGCCGAATAAGCACCCGTGGCAAGCACGAACAGACTGACTCGCTCGAGTTCGAGCCCAAAGGTCTAGGCGCGCGCTCCGGCGGACAGTCCGGCGATCTCCAAGGCCTCTCCAATCGCGAATCCGCCGATTCCGAAAGCGTCGACGAACTCCTCGAGGAAGGCAACGCATTCGAGGCCGAAGCCGTTAAAGGCGTCGAAGACGCGGGCGACGCCGACGAAGGCGAAGTCACCACGCACGAAGTCCCGGAGGACGACGTCCCTCGCGAATACGACGACCAGTAGTGGTCGCGTCGCAGCTTTTCTCCGCCTTTCTCCTTCCTCAGCGCAACTCTGCGCCGCTGTGTCATCTTTTTACTTTTTTAGATCCGCCGCAAAGAGGCTCGATTTCTGCGGCAAGCACAACAGCGTCTCGGACATCGAACTGATGAAAAGCAACCAAATCAACGAAGCGTACAAGGGCCTGCTGGCCAGCGACGTAAAATACCGCTTCGTCGTGGACATCGCCCGCCCGGCCTAACTTTCCTAAGCGCTTTTAAAATGTTCGAGTTAAGGGCGAATAGGGCCTGGGAAAGTCCTTTCGGAGAGGATTTTTGAAGGAGGCTTGAGGTGTACGGTAGGGGAACTTGTATGGTTATCAAAACACGGGAGTTGCGCGGGGAGCAATTCGTATCGTTATCAAAACAAAGGGGCAAAATTTGGGCGTTTTTGGTGGAGCTCTCGTTGATGGGAACCGAGTGCGAGCCGAGCTGGAAGGCGACTATCACGTCGCACGGTAGCATGGAGAATGGTAGCATGTCAAGGTATTTTACTGATGCGTATATCGTTCGAATGAAATGAGACGCGCGGTGTGAGACGGGAAACAAGCAGGCGCGAAGCGATGCTGCGTCCTCCCGGTCCACAGGCGTATCGTAGAACCACGGTGTGCCGTAACTTCACCAACCTAAGGCCTTTCCCGCACGTATCCTACAGCGCCCGCCCGATTGGGTTGGCAACCCCCAGCCTCTACATTAGAAATGTCAGAACTTGTACCACTTGGGGACCAGCATGCCACTCGAATCAAGACTTTCCAAAATCATCTATGTCAGCTGCCTCACCATTTTCCTAACGGGCCTTGGCAGTTGGGCGGTCCTGGCGCACCAGCAAAACAGCGCCGCCTCGCAGAATCAGGGCGCCGACGGCGACGCGCATTTCGCCCGCGCCGCCGCGTCCGGCAATCTCGCGGAAATCCAACTCGGTAAGCTGGCCGCCGATCATGCCTCCAGCGATGTCGTAAAAGCTTTTGCCTCGCGCATGGTCGTCCAGCACACCACCGCCGCCGACCAGCTCAAAGCCGCTGCGCAAAAGGACAGTATTTCCTTGCCCGGCAACCTCAGTTCCCACGACCAACAAATCTACGACCGCCTGGTCAAGCTCCATGGCAGCGCCTTCGACCGCGAATACGCGAAGCGCATGGTCGATGACCACCAAAAAGATCTGGCCGATTTTCAAAACGAAGCAGGCAGCGGCCAAAGCAATGACATGAAAGCCTTCGCGGCAAACTCGATTTCCATGATCCAGGAGCATCTCAATCAGGCGCGTGAGATGCTCGCCTCCGTTTCGCAACAGAGCACCAATCCACGCCAGCGCTCCAGCGCCAGCGGCCGCTGACGCGCAATTCGGCGGATCCGAAAAAGTTTTGTCGATAGTTCAAACCTTGCAAACGCATCGAACACCGCGAATTTAGCGTCACCGGAACGCCAGTACGCTATCGGTGCGCGATGCGATTGACAGATGCGCGGGCCCTGTCGCAACATCGGTACGCCCTTTAATGCCGGAGGACCGATGCGTTTCGCGATGCGTAACCGCGTTTTAATAACACTGGGGATTTCCGCCCTGATGTTGGCGGCAGTTATGTTGGTTGCCAGCGCGTTCGCCGCGCAACGCAGCGCCACCGCGCAAAGTTCCAGCGCCGCCGCGAGCGGCGAAGTCGAGCGCGGTCGCTACCTTGTCGAAGACGTGGCCATGTGCGGCGAATGCCACAGCCCGCGCGATTCCCACGGTGAACTAAAGAAAGACGCCTGGCTGCAAGGCGCCACCACCTGGATCCGTCCCGTCGCGGATATTCAGCCGTGGGCCGACACCGTACCGCCCTTGGCGGGCATGCCCAGCTTTACCGACGAGCAGTTCGCCAGAGTCCTCGAAAATGGCACCGGACCGCAGGGCGAAGTGCTCCGTCCTCCCATGCACATCTACCACATGCACCACGACGACGCAAAAGCCATCCTGGCCTATCT
>PMOV01000201.1 GCA_003161195.1 Acidobacteriota bacterium | reverse complement strand
TCTTGGGCGTTGTGCTGGCCGCGACGGAAGTGCAGCCCCAACGCCGTAACACCGAGCAGGTACGCCACCACAATGGCCAGGTCCAAGGGATGGATGGGCATCGGCAGAGTGTACCCGCTCTCCGCCACCAAACACCACGCCGCCTTTGGTAGCACAGGCTTCAGCCTGTGCGCCTTTCCCCAACTCCACCGCGATTCACGCGCCAACCCAACGCGTAGTTGCGCCAACCCCAGGGAACTTCATTCCCTCAGTTTTCTTCGTCCACACACTCTACAAAATGTCGCCAATAATGCCGCACAAACGCTTTTTGTAGCACAGGCTTCAGCCTGTGCGCTTTTCCGCACCTCAACCCCGCATTCCCATCCAGCGTTGCCTTCAGTGGCGCCAGTTTCATTCGTTGCTCTTTGGTGTGCGACTCGCCACTCATCACTCGCCACCACTTCTTTCATTCATGAAAAATTCCTCGCCAATCGCGCGGATCATTCGTTTCAGCCGGCGCGCCTTTCCCCACGCCACCGCGATTCTCGCCGCTCAACCATCAAGTTCCTGCCCCGCCTGGAAGCCGAAATTTCCCCCCGCGCCTCCACCCTAAAGCACAAGGCGACTCCAACCTGAAACTAGGAGTACTAGAGCATTACGTCCATTGACATAAAACCAAATCCACGCCAACGTGTACCATGAACTCGCCCGCCCAGTCCGGTCTCTTCCGCCCCTCGCCCCTCCCCAATTTGCCCGCCACCAGCGCCCAATTTTTGCCCCTTTGTTTTGATAACGATATGAATTGCTCCCCTCGCAAACCTTTTCCTTTGATAACGATACAAATTTCCCTACCGTACACCAAAGCCCAGAACCAAAATTCTCGGCAAATCTCGTCTAAACGCCTAACCCACAATCACTTGCGCCCGTTTCCTGCGTTCGCATCACCGACGTCGCATCAACCTGCGACTTTCGCACTGTCCCTCTGGCAAGGTGTCCGCTTGGGCCCCGCGAGTGGGCGCGGCCTTACAAGACACGACGGGCGTGGGGTATGCTGGCCCCGTCAGGTGAGGCCTCAAGTGGGCAGCCAGGTGGACGAGCAGGTAGAAAAAGATCGGCAGTTGGCGCTGACGGCTTCTGGCGAGGACCTGGGGCGATTGGTGTTTCATGCGGACACGGGCGTGCTGCTGGCGCTGGTGGGGAATCCGGCGCTCGAGGAAGCGCAACTTTGCGCCATGCTCGAGCGGAAGAAGCTCCCTCCCGAGGTTTTGCAAGAGGTGGCGCGGCGGAAGCCTTTAACCAAAAGTTATCGGGTGAAGCGCACGCTGGCGTTTCATCCCCGGTTGCCGCGGCTGGTGGGCATGCGCCTGCTGAAAGAGCTGTACGTGATGGATCTGGTGCAACTGACGTTGCTGCCGGCGATTCGCACCGAGCTGAAGATCAACGCTGAGGAGCAACTGCTGGCGCGCTTGCCGCAGCTACCGCTGGGGCAGAAGATTACCCTGGCACGGCGCGGACCGGCGCGGCTGGCGGGGTCGCTGGTGGCGGAAGGGCATCCGCAACTGCTGGCTGTGGCGCTGGATAATCCGCGGCTTACGGAAGCGCAGATCCTGAAAGCTTTGTCGCGGGAGAAGATTCCTGGCGCAGTGCCGGCGGCGATTGCGCGGCACAGGAAATGGTCGCAGTCCTACAACGTCCGCATGGCGCTGGTGCGCCAGCCGCATGCGCCGCTCGCGAGCGTGCTGGCGTTTTTGCCGGAGCTTACGGTGTCGGATTTGCGGGAACTGGCTGCGCCGGGCATCGTGCCGGAGGCGCTGCGGAAGTATTTGCAGGCCGAAGTGGCGCGGCGGATCAGCCGTGGGGAGAAAAGCGCGCAGGATCAAGGATCTTTCTAGGGACAACGTTGAGTGGGGATTCGCCAGAGCTGCGCGAGTGGCGAAAACAGTACAGGATATTTGGCGGTGGTAGGCGGCTGACGACGGCGGGGGTATGCTGGGCGCATTGGTGCGGCTGGTTCGGCGTCGTGTCGCGTTGCGGAATTTCCAGGCGTGAGGTGTAGCGGGTCTATGGCCAGCGGCGATCTCTCATCGCGGCGGACGGAGCGCAGACGCGCCACGCGCTTCGCCTTTCGCGCGGAGCTCGATATTGAGTGGGGCTCGGCGGTGTTGCGCGGAGCGATCCGTGATATCAGCGCCAGTGGCATGTTCATCGAAGCGGCGGACCCGTTGTGGGTGGGGGCGGGGTTTACGGCGCGGATCAAGGTGGAGCGGCCGGTACAGATTGATTGTTTTGTGAAACGCGTGGAGCCGGGTAGCGGGATGGGCGTTAGTGTGGATTTGTCTAAGCCGGAGAATCAGCAGCGGTATCAGGAATTGCTGGCGCAGCTTTCCGGACCGCGGCCTTGAGATGGGGCGGGAGATTCATCCCGCATAACCCGCGGGATGGAAAAGCGTAGGCGCTCCCGGGAAACCGGCGTCCGGGCAAGCAGGGGCGCAGTGCGTTTATACTGAGGGCGATGACCAGGTGCGTCGATTGTGGGTCGCCGCGTGTGGCTGACCAGTGTCCTTCGTGTGGGCTGACTTCGGCGGCTGCGGAGTTGGTATTTCGGCGGCGGCTGATTCATCGTACGGCGATATTTCTGATGGGTTCGCTGGCCTTTCCTTATGCCAGTCAGTTTTACCCGCCGCTGGATCTGGATTTGATTTTGGTATTTTTTGGGTTGTTGTTTTTTTTGGCGCTGACCATGGCGTTTTTTTTGGAGCGGCGGGCGCGCGAACGGAAGGAACTCGAAGTCCTCAAACGCATTTATTACGGATTTATTCCCTTGCCGTGGTTATTGGCTGGGGCCTTGCTGTTGAATGGGAAGCTGGATTCGCCGAGGAACATTATTTATCGCCCCACCGTGGTGGAGAGCCGCTTTTACATGAAGGGCTTGGTGCGCGGAAGCCGGCGGCTGATTGTGCATGGCTGGCGGCCCGGGCAGAAGATTGAGCGGCTGCCGGTGGATGCGGACGATTACGACCGGTTTCGCGTTGGGGATGCGGTGTTTGCGGGCGTCGAGCCGGGGGCGCTGGGGATTCCGTGGTTTTATGGGGTTTACCGGCATTAGCGTGGCGTGCCGGAATAGGATCTAGATGTTGAGTTCGGGCGTAACGAGCGTCCCGCTTCTGCGACGTGTCCGATAGAAAGCGGATTCCTCGGGCAAACCCGGCCCTCGGAATGACGGGCTCGCGCTACGTTCTATACGAAATTCGCTACGGGGTTCTACACGAAGTTCTAATACAGTGTTTTGCCGTCGGGGCGCAACGGAATTTGCAGTTCTACGATGGCGCCTTGTTTGGGGAGCTGGAAGCGCAGGCGGTCCATGCCGCCGACGTTGCGTTCTTTCCAATCGCCGATGTCGAGAGGGTCGGAGGGCTTGTCCGTGGGCGACCAGGTGACGTTGTCGCCTTGCGTGACGACGGTATTTGGATCGACGTCGAAGACTTCCTGCTGGCCGAGGTCGATGAGCAGATAGCGGTGCCAGATGCGGAGGAGCCAGACGCCGCGTTTTTCGGCGTGGTACATGTTCCAGGAGAGCGGAGGGCCGTCGTTGATTTTGACAATGGCGAACTCGACGGATTTCCAGAGCGGTTTGGTTTGCGGGCGGGCTGTGGTGGAGACGAGGGCCAGCAGCAGGGTTACAGTGACGGCTCGGAGTAGTTTGGGTTTTGCGTTCATGAATTGGCGGAAGTGAGCGACCCGAGTCAATACGACGGGCACCGCATGCCGTGCCCCTGCAACTACGAGCAGCAAGTGAAGTTTACGCTGCGCGGTGCTGACGCAGCAAGTTTGCGCATAGGATGCTCGGCACTCACCGAAAAGAGTTTTTGAGTAGAAAGAAGTGATGAGCGGCGAGTGTCGAATGGCGAGTCTGAGAAACCACCGGAAAATTGGCACGGAGCATTTTTATTGTGCAGCGCGAGTTACGCCGTTCTTCGGGACGCGCGACAACTTCGCGAAATCTTTCACGTAGGCGCGGAGGCCGAAGGCAGGAGTGATTTTGGAGTAGCCGGCGACGAGCTGGTCGCGGTAATGCTCCTGACTCCAGTCGAGCGGATCGGCAGGGTCGAGATCGAGGACCATGAGGTCGGAATCGTTCATCACCAGCTTGCCCATGCGGATTTTTCCGCCATGGAAGGCGATGTAGTTGCCCTTGTCGAGCGGCGCGGCGCGTTCGCCGCTGCCGAAGGTCATGACGATTTGGTCCGTTTCGAGGTGCACTTCAGTGACCGCACCTTGAAAGTGGGGCGCGGGCAAGAGCTTGCTCAAATCGAGGATCAAATCGTCCTTGTCGGCTTCGATGCCGGGAATTTTCCCGCCCAGCATGCCTGCCAGCTCGATGCCGAAGAGATTCATCATGCCTTTCACGGGCAGGTGGAAGGCTTTCACTTTTTCGCTGTGCATGCGGATGCGGCCGTCAGGGGTGGTGCTGGGCGTGCCGACGGTTTCAAAGGGCAGGTCCCCTTTGCTGTGCAGCTTTCCCTTGAGGTGGATCTGGTTGTCCTTGATGGTGATGGTGACGTCCTTCACCGGGGAATCTGCTTTTGCGAAAGCGTAGGCGTTCAGCACTTGCGCCATGGCCCAGGGTGACACGCTGATGTGCGCGGATTTGATGCGCACGCTGAAGGAGGATTTGTCGTCCATGACGGGCATGAGATTGTCGCCGGTGGCGAGGAGTTCGCCGGTGAGGGTTTCGATGTGCGCGCCGGCGGTGTCGGAGAAATGGAAGAGCACGTTGCGCATTTCCGCTTGCACGGGTTCGGACTTTGGCGGGGGCGGCGGCGCCGCCGGCGCGGCCGGTTGCGCAGCGGCGCTTTCCGGCGGATTTGCGGCTTTATGGGAGCAGGCGGCGAGGAAGATTACGGCGGTGAGGCAGAGCGCCAGGCATGACGCGTTG
>PMOV01000196.1 GCA_003161195.1 Acidobacteriota bacterium | reverse complement strand
GCGGAAGATGCGGGCGAGTTCGGTGGTTAGGATGGCGGGGTCGGTGTAGAAGCGCGAGGGCAGGGTTTGCGCGCACTTGATTTGCTGGTTCACGTCGAGGTGGAGAGGTTTGGTGGTCATAATTTTACGGCGCGGCTTTTTTTGGAGTGCAGCAGCCGGGCTTGCGCAGAATCCGTTTACGCCGGCGCCGGGTAGCTGTCTTCTGAAACGCTGTTATGGCTACGACCGTAAAAGCGGCAGCAAGGCTGCCGCACTCGACGGATATGCGCGCCGCTCCAGTCAGAACTTTCGTGTTTCCTGGCGCGACCAGCGTTCCACGACGATTTTGGATTCGGTGTAGAACTCGACGGCGTCGCGGCCCTGGCCGTGCAAAATGCCGAAGAAACTTTCTTTCCAGCCGCTGAAGGGGAAATAGGCCATGGGGGCGGCTACGCCGATGTTGATGCCGATATTGCCGGCGGGGGCTTCGTAGCGGAATTTGCGGGCGGCGGCGCCGCTGGTGGTGAAGAGCGAGGCTTGGTTGCCGTAGGGGCTGCGACGTAGAAATTCGAGGGCGTCGTCGATGGAGTCGGCGTGGACGAGGCTGAGGACCGGGCCGAAGATTTCCGTGTGGGCCAGGCGGCTGTCCGCGGGCAGGCCATCGAGAATGGTGGGCGTTAGGAAATTGCCGGATTCGGAGCCGGAGATTTTTGTGTTGCGACCATCGAGTAACGGCTTCGCGCCCTCCTGCACGCCTATGGAAATTAAACCTTCGATCTTTTGTTTGCTTTGCGGAGAGATGACCGGACCCATCTGGATGCCTTTGTCCATGCCGTTGCCGACGCGGATAGCGGAGGCGGCTTCGGCGATGGCGTCGCGGAAGGTTTTTTGCGCTTCGCCGATGGTGACGGCGACGCTCACGGCGAGGCAGCGCTGGCCGGCGCAGCCGAAGGCGCTGTCGCTGATGATTTGCTTGGCGAGGTCCATGTCCGCATCGGGCAAGACGATGACGTGATTTTTTGCGCCGCCCTGACACTGGCTGCGCTTCCCCGCAGCGGCGCTGCGCGTGTAGACGTGTTTGGCGACGGGCGTGGAGCCGACGAAGCTGATGGCGCGGATTTGCGGGTGATCGCAGAGGGCGTTCACGACGTCTTTGCCGCCGTTGACGATGTTTACTACGCCTTTGGGCAGGCCGGTTTTTTCGAGCAGCTCCATGGCGCGGTGCATGGTGAGGGGCACGCGTTCCGAGGGCTTTAGCACGAAGGTGTTGCCGCAGGCGATGGCGTAGGGCAAAAACCAGAACGAGATCATGGCGGGGAAATTAAATGGGACGATGGCGGCTACCACGCCGAGCGGCTGGCGGATTTGCATTTCGTCGACGCCTGGGGTGACGTCTTCGAGGACGTGGCCCTGCATCAGCATCGGAATACCGCAGGCCACTTCGACGTTTTCGATGCCGCGGCGCATTTCGGCTTTGGCTTCGGCGAAAGTTTTGCCGTTTTCGCGCGTGGTGATGGCGGCTAGTTCGTCGATGTGTTCTTCGAGGAGATTTTTCAGTTTGAAGAGATATTGGATGCGTTCGCCGGGCGGGGTGCGGCGCCATGCGGGAAACGCGGCGGCGGCGGCTTGCACGGCGGCTTCGACATCGGCGGGCGTGGAAATGGGAGTGCGGGCGATGACTTCGGCGGTGGCGGGATTGGTGACGTCGACGAATTCGGTGGTGGTGGAGCGCTGCCAGGCGCCATTTACGTAATTTTGCAATTCTGCGGCGGTGGTTGCGGTGGTGCTCATGACTGGCTCCTGGCACCGAGCGTGTTGCTGGTTCTTGCGGCGCGGTGGTGCTGATGGCGTTGGCGATTTGTACGCGCTAGTTTAGCAAAGTTCGACGGCCGTGAGTTATTTGGCGAGGGCGGCGTAGGCTTCGTAGGCCGCGCCGAGGAGCGGAGCGGTTTCGTTCAAGACGACGGAGACAGGGATGTTGCTGAGCATGCCTTCGAAATGCCACTTGTCTTTGAAGGCCGCGGCGAAGGCGCCGTCTTTAATTTTTTCCAGGATTTTTACGGCGATGCCGCCGGCGACGTAGACGCCGCCGAGGGCCAGAACTTTCAGCGCGAGGTTGCCAGCTTCCGCGCCATAGATGGAGGTCCACAAATCGAGCGTATCGGCGCAGGTGCGGCAGGATTTATTCAGGCCGTTGCGGGTGATTTCGGGAGCGGGGTCGGAGTCGGGATCTTCGAACGATGCGTGACGGATGTTGGGCGAGAGAAATTCGTGAATGGTGCGAAAGCCGCGGCCGGAGAGAATGAGCTCCCAACTGACTTGCGGGTAGCGGCGGCGCATGAAACGGAGCAACTCGATCTGCTGCTCGGAGTGCGGGGCGAAGTCGGAGTGGCCGCCCTCGGAGGGGACGACGTGGTAGCGGCAGTTGTTCCAGACGAGGATGGATTCGCCGAGGCCAGTGCCGGCGGCGAGCAGGGCGCGCGTGCCGCCGTGCTCCGGTTTGCCGGGATTGAGGATGCAAAAATCTTCCGGGGCAAGATGCTGCAGGCTGTGCCCCCAGGCGCCGAGATCGTTCATGAGCTCGATCTGTTCCACCTGGATTTGCTCTTTGAGCTGCGCGGCTTCGACAATCCAGGGAAGGTTGGTGGCGCGTACCTGGCCGTGAATCACGGGGCCGGCGATGCCGAAGCCCGCGGCGTAAATTTTGTCGTTGACGAGGTGCGGGGCGGCCAGGCGGGTAAATTCCTTGACGATCAGGTCGAATTTACCGAACTCCTTGCTGGCAAAACGGTGGCTGTAAACGAGATTGAGCTTTCCGCCGCTTTCGGAGAACAGTGCGAGATTGCATTTTGTGCCGCCGACATCGCCTGCGAGAATCACCATGCCTCCCAGAAATTCCCGTACGCCGCGGGACCGCGGAAGTTTCAAGACACCACGTGCGCCGGCACGAATGAACGGCGTCTCGCGCATGTACGTTTCGCCGCCGTCCGCGCCACGCTCGAACCTTACTGCGGATTGTGCCAGTGGCGGCCGTCGCGCTCGATGAGGGCGTCGGATTCCGCCGGACCCCAGCTGCCGGCCGCATATTGCGGGACGGTGGCGGTTTTCGTGGCGCTCCAGACATCAAGAATGGGATCGACCAGCGCCCAGGCGGCTTCCACGTTGTCGCCGCTATCGAAAAGCGTGGCGTCACCGCGCACGCAATCGTTGAGCAGCGTGGCGTAGGCGGGCCGCGTGGATTTGCCGAAGCCCTGTTCGTAGCTGAAATTCATATTCACGTTGCCGATATTCATTTCCGTGCCGGGACGCTTGGCGCCGAAAGAGATGGAGATGCCTTCGTCGGGTTGAATATTGAGCACCAGGCGGTTGGGTTCGATGCCTTTGTCGCGGAAAACCATGTGCGGTGCGTTACGGAACTGGATGACGATTTCGGTGCTGCGTTTGGCGAGGCGCTTTCCCGTACGGAGATAAAAGGGGACGCCAGCCCAGCGCCAGTTGTCGATGAGTACGCGCGCGGCGACGAACGTTTCGGTGCGGGAATGGGGATCAACGCCCTGTTCCTGGCGATAGCCGGGAACGTCTTTGCCGCCGATGTTGCCCGCAGCGTACTGGCCGCGAACCACGGACTGGGCCATCATTTCCGGATTAAAGGGACGGATGGACTGGAGGACTTTGAGCTTTTCGTTGCGCACGGCGGTAGCGCCGAAAGAAGCGGGCGGCTCGACCGCGACGAGAGAGGTGAGCTGCAGGACGTGGCTCTGGATCATGTCGCGCAGCGCGCCGGTGCCTTCGTAGAAGCCGCCGCGACGTTCGACGCCGAGCGTTTCGCCAGCGGTGATTTGCACGTGGTCGACGTAATTGCGATTCCACAGCGGCTCGAAGATGCCATTGCCGAAACGCAGGACCAAGAGATTCTGCACGGTGTCTTTGCCGAGGTAGTGATCGATGCGATAGACCTGATTTTCGTTGAAGACGCTGAGGACTTTGCGGTTCAGATCCTGGGCGGAGGCGAGGTCGCGACCGAAAGGCTTTTCAATGATGATGCGGACCCAGGACTCGGGATTGGCAGACTTGTTGAGGCCGGCTTTGCCGATTTGCTCGACGATGTCCGGATAGACCTCCGGCGGGGTGGAGATGTAGAAGAGGCGATTGTCGCCAAGATTTTTTTCCGCGGAGAGCTGCGCGAGGCGCTTGGCGAGGGCCTCGTAGGATTCCGGCTTGGCGTAGTCGCCGGGGCTATAATAAAGATTGGCGGCGAATTCGCTCCACTGCTGCGGATCGATGGGGCCAACTTCGGAGATAGTCTTGGCAGCTTCGCCGATGTTGGAGCGAAAGCTGTCATCGGTCATGTTGGTGCGCGCGAAGCCGACGATGGCGTAGCGCGAGCCGAGCGCCTGGTGCGTAGCGAGATCGAACATGGCGGGAATGACTTTGCGCTTGGCCAGGTCGCCGGAAGCGCCGAATAAAATTACCGTGCAAGGCTCGACTACGCCGCCGTATCCGGAACGATTTTGTGCGGGCATGATGTCTCCTCCGGCTCCAGGCCAAGGAACAGCTAAAACCATAACACTAAAACGGTTCAATACGCAGGCCGGTCGACGCTCGTGGGCCGCCAAGCATCCCGAAACTATACCGCAACACCATACGATTGCAGCTCCGCACGCAACTGTGTGGGATTTTCGTAATGGATGGCGTGCATGCCCAGACGGCGCGGGCTTTCGAGATTGAGCGGACGGTCGTCAATGAACACGCATTCCGCAGCGGGGCGTTGGGTAACGGCGAGCGCCACTTTGAAGATGAGCTCTTCGGGCTTGCGCGAATGGACGTAACAGGAGCTGAAGAACACCTGGAAATCGCGGCGCAGGCCGAAGGTTTCGATGCGGTACCGGTTAAGTTCCAGCGGCTCATTGTTGATCGCGCCGACGAAGTATTTTCCAGATTGCGCCACGGCGTGCAATATGGCGCGCGATTCAGGATATTCCTGCGACTGTGTGTACATAAAGGCGATGAATTGCTCGCGGTCGAACGGGCGATGGCGATAAAACAGCGTGCGATCCAGATATTCCTGCAGCGAGGCATTGCCAGCGTCAAAGGCGGGAAAGGCCAGGTCGTGGCGGTCCTGAAATTCTTCCCAGTCAAAATTGAATTCGCTAGAGGCGCGGCGACGGGCGTGGCGGTCCCAGCCATTGGTGAGCACGACTCCGCCAATATCCCAAAACAGTGTGGTGATTTCTGGCACGCCGGTTGGGCTCCGTCTCTCCAGCTATAGGATGCGCAGCGATGTGGCTCAGAGATAGTGAATATAGAGGTACGTGCGTGTCAAGGGGACGGAGCCAGCGCTCAATGCTCGGCGGCCCGCACTGGAAACTCAGTGTGCCAGGGCAATGACT
>PMOV01000091.1 GCA_003161195.1 Acidobacteriota bacterium | reverse complement strand
GAGATGAAGGACGTTTTCGAAGTGCAGGATGAAATGGCCCGCAAAATCGCCGAGGCTTTGCGCATTACGCTTTCGCCGCAAGAACTGGAGGCATTGGCGGTCAAGCCGACGGAAAATCTGCAGGCCTACGATTTGTATTTGCGGGGCAAACGCTATGCGCGGCGTCAGACGCGGCAGGATCTGGAGTTTGCCTTGCAGATGTTCGAGAATGCCGTGGCGCTGGATGCCAGCTTCGCGCTGGCGTATGCGGCGTGCGCCAATGCCTGCGCCATGTTTTATTGCAACTATAGCCGCGAACAAGTGTGGGTGGAGCGTGCGCGGGAAGCTTCCGGGAGGGCCGTGGCGCTGCGCTGGGACCTGGCCGAGGTGCAGGTCAGCCAGGCGTGGGTGCTATATGCGGCGGAACTGCACGACGAGGCCATCCGCATGGTCAAGAAAGCCATCGAGCGCAAGCGCGATTGCGAGGGCGCGTATTATCTGCTGTGCCGCTCGCTATTTGCCGCAGGACGCTATCAGGAGGTTGGCGACGTGTCGGAAACGGCCATCGAAGCCAGCGGCGAAGACTATAACGCTTATGTGCCGATTATTAATTCGCTCGGTGCCATGGGCAAGGAAGAAGCCAAGCGCAATATGGGACATCGCCGGATGGCGGCGCTGGAGAACCATTTGAAACAGGTCCCCGAAGATGCGCGGGCGCGCGTGCTGGTGGCGGGCGATTACGCCGACCTAGGGCGCACGGAAGACGCCCTGCAACAATTAAACATGGCGCTCACCCTGCGTGCCAACGAACCCTCGATTCTATACAACGCCGCCTGTACGTACTGTGGGCTGAATAGAAAGGCCGAAGCGCTGGATGCCTTGCGCAAAGCGTGGGAGACCGGCTTCCGGGACTCCGTGTGGGCACGGCGCGATCCGGACCTGGCCGTGCTGCACGGCGACCCGGAGTTTGACAAGCTTTATCCGGAAGCGCAGACGTCGCCAGCGGCGGTCACTCCGCGGTAAGTTCTGGTGGATCCTGCGAATTCTAAAAATATCTGAAACGCTTGTTCAACAGACGCGGGCAGAGGCAAGGCACCCAGGCAGGAGTGCCCGTTTACCCGGAGTAGCCTTCTTTTTCCGGGTAGAGGAGTTCGGTGAAGCGCGGGTCTTCCTGCAGGAAGGCGAAATCTTCGTCGTTGCGGGCGTGGAAGCGATTTTCACCGCGCAGTTCGATGGCGACTTTTAAATTGGCCATGGCGGAATCGGCTTCACCGGTGAGGCAATCGAGCGCGGCCATCGCATAATGGATGTGGTCGGCTTTGGGCGCGGCCTTACGGGCTTTATTCAAACTTTCGCGGGCGTCGTCCCAGCGGCCGATGTTCATCATGGCCACGCCGCGCTGGTAATGTTCCTCGGCAGTCTTGGGATTTTGCTCCTGCGTGGGCTTCATGCGCTGTTCGGTGATGTTGATGTGCATGCGCGCGCGATCGATGAGTTCCTTGCTGGGGCCGGCCATCACTTTTTCGAGTTCCTGCTTGGCTTTAGCGAATTTTTGCTGGTGAAAGAGGGCCAAGGCCTCGTCATAAAGCTTGAGTTGGGCCTGTACGCGGGGGTCAACCAACTCAACGCCTCCGCGCTGGGGAGGTGGTGCTGGCGGTAAGATACGCTTTTTCATAGGCTTAGCGTCGGAGCGGGAGGCGCTCTTGGAGCTCGGAGAGGGTTTATGGGCTTTAGCCATGAGGCGGATGCTAGCAGAGCAGGTACGGCGCGTCAAACGCGGTATGCGGCAGGCATGTGCGGGCCAGAAGGGCCTGTAGCGCAGAGTGATTACTCGCGAGGGCAATTGTTGGGCCGCGGCGGCCAAATACCCGCTCTGGCCCGTTACCTTAGGGCAGCACGCAGCGAAAATAAAGCGCCGCGAATCGGGCATTCTCGCGGAAACTAGAACGCGGTGATGATTCGGCGACCGAAGCGCGCAGGAACGCTGGCCTGCGCCGCGCGCCTATGCTATAAAAATCTGGCCGAGATCGAGCTGACCATACGTGCCTTTCATTAATTTTCCCGCGCGCGAAATCAATTGCAAGCTGGTGTACTACGGTCCAGGTCTGGGCGGAAAGACCGCCAACTTGCAGTGGATCTACGACCACACGGGGCAAAATCAAAAGGGCAAGATGGTGTCGCTGGCAACGGAGACGGACCGCACGCTATTTTTCGATTTTCTGCCGCTGGATTTGGGTACGGTGCGCGGATTCAAAACGCGCTTTCATTTATATACCGTACCTGGACAGGTATTTTATGAAGCCAGCCGCAAGCTGATTCTGAAAGGCGCGGATGGCGTGGCGTTCGTGGCGGATTCACAGGAAGAGCGGCTGGACGCGAACTTCGAGACCATGGACAACCTGCACGAACACCTGAAGGAGCATAAGCTGGATTTCGCGACCATTCCTTACGTGCTGCAATTGAACAAGCGCGATTTGCCAAACGCCATGTCCGTGGAAGAACTGACCAAGCAACTGCGGAAAAAAGGAGAGCCGGTGCTGGAAGGCGTGGCCATCACGGGTCAGGGCGTGTTTGAGACGCTGAAAGAACTGGCGAAGTTGGTTTTGGCGGAGCTGAAGAAGAGCGGCTAGCGCAACCGCCGAAACCTGACCTCAATGGAAGCCCGCACCGACACCGGGTTGCCGTCCTTGTCGTGCGCCGGTCTGAATTTCCAACCCTTGACTGCTTGCAGGGCTCTTTCCGAGTAAGCCTCGCCGGGCGACTCCAGCACGGCGGCGTCATATGCCAGTCCGTCGGTCTTGACGGTAACCTGCAAAAGAACTCTGGCATCTAGCGGACCCGCGGGGGTATCGGCGGGGAACTTCGGCGCGGGGCAATGTTCGCAAGCGGGAATCCCGTTGGCGGCGGGCGTGTTCGCCGAGACGCGGGAGCCAGCGGCGAAAAATGCGAAAAAAAATTGAAAGACACAGGCTTCGCTGCGGGCGCGTTTTCATGACCCAATCCTCCGGCACAATGTTTAAAATTTGTCGAGGGCTTGAGCTTCCGTCGTGAACGTCGGAATCGCGTCCACCAGGCGCGTGACGGTAAGCGAATCGCGTACTCGGCCGGGTCCGCACACCAGGTGAAGCGAACCTTTTTCGCGCGCCAGTCCGATGGCTACGCGCACCAGCGTGGAAATCCCCGAACTGTCAATCTGCGTCACATGGTTCAGGATGACCACCACCTTATGCACCCCGCGTTTCACGATGGCGTTCAGCGCGTCATGCAATTGTTCCGCGGGCTCGCCGATAGCCAGACGGCCGTGCACGTCGACGATGGCTATATCGCCTTGCTCGCGCACGTAAATTTCCATGGGGTTGTGTTCGATCATAACTCGTTGTCAGCTCTGGTTGTGGTGGTGGCAGGCTTGGCTCGTAGTGCCGGAGGCATTATACGCTGGCCGCACGGCGAGGCAAGCCGGGGAACATCGCAGCTACCGTCCCTCGCGCTACGCGGCGGGCTTGCCGGAAGGCGGCGGCTTGTGCGGCATGGCGCGCCAGATGAGGAACGCCCCCAACGCGCAGCCGAGAATCACCGGCAAAAGCGGCACACCGTGCGAAACCAGCAGGTAAGACGCGAAAAATGCGGCGGGCAAAAAGTAGATCCAGCGATGCTTCATTTCCAGAACATATAAACAAAAGCCACGGCAAAGAGCAACGCCACGAAGGCGGTGGCGGGCGCGCGCAGCGATTTCGTCCACTCTGGACGGCTGGCGCCGCCTTTATCGAGCTGCCGAATCTGCGCCAGCTGTTTTCGCGCGAGGCATAATTCCCACGGACTGGCCGCCAGCTCCAGCGCGCACAGCGTCTCCTTTTCGGCGCGATTGCGCACGCGCAGGCGATAAAAAAGTTCGCCGTATTTCAGGCGCGCCAGAAAATCCCGCGGCGCAATAGCGATGGCTGCTTCGAGCGCCGCCATCGAAGCATACGCGTCATAGTTCATGGCATGCGCCATACCGAGGCAGGTACGCAACGCCGCGTTTTGCGACTCTTGCGCGCAGGCTTGGGTGAGTGAAGCGATCAATTCCGCCAGCTTCTCCGGTGGCACGCTCTGGGGATCGCGCCACGGCAGCGCCGGCAAGCGCGCCGCGCCGACTGCAGTTAACGAATCTGCCGCGGGACGTTTCTCGGAAATCAAGCGTTGTTCCATAGTCAAATCACGTTGCGTGCAGACTTTCCCGGCCTCAATTGCCGGACTTCAGCTCAAATTCCGGATACGCCAGCGAACCCATTTCGGGCAAATCCAGCCCTTCCAGTTCCGACCTCGCCGGCGCGCGCTGCCCCATGATAGCGTCGACCAGCGTGCCAAACAGAAAGCTCAGCACAAACACCACGCCGAGCAGTGTGGCAACGCCGAGCAGTTGCGCCACAAGTTGCGTGGCATCGCCATAAAACAATCCCGTCACAGACCCGTTCACACCGTTCCACGCGCCCGCGTAGTTGCTGGTGCCATCGGCAAAGAGTCCCACAGAAATCACGCCCCAGATGCCGCACGCTCCATGCACAGAGATGGCGCCCACGGGATCGTCAATCTGCAAATTGCGCTCTACGAACGCCACCGAGAGGCACACCAGCACGCCCGCGATCATGCCGATCACCACGGCGCTGATGGGATTCACAAACGCGCACGGTGCCGTAATGGCCACCAGACCCGCCAAAAAGCCGTTGCCGGTCATGGATACATCCGGCTTGCCATACACCAGCCACATATAAATCATGGCCGCCAGCAATCCAGCGGCGCTGGCCAGCATGGTGTTCACGGCGATGGACCCGATGCGCAAATTGCCGCTGCCGGAAGCGCCCAGCGTCGAGCCCGGATTGAAGCCAAACCAGCCGAACGCCAGAATCAGGCAGCCGGTAATCACAATCACCATATCGTGCGCCAGAATCGCCTGCGGGCGGCCGTCGCGTGTGAACTTGCCGATGCGCGGACCCAGAATCATGGCGATGGCCAGCGCGCTTAGGCCTCCGACAGCATGCACCACGCCAGAGCCGGCAAAATCCACGTAGCCCTTGCCCATACCAAAATTCGCGCCCAGGTTCGCCAGCCAGCCGCCGCCCCACGCCCAGTTGGCGAACAGCGGATACGTAAATGCCGCGAACAGAAACGAAGTCACCACAAACGAAGAAAATTTCCAGCGTTCCATCGCCGCGCCCGTCGGGATGGTTGCGCCGGTATCCATAAACACCATCTGGAACAGGAACAGCACCATCACGCCGACGTCGTACGTCCCTTTGTGCATCAGGAAGAAGCCGTGCTGCCCAAAAAGGCCGAATGGTTTGCCGAAGAGATTCACTACAAACTCCGCACTGAGCGGCGCGGTGCCGCCAAGATTCGCCACCGCCCCGACTCCGCCCATCTGAATGGCAAAGCCGCACAGCCAATAGGCGAACATCCCGACGCCATAGACGACAAGGTTCATCATCATGGTGTGATTGGCATTTTTCGCGCGGGCCAGTCCGGTTTCCAGTAGCGCGAAGCCCAACTGCATGAACATCACGAGATAGCCGGTGATCAGCGTCCAGACAATGTTCAGAGCAATTTTATTCTGGCCGACCTGATTGACGAGATCCCCGACGGTCAAACCTTTCTTGGCGTCGCTTACGGTGACGTCGCCGGCGTTTCCGGTCAGCGAACCGTCGCGGTCGCCTTTGGCTTTGGCATCCGCGGAGGGCACTGGGACGTTGGCCAGGTCCGCGTCCGTAATGGGCTTGGAAGCAGGTGCGGAGGGCGTGACCGTTGCCGCGCTCGAGGCCGCCGCGGGCGGAACTGCCGGAGCTTGTGCAAAGCAACATGATGATGCGCAGAGAAGCCCGCCAAGTAGCAGGCCGAATCGCAGCAGGCCCGGTGTCAGTGGGCCAAGGCGAACCACGCCGGCGTTCATTCGGTGCCAGCCCCAGTCTTCCAAATGGCATACTTCAGGTGCGCGGCATTGAGAATGCCGAGGATGCCAAACAGGCTCACCACGATGCCGAGCACAATCACGCCGAGTCGCGCACCGTTCGAGCCGAGCGCCACGCTGGCCAGGCTGATCACAAATCCCAGAAACGCTACGAGAATACCGACGATTTTCATCACCACGCGCTAACCCTCCACGTCCACTTGCCGGTATTTATGCAGTGTAAAAAACGCCGCCGCGACCAGCGCCACCGCCAACACGTAATACAGCGCGCCGCCGAGCGCGAAACCCGCCGCCAGCGCGGTAAAGCCCGCTAAAAATATCAAGATGCCTACGGCTTCCGCCGGGGTTGAGCCCATGCCGCACTCCTCGAGAGAATCGCCACCCAGCCGCCAACGAACGGCGTTGCAGACCACAAAGCCCTGGAAAGCCCCCGGCGGCGCCCTGCTTAGCGCACGACTTTACCGGGAGACCCCGCGCAACACCAATGGATATTTAAGATACTGAAGATGCAAAATTTTCGATTGGCGCGATTCGCTTTCCCGTTCATAGTTACCCTACCCTCGGCCGCTGCGGACACACTGCCAACAGCGCGATGAGCAGGCATGCGCCATTTTTAGGGAATTTCCAGGGAGCGTTCCTTGCGAGTGCGAAGTGATTAAACTCGAAGCCATCATTCAGCCCTCGCGCTTTGAATCCGTGAAAGATGCGCTGTGCGAGATCGGCATCGAAGGCATGACCGTCACCGAAGTGCGCGGGCACGGCCGCCAGAAGGGCCATACCGAGGTGTATCGCGGACGCGAATACACCGTGGACCTGCTGCCCAAGATCAAGCTCGAGCTCGTCCTGCCGGACAAAATGGTGGATAAGGCTGTGGACACCATCCTGAAAACCGCCAAGACAGGAAAGATTGGCGACGGTAAAATATTCCTTACCCGTGTGGATGACGCCATTCGCATCCGCAACGAAGAGCGCGGGGAGAATGCGCTCCAGTGAGCTTCGCCGCCCGCCTCGGCCTGGATCATTCGCGTGATCCCAAACGGCAAGCGAGCCAACGCCCCGTCCGCGCCATGCAAGGAGCAGTCACGCCTCCACTGCAATCCATGACGAAGCTCGTTCCGGAAGTGGAAGCCGAACGCCGCCGCATCCGCGAAGCCTTTGACGCCGGCGCCAGCGCGCGTGAAACGCTCGGTGCGTTATGCGCCCTCGCCGACGGAGCCATCCGGCAAGTCTTCGCCGAATTGCAGAGCGTCCGCAACACGGAGACGCAGGGGCTCTCGCTCATGGCTCTCGGCGGCTACGGCCGCCAGCTGCTCTTCCCCTATTCCGACCTGGACATCCTAATTCTCTCCGCGGGCGACAAAGTGGAGCGCGATTTTCGTCCGCTGTTGGCGGAGTTTTCCAAGACGCTGTGGGACCTCGGCTTCCGCGTCAGTTCCGCCGGACGCACCCTCGAAGAGTGCAAGCGCATCGAGCAGGACAACGCCGAATTTCACCTCGCGCTGCTGGACCGCCGTTTCCTCACCGGCGACCGGGAACTGTTCGAGCGCTTCGACGTCAAAGTGCTGCCTGGCCCGGAGCGGCAAGCGCGCCCGTTTCTCACCGCGGAAATTCGCAAACTCACCCGCGAACGCCTGGCGCGCTACGGCAACACGATTTTTCATCTGGAGCCCAACGTAAAGGAATCGCCCGGCGGCTTGCGCGATTATCAGGCTGCGGCGTGGCTGCGGCAGGTCAGCGGCGAGAAGCGCGAATTCTGGAACAGCACCGCCACGGAAGAAGAAATGGCTTCCGGCGCCGTGGATTTTCTCAGCGCCATCCGCTGCTTCCTGCATTACAGCAACGAGCGCAACGACAATACGCTGACCTACGAACTGCAAGCCAAAGCTGCCGAACGCACTCTCGGTTTGCCGCGCACCGCCCTGCTGGACGCTCCGCGCAGCGCCGCCGACTGGATGCGCGTGTATTTCCGTCAGGCGCGCACCTTGAATCGCCAGTTGCTGCGCTACATGGAGCAAAAAACTCTCGTGCAACAGTCGCTGCGCCAGCGCATTTTCAACGTTGCGCGCTTGCCGAAAATCGAGTCTGTAGAGGGCCAGCCTTTCGCCATTCGCGACGGGCTGATTGAGCTTCTGGACCAGACCGCCCTCGCCGATCGCGCCGTCCTCTATTCCCTCTTTGCCACTGCCGCCAAGACCGGCGTGCCGCTCAGCCGCGAAGCTGAGCGCACCATCGCCTACGTGCTGCTGCATCCCGAATTGCCGGTGCGCAACGAGCAAGTCACCTGGCCGGCGTTTCAGGAAATTCTCGGCACGGATTTTCCCGGCGTCGCGCTGCGCCCCATGCAGCGCCTCGGCCTGCTCACCAAAATTTTGCCGGAGTTCGCGGCCATCGATTCCCTGGTGGTGCGCGATTTTTATCACCGCTACACCGTCGATGAGCACACCCTGCGCACTATCGAACACCTGCAGGAACTCGCCCAGCCTCCGGATGCGCGGGGCACCAATTACGCCGGCCTCTGGAAGAGCGTTGACCGCCGCGACCTGCTTATCTTGAGCCTGCTGCTGCACGACGTCGGCAAGGGCATGCTCATCGAGAATCATGTGGCCGGCAGTTTGCAGGCGCTGGACAGCGCCGCCGCCGAATTAAAACTCAGCGCCGACGAAAAAGCCGAAGTGCAGTTCCTCATCGAGCGCCACCTGGAGATGTCCGCCACGGTCCAGCGCCGCGATATTTTCGACCCCACCACGATTTCCGCCTTCGCCTCCATGGTGCGCACACCCGAAAAATTGCAACGCCTCTGCCTGCTCACCTACGCCGATATTCACGCTGTAAATCCCGAAGCCTTGACGCCCTGGAAAGCGGAAATGCTGTGGCAGCTCTTTGTCGCCACCTCCAACCATTTCAGCCGCACGCTCGATCGCGACCGCCTGCACGCCTTGGACGAATTGCCGGTCCTGCAGCAAGTGCGCAAACTCACCGGGGCCGCGGGCACGGAATCCATCGAGCGCTTTCTGGAAGGTTTTCCGCGCCGCTACCTCGCCGTGCATTCCGCCGAGGATATTGCCGGGCATTTTGGTCTCTATCAGAGGCTTGACGCCGCCCCCGTGCAGATCGATCTGGTGGCCACGCAACACGCGTATTCACTTACTTTGCTCACCGCGGACCGTCCCGCGCTCTTCGCCACCATCGCCGGCGTGCTGGCCGGATGGGGCATGAACATTCACCAGGCGGACGCTTTCGCCAACGCCGCCGGCGTTATCCTGGACACGTTCACATTCACGGACTTGCACCGCACGCTCGAACTGAATCCTAGTGAAGTCGACCGCTTCTGTAAAAGCCTGGTCGATGTTGTCTGCGGTCATGCCCCGCTTGAGCCGCTGATCAAGGGCCGCCTTGCCGCCAGCCGCCAGCGCCCGCCCAAGGTAGAAGTTCCCACCCGCATCACCTTCGACGATACTTCTTCCATGCACAGCACGCTGCTCGAGATCGTCACGCAGGATCATCCCGGTTTGCTGCACGAAATTGGCTCCGCGCTGGCCCGCTTGGGATGCAACATCGAAGTCGCCCTGGTGGATACCGAAGGCCAGAAGGCTATCGATGTCTTTTATCTCACCTCGCAGGGGAAGAAGCTAGCCGCACAAAAGCAGGAAACGCTGCGCGAATTGCTGCAAGGCACGCTCGGCTAAGCCATTTCAGAGATGAGATGCGGGAAGTGCGGCGATGCTGCGATCTCGCACGTGGTTTAATTATTCGAAAAAGTCACTGAGTTATCTTATATGTGCGGTAACCTATGAGTACCTGGTCCTACCTGTACTTAAACTGTCCTTTGGTACAGTAGATGCCCCAGCGCAACCCGAATAGTCTCCCCGCCAACTGACGAAGAACCGCTCTCTGGAAAAATGTCCGGCGCCGTGGCGCTGCCCCAGGCAGTTCATACTCTTTTCCTTGGGCTCCCGAGAGAACTCTCCCAGATTCGTCCCAGTTGATCGACCACATTTGCTTTTCGTTTATTCCGATTGCACTGCCATTCGACGGAGGGAGTCCCATGAACGAACAAAATAAGCCGCTAGCAACGTTGGCGGGAAGCAGCGCCGTGACCGAGAGCGTACTTTGCGAACCGACGAAGACTCGCAAGGCATCGCCCGGCAGTTCATCGAGACGGGCATTTCTCGGGAAAGTCAGTGGATTGGCTGGAGCGGCCGTTGCGGCCGCGGCCATACCGCTGGAGCCTCTGGTGGGCGGTAATTCCACAACCGCCGCGGCCCAGACAGTGGCGTCCGCAACCGCCGCAGCTTCCTTTCCCACGGGTTCGTTTCCCGTGGGTGGCGCAGCGCGCCAGGCGTTCGTTCTTGCCGTGCGCGAAGCCGCCGCGCTTATCGAATTTGCCAAACCACTGCCGGCCCAAGTGCCCAACACCGATGAAGTCACCTATGCGAGCGACTTCTATATCGGCAATTTCACCAAGAACCTGCCGCACGATTCTCTAGGGCGAGTAACTCCCGCCGCCTACAAAACGTTCCTCAAAGCCTGCACTACCGGAAAGGAAGCGGACTTCGAGGCCATCACTCTCGGCGGTACGGCACCCTACGCCAGCCCGCAAGCCGGGCTGGTGGTGAATCTCGAGGGTGTGGATACTGCTGCGGTTACGATCCCGGCGTCCCCGCTCTTTTCCAGCGCGACGCGCGCGGATGAAGCCGTGGAGCTTTATTGGCACGCGCTGTGCCGCGATGTGCCTTTTTCGCAGTACGGGCTCGAACCCCTAACGACCGCGGCCATTGCGGATCTCAATAGGCTATCTAGTTTCGCAGGACCGAAACAAGGCGGCCAGGTGACCGCGCAAACGCTATTCCGCGGCGCTACCGCGGGAGATACCGTTGGACCGTACGTCTCGCAGCTATTCATGCTGCCCACCACGTTTGGACTGGGAAACTTCGCAGTGGACAACTCCAGCGGCCTGCCGGCGCAGCAATATTTTACTTACGCACCGAATATTGACTACATGACCTCGCAATCCGCGTTTCTGGCGGTGCAAAACGGGCAGGTAACCGTGCCATCGGCGTCGCGCAGCATCTTCTTCGACTTCGGGCCCAACCAACTCGAGCCGAATCCCCTATATCTCCACGACGGGCGGAGCTTCTGCGCGTTGGTGCACATCGACGAACTCTACCAAAGCTACTATTTCGCTGCGGTGGCGATGCTAGCGGCCGGCTTCCCGCCAAATCCCGGAAGCCCATACAGCGCGACCTTGACGCCGAACGAAACGGCTTTTGCGCAGTTCGGCGGGCCGCATATTACCGCGCTGATGGCCGACGCCGCACTGCGCGCGCTCCGCTGCGTTTGGTATCAAAAGTATTTCGTGCATCGCACCCTGCGGCCGGAAGAATACGGCGGCTGGCTGCAAAACATCCTCGGCGGTAAGGCCAGCTATCCCGTGAACTCGGAGGTGCTCAATTCCCAGGCCATGAGTCGGACGTTCTCCAAGTATGGAACCTACTATTTGCCCATGGCGTTCCCGGAAGGTTCTCCGACGCATCCGTCGTATGGCTCGGGCCACGCGACCGTGGGCGGAGCGTCGGTCACCATTCTGAAAGCGTTCTTCAACGACAGCGAATCGTTCGTCAACAACGGCGTCACACCGGTCTACTCACCGGACGGCATCAGTTTAATTCCCTACACCGGAGCGGACGCGGGTGAAATCACCGTCGGCACCGAATTGAACAAGATGGCCTCCAACGTGGGCGTCGCCCGCGACATCGCGGGGGTGCACTGGCGGAGTGACTACACGCAATCGCTGCTGCTGGGCGAGGCCATTGCCATCGACTTGCTGCAAATCGTCATCAACACCTACCCGGAGAGCGACGTGTTCTTCCAGTTCACGAAGTTCAACGGCACTCCCATCACTATCACGAAAGCCTGAGGCCGGTGGTGGCGCGCAACTCCCAGCGGAGGCCCGCAAGGATCTTCCGGGTCCCCGTACCGGGCAGACGCGCCGCAGCGACAACATGACGAGGCGTGGGCGAATCGTGAGAATGATGACATCAGGCCGCGGTTTTGTGGATGGCACGCCGCTTTGCCGTTGCGTCGGCAGAGCGCTGGCGGTGTTGCTCGTGCTTTTGCTCGTGCCCAAAGTGGGGGCATCCACGGACGCCGCCGTCTCCGTGCTCTACGCGGGCTCGCTTGCCGCGGTGATGGAGAACGGTGTTGGGCCGGCATTCGTTCGCGCGACCGCGATCTCTTACCAAGGCGAAGCGCAAGGTTCACTGGGGGGTGCCCGCATGATCCACGATCACCTGCGCTCTCCCGACGTGTATATCAGCGCCGACCCGCTGGTGAATCAAAAGGTGCTCATGGGGCCGGAAAACGGCAATCTGGTGCGCTGGTATATGACCGTGGCAGCGTCGCAGCTTGTGCTGGGCTACAACCCGACCAGCAAGTTCGCGGCAAAGTTCGGGGACGTGCGTGCCGGCAAGCTTTCGTGGTACGAGCTTCTCGAGACCCCCGGACTGCGCTTTGGCCGCGGCGACCCCAGCATTGACCCCAAGGGCTATCGCACGCTGTTCCTGTTCGATCTTGCGGGAAAATTCTACCATCGCCCGGAAATTCCCCGTTTACTCGGTGAACCTTTGAATCCCGCGCAGGTATTTCCGGAGGTTGTCTTGCTTGCGCGCCTCGAATCCGGAGAATTTGACGCCGGCATTTTTTACAAACACGAAGCGGTGGCTCACAAGCTGCCGTTCCTCACGCTGCCGCCGGAAATCAATCTGGGCGATCCACGTTTTGCGGCGAGCTACGCGCAGGAAAGCTACGACACCAAGACCGGTGAGCACGTAATTGGGGCGCCCATTCTCTTCACCATCACCATCCCGGAAACCGTGCATCGGCGCGCGGCGGCCCTGGCTTTCGTGAAGTTCCTTCTCTCCTCGGATCAACTCTTAACGGGTTTTGGCTTCAGCACCGCGGCCCACAAAGTGGGAGGAGACGCGGCGCAGGTTCCGCAGGAATTGTGCGACTTCAACACGGGAGCTTTCCAACCATGACCCCTTATCTGAATCGCCCTGCGAATCGTCAT
This sequence comes from Acidobacteriota bacterium, assembly GCA_003161195.1. Classification (GTDB taxonomy): domain Bacteria; phylum Acidobacteriota; class Terriglobia; order Acidiferrales; family UBA7541; genus Acidiferrum. Next base: position 9,346 of record PMOV01000091.1, on the reverse strand, counting down.
GTAAACAGCTTGCTATGGATATTCGGTTTTCTTGGCCTGTTGCTTCTGTTGGACCTGGTTCTTCCGATCGCCAACCTTTTCTTCACCAGCAACTGGACTGCGGCTAGCGCGGCGTTGCGTCAGCCAGAAGCGTTGCAAGCGCTGAAGGTTTCGCTGCGTTCCTCGGGAATCGCGATATTGACGATGACCCTCCTCGGCGTTCCGCTCGGCTATCTGCTGGCACGCGCCAAGCTTCCTTTCCAGCGCTTTTGGATTGCGCTGGTGTTTCTGCCCATGGTTGTACCGGACTTGGCGGGCGGGATTTTGCTGCTGCGGCTTTTCGGGCCTTATGGGCCCATCGGACATCCCTTCGACGCCAGGAATATTGCGCTCACTAATAATCTCTTCGGAATCGTGCTGGTGCAGATGTTCGTGTCCGCGCCTTTCGTCGTCGCTTCCTCGCTCGCGGGCTTTTCCAGTGTCGATAGCGAACTGGAATCTGCAGCGGGAACGCTGGGAGATTCGGCCTGGCAGGTTTTTTGCCGCGTATCATTACCGCTGGCTTGGCCGGGCATTTTCATCGGGATCATCCTGGCGTGGATTCGCGCACTCGGCGAGTTCGGCGCCACGCTGGTGATGGCTTACAACCCGCACACTTTGCCCGTGTTTTTGTGGGTCAAGTTTGAGTCCGAAGGCTTGGCCGGCGCACAGCCCATCGCTCTTTGTCTGGTCTTACTTGCCGTCATTGCCGCAGGCGCAGCCATGAACTTGAATCGTTTCACCGGGGCTGCGGACGTTCTTGCCCCAGTCGGAAAGGCGACCAAATGGGAGAACTAGGCGTTTTCACAAACTGGTTTGGACTGGCATCCTGGCTCGCCGCAGACCGAGACACCTTGGCGGACGCTGCGAAGCACGCACCAGGCGCGCTCCGCATTCGTGCGTCCCATCGCTACGCCGTCGCCGGGAAGACGACGTTCTCGCTGGAATCGGATTTTCAGGTGCTTCCGGGCGTGACGATTCTTCGTGGCCACTCCGGCGCCGGCAAAACCACGCTGCTGCGGTGCGTCGCCGGTTTGGCAGACCTGCGGCACGGCTATATCGCGATCGGCGAGCAAGTATTATTTGATTCACACCGCCAAATCAATCTGCCGCCGCGGTATCGCAACATCGCGTTCGTATTTCAGAATCTGGCTCTGTTTCCGCATCTCCGCGTGCGAGAGAACGTGGCCTATGGACTGCGCAAACTTTCAGCCGCAGCGCGTGCGCAGCGCGTTGGCAGCGTCACGGAAGCGTTTCGCATTGCGCATCTGGCGGAACGCCTGCCGCGCGAGATTTCCGGCGGCGAGCAACAACGCGTGGCCTTGGCACGGGCCCTGGTGACGGAGCCATCCGCGCTGCTGCTGGACGAACCCCTTTCTTCCTTGGACGTCCGCACCAAGGCGCTGATTATCGAGGATTTGCGCGCCTGGAACGCGGCGCACCACATTCCCATTCTGTACGTAACACACGACGCCGAGGAAGCGCGCGCCCTTGGCGAGCGGGTGATTACTCTGGAGCATGGACGGATTGCAGCGGACGCCTCGCTGCGTGAAGTGCCGCACAGCGCGCCCGCGCACTGCGCCAGTTCTGTCAGTTCCTTCCAGAACTACTTTGAGGCCATCGTGGTCGGCGTTGAGGCAGCCACGGGTACGGTGCGATGTCGCGTGCACAGTTGCGGCTTGGAACTGCGCGTGAGAGCAACGAACTGCCAATTGGGCTCGACGGTGCGGATCGCGGTGCATGCCGGGATAATTCCGCAAGCCGCGGCGGCGCCCGCAGACTCCGCTGAATTCGGAGCCTTCGCAAGACCTCTCGAGCCAATGGATGCGCCGGCAACGCCGGTGCCCGACTAAAGCGCTAACAACGACTGTGCTGAAGAATCGGAAGAAGTGTTGGTGGACGTGACAGGGATCGAACCTGCGACCTCATGCTTGCAAAGCACGCGCTCTCCCAGCTGAGCTACACGCCCACGGATACTGTTATTTTCTATCACTTAGCGCGTTGCCGCAACCGCTAGTGACTTCGTGTGGCGCGGGGGCTATCTTGGGCACGACGCTGCCTGAGGATTACCGGCCTTCGCGTAGCGCTACACTTCTTCCGATGAAGGCGAAGGCCAGAAGGACGACGGCGGTGAACCATCCGCCAAGCGCGAACGTGGTCGGGAGGTACAGGCCGATGACGATACCGCCGCCGATCAGCAGCGCGGCGAGCACGCCGAATTGCCACATGCCGTAGAGGAACATGAACGGTAGATAGTGCCCACCGACCACCAACATGGTGGCCGGGTAGAACCAGTTGAGGCGGTAAAGCGCTGCTGCGCCTACCAGCGGCAGGCTGATCGGAACGGTAAAGGCGATTTGTACGGCCAGCGCGTTCATCGGATGACCGGGCAGCGAGTACGGTTTGCCCATCACACGCAAGAGCAGCTGCGTCAGCGGGAAGATAAACATGCCGCCGAAAACCAGCGCCAAGATAGCGCTCCTGGTGGAAAACCACGTGGCCATCGCGGCAGATGCGAACCACACGGCGCTCGAAACCAGTTGGCCGGCGAGGCCGCCGAGGAACGTGGATCGCACATCGCGCTGCGCGTCGCTGATATCCATTTCAGACTTCTCCTTCTTCCGCTGCCCGCAAAGTAGCCTTCCGGGAAGTTGCGCCATTTGCGTCGAATCGTGTTGTATAGAATCGTGTTGCGTACAATCTAGTCGAAATGCTTTCTGGCGGGAATGCTGGCGCCAGACTTGACCTCCATGCAGCGACCGTTCCCAGTTACCGTCGTGGGTTGGCTGTTTATCATTACGGGTGTCGTGAGCCTGGGATATCACCTGTGGCAAGGAACGTTTGCTCGTTGGACCGTGGTGATCGCCGCGATTGCGGTGGCGGCGATCATTGGCGGCGTGTTTCTGCTTCGCGGACGCGCGTGGGCGCGGTGGCTGCTGCTGGTGTGGCTGGCGGCTCACGTGGTCATCAGCGCGTTTCATTCCTGGTCGCTGATGGCGGCGCATCTGGTGCTGCTGGTGGCTATTGCCTATTCCCTTCTGACACCTCCTTCGTCGGAATATTTCCGGTCTGCGCCGCCCTCATAAAGTGCGCTTAGGTGGCCACCACAGTCGAACTGCGCGTTTTGTCCGCTACAACTCTTTCGTTATACTTACGCAGCTTCCTCTCTCGCCGCGCAACCCCAGCGCGGGACGGCGGAGCATCTGCATACATATTCGCGGCGGCCGGCAACGCAGCTGTATCGAGACTGCATTTGGGCAGGTGCTCCGCGCGATAAGATCGGACACAGTGGCAAGAGCTGAACGGGACTCCCGCACACCGCGGGCGGACGGCGAAGTGGTGATTGTGGGCGGCTCGGCGGCCGGACTGTTCACCGCGGCGAAGGTGGCGGCGGGCGGGCGGCAGGTGCGCGTGCTGGAGTCCAAGCCGGGCTTGGCACCGCCTTCGCGTACGCTGATCGTCACCGATCACTTCCGGCAGCAACTGGGCGCAGCGGCTACGCATTCCATCGTGAATGAGATTCGGCGGTTTGAGCTGTTTACAGATGGGCGTTCGGCACAAGTGCCGCTGGCGAAGCCGGACTTGATCATCGAGCGCTCGCGGCTGATTCCTGAGTTGGCGAAGACTGCGGAACACGCCGGCGCGAAACTGGATTTCGATACGCGCTTTCTGGGGCTTTCTCCTAACGGGCATGGACTCAAGGTGCAGGTGGAGTCTGGCGGCGAACGGCGGGAACTGCACGCGGACAGTTTGGTGGGCGCGGATGGGGCCACCAGCCGCGTGGCGCGCGCTTCCGGTTGGCCGCCGATTGAGACGGTGCCGTTGATGCAGGCCATTGTGCGCTTGCCGAAGGATTGCGCGCCGGATACTACGCGCGTGTGGTTTGTGCCGGACGATACGCCGTACTTCTACTGGCTGGTGCCGGAATCTCCGGAGCGCGCGGCGCTGGGGATTATTGGGGAGGATGGGCGCGATACCAAGCGATGCATCGAGCGTTTCCTGGCGAAGAAAGGGATGGAACCACTGGAATGGCAGGGCGCGCGCATTCCGGTGTACAAGAAGTGGGTTCCGATTCGGCGGAAGATTGGGAACGGCGAAGTGTTTCTGGTGGGCGACGCCGCGGCGCAGGTGAAGGTGTCCACGGTGGGCGGCATTGTTACCGGGTTTCGCGGGGCGATTGGCGTGGCGGACGCGATACTGCGGAATTCGGCCAGCGAGGAATTATCCGCGTTGCGGCGAGAGTTGCGGACGCACTGGCTGATCCGGCGAACCTTGCACCATTTTCAGCAGGGGGATTATTCGCAGCTTGTCGATCTGCTGAATGCTTCGGCGCGGCAGTCGCTGGGCGAGATTCACCGGGATGAGTCGACGAAGCTGCTTTGGCAGGTGGTGCGGAAGCAGCCGCGGTTGGTGCTGCTGGGGTTGCGCGGGTTGCTGATGGGAAATGGGGGGAAGGGGTGACCACCCCCTACTGTTTTACGTAAGTGTTCATTCTGCAGGAGTTGAAGTCCTTTGTTTTGATACAGATTTGGAAGTGTTCATTCCGCTTGGGTTACGGGTCTGGTCTGTTTGTAGAGTAGTTACCCTCCTCTGATTCGCTTTTCGTTAGGAATTGCTTGGTTCGAGAGACTCGTGCGCGGACCGCAAGGTGCGGCCAATCGGGAGATTGGCGCTTCCAGGCGCTAGTCACATTGGATTGAGCCGCATCGATATTTTTTGGTATGGGTTACTACCGCGCACTGGCTGAAGCCTATGCCACCCAAAGCGTGCGCCGCTCAGGGACATAAGCGCGTGGTGAAGCCTGAGTTACGCGACACAAAAGCGCACAGGCTGAAGCCGATGCTACCAAAGGCAACTTAAGTCCTTTGTTTGCATTAAATATATTTTTTGGATCTCGGGAAAAGAGGGACAAATTTGAGCGGCTTGAGAAGCGGGAATTGGTTAAGTGATTGAGGATGCTTGGGTTGCTGACTGGATTGAGGCAGCGAGCGAACGCAACTCAACGTGGGCAAAGAGTACCAAAAGAGTAGCGCGGCTGTCAAGAGAAATTGTGCGTACTAGGACTCAGATTTTCCGTTGCTCACGGCAAAGCGCGTAAGAGTACCTGTTGCGATGAGTGTCTTTGTTTCGGGCAGGGTTTCCGTCACAATGGTTTGCCTTGGTGTGAGTGGGAGTGCGTAGGAACCTTTGTTAAAAGGAGTTGGCGATTGCGGATTTCGGTGATTGGGTGTGGGTATGTGGGGCTGGTGACGGGGGCTTGTCTGGCGGAGGCTGGGCATGACGTGGTGTGCACGGATATTAACGCTGAGCGGATCAAGATGCTGAATGCCGGCGAGGTGCCGATTTACGAGTTGCACTTGGGCGAGATTCTGGATTCGGCGCGCAAGGGCGGAAAGATTTCTTATACCGCGGACATTGGCGAGGCGATACGCGCAGGGGATGCGATTTTCATTTGCGTGGGGACGCCGCCGAAGGAGTCCGGCGAAGCGGATCTTTCGGCGATCGATTCGGTGGCGCGGCAGATTGCGGCGGAAGCGAAATCGTCGAAACTGGTGGTGGAGAAGAGTACCGTGCCGGCGCGGACGGGCCTGGAATTGAGCCGGGCCTTGGCGGCTTATTCGCGTGGCGGCAACGTGCGGTTTCGCGTGGCGTCGAATCCGGAATTTTTGCGGGAAGGGACGGCGGTTTACGATTTTTTCCATCCGGACCGCATCGTGGTGGGCGTGGAGGATCCCGCGGCGGCGGAAGAACTGCGCGAGATTTATCGGCCGATTCTGGAGAAACAGTTTAGCTGCCCGGTGCACAAAGGCGCGGGGGCTTGCCCGGCGGGACCGAAGGCGGAGTTTCTGGTTACGACGATTAACAGCGCGGAATTGATCAAGCATGCTTCCAATTCGTTTCTGGCGTTGAAGATCAGCTATGCGAATGTGATTGCGGATTTGTGCGAGCGGATTGGGGCGGACGTGGAAGAAGTGACGCATGCGATGGGGCTGGATCCGCGCATAGGGACGCAGTTTTTGAAGGCCGGGTTGGGTTTTGGCGGGTTTTGCTTTCCGAAGGATGTGCAGGCGTTCATTCATCTTGCGGCTTCGGTGGGGGTGGATTTTGAGATTTTGAAGGCTACCGAGCGGGTGAACAAGCAGCGAATTGAACGCTTTCTCGAGAAGATTCATAAGGCGTTGTGGGTGGTGAAGGGGAAGAAGATTGCGGTCTTGGGATTGGCGTTCAAGGCGAATACGGATGATATCCGGTTTGCGCCGGCGCTGGAGGTGGTGAAGAAGCTGCTGGAGGAAGGGGCGGTTTTGGCGGCCAGCGATCCGGAAGGGATGACCGGGGCGCGGACGATATTCCCGCAGATTGCGTATCACGAGGATCCGTACGAAGCGCTGAAGAATGCGGATGCGGCGCTGGTTTGTACGGAGTGGGATGTGTTTAAGAAATTGGATTGGGAACGCGCGGGGAAGACGATGGCGCGGAAGTTGGTGCTCGATGGGCGGAATTTGTATGTGCCGGGGAAGATGCGGGAGATGGGGTTTGAGTATTATTGCTTTGGAAGGGCGTAGCTGCTGATTCGGAAAGCAGATTCCTCGGGCAAAACCAGCCCTCGGAATGACACGTTGAGCCTGAACGCGAGCCAAAGTTTCAGTGAACAAACTGAAAGTTCAATCAAAACTATGATTAGAGGGTCTCGGTAGATCCCGCGCGGGCCTTGTGTGGTCACTATGCGGGGGTGGTGGCTTTTTGTGTGGCTTGGTATTCCTTCGCGAAATAGTCGAGGGTTTTGATTAAACCTTCTTCCAGATCGACTTTTGGTTCCCAGTTTAATAGGCGCTTGGCTTTGGTGATGTCGGGGCGGCGGCGTTTGGGGTCGTCTTGCGGTAGCGGCTCGAAGACTAGCCGGGGGGTGGGTTGATAGTGCTTTCTGACGCGTTCGGCGAATTCGAGGATGGTCATTTCGTTGGGATTGCCGATGTTGACCGGGAAATGTTCGCTCGATTGCGAGAGGCGATAGATGCCTTCGATTAGATCGTCTACGTAGCAGAAGCTGCGGGTTTGCGAGCCGTCGCCGAAAATGGTTAGGGCCTTGCCGCTTAGGGCTTGGAAGACGAAGTTGGGTAGGGCGCGGCCGTCGTTGAGGCGCATGCGCGGGCCGTAGGTGTTGAAAATGCGGATGATGTGGGTGTCGAGGGCGTGGTGTGTGTGATAGGCCATGGTGAGGGCCTCGGCGAAACGCTTGGATTCATCGTATACGGAGCGCGGACCGACCGGGTTGACGTTACCCCAGTAGCCTTCGTGTTGCGGGGAGATTTCGGGGTCGCCGTAGCACTCGCTGGTGCTGGCAAGGAAGAATTTTGCGCCTTTGGCGAGGGCGAGGTCGAGGGCGTTGAGGGTGCCGATGGAGCCGACTTTCATGGTGGCGATGGGATGCTTTAAATAGTCGGGAGGGCTGGCCGGGGAGGCGAAGTGGAGGACGTAGGCTATATCGCCGTCGACTGCGAGGGGATCGCTGACGTCGGCTTTGAGGAAGCGGAATTTACTGTTGCTTGCGAGGTGGGAGACGTTTTTTTCGGCGCCGGTGATGAGATTATCGATGGCGAGGACGTCCCAGCCTTCTTTGAGAAGGCGGTCGCAGAGATGCGAACCGAGAAAACCTGCTCCACCGGTGACTACCGCGCGCATGCGGCCTCCTGCGGGAAAGAACAATCCGTGAGTATAACGTGGGGTTTGGGGATTTGGCTATTTGAGTTCAATCGGATTGTCTGTTGGGCGTGAGAATTCTGCATCCAAAAACTGGCGGATTTTCAGTCCTTCGTTAGCGTATGCGTTAGCCGCGTGACACGTTAACTGCCGGGGCTGACCCGGTGCGGCCCATACCCTCAACACTTCCACTGCTCGAGGATTGCTAGTGGCCGAGCTTACACCGGATTTCTTGCTTAACGCCTTGAAAGCCGCACGATCGGAAATTGACCACACCGCGAGCGCAAGATAGGCTGGCGGTGGGATCATGTCGCTCAACAAAAATGACAAAGATTCCAGAGCGGTCGCGTGGTTCGGCGTTGCATCGTGCGGTGCGTGTCGCGCTGACGGTGTTGCTGTGCCTGCTGGTACTGGGGGCGATTTTTGTGGCGGGGGTTGGGCGGTGGCTGGTGCGGGAGGATCCGCTGGAGAAGGCGCAGGCGATTGTAGTGTTGAGCGGGGGGTTGCCGCTGCGGGCGGAGGGGGCGGCGGAATTGTGTCGCGCGGGGTGGGCGCCGGAGGTGTGGCTGACGCGGAGCGAGGTGACGGCGCGGGCGCTTGCGGAGTTGGGCGTGGCGTATACCGGCGAAGAAACCTATGACGCGCAGGTGCTGGTGCATGAGGGCGTGCCGGCGGGGGCGATTCGCATTTTGCCGGAGGCGATTGTGAATACGGCGGATGAGCTGGCGGCGGTTGCGGCGGAGATGCCTGCGGATGATTCGGGCGTGGTGATCGTGATGACTAGCAAGGTGCATACGCGGAGGGTGGCGACGCTTTGGCGGCGCATTGGGGCGGGGCGCGGACGGGTGATTGTGCGGGCCGCGGGCGGGGATACGTTTGCGCCGGGGCATTGGTGGAGGAGCAGCGGGGAGGCGCTGGATGTGGTGCGGGAGTGTTTGGGGATATTGAATGCTTGGGCGGGGTTGCCGCTAAAAGGGTCGTGACAAGAAGTGCCGGTGAATGCAAGGCGCGTACAAAGAAAAACGGATTCCTCGGGCAAACCTCGCCCTCGGAATGACACGTTCAACATTTTTTGGTGTGGATTACACCCCGCGCAGGCAAAAGTGCCTGTGCTACTGGAGGTCAGAAGAAGAGGAAGCGCTTTTTGCGTGGTCCTGGGCTTTCTTCCGCCAGTTCGGGGACATGAGGTAGCTCTTGGCCTTCGAAAGCAGCCCTGGGATTTGAGACGAATAGGGCTTCGGCGGTTTCCCGGTTGAATTTGGCGGCTACGGCGTCGTAGGCGGGGCGGAGACGAAGCGGGCGGGTCGTGGTGTTGTGGGCGTCGCTGGCTACGAAATGGACTAAACCTTCCGCTAGCCAGCGCCAGGCGTCTTCCTGGGCTCCGGCGCCGAAAGTGCCGGTTAGGGAATTGGCGGTGACTTGGACGTAGCAGCCGTGGTGGACCCATTTTTTCAGGCGTTCAGGATTGGCGCGGAGGATGCTGTTGCGTTCGGGATGGGTGACGATGGGCTGGAGCCCGGCGAGCTGGAGTTCGTGCAGCGTGTGGTCCATGGCGGGGGGGATGGCGAATTCGTTGAACTCGACCAGGAGATAATTTTTTTGGTTGATGCAGAAGCGCGGGGCGTCGGCG
>PMOV01000176.1 GCA_003161195.1 Acidobacteriota bacterium | reverse complement strand
TCGGCCAGGGTGAACGCCACTTCCTGAATCGCTGTCGAACCAGCTTCGCGAATGTGGTAACCCGAAATGGAGATGGTATTCCATTTTGGAATATTGTCCCGGCACCATTGGAAGAGATCCGTAACGATGCGCATCGCCGGACGCACCGGATAGATATAGGTTCCGCGCGCAATGTATTCCTTCAAGATGTCGTTCTGCACCGTGCCGGAAAGTGTTGCGAGGCTCGCGCCTTGTTTTTTGGCTACGGCGACGTACAGGCAGAGCAGAATCGCCGCAGTGGAGTTGATGGTCATCGAGGTGGAAACTTTGCCGAGGGGGATGCCGTCGAAGAGCGTCTCCATGTCTTCGAGCGAATCGATGGCCACGCCCACTTTGCCGACTTCTCCGAGTGCCAAGGGACTATCGGAATCCATGCCGATTTGCGTGGGCAAATCAAACGCAACCGATAGACCGGCCTGGCCTTTGCTCAGCAGATAGCGGTAGCGCTGGTTCGATTCGGCGGCGCTGCCAAATCCGGCGTACTGCCGCATGGTCCAGAAGCGGCCGCGATACATGGTGGGATAAATGCCGCGGGTGTAGGGGGCATCGCCGGGAAAGCCGAGAGCCTCATCAGGATGCCACTGGCTGGAGTCGGCACCCAGGTCAGCGGACGTGTAGAGCCGCTCGACAGGCTGGCCGGAAAGCGTGGTGAAGCGCGCCTTGCGTTCTTCCGTTGGGGCAGCGGAGCCCGGGGGCTGCGGTTTGGCGTCGGAGTTGCTCATAATTTGCGCGCGCGGCGAAACGAACTTATGGCGTAGAACACGAAAACGGCGGCCACGATGGCGGCGAGCGCCACGAGCCAGTGCGCCACGTCGTGCGTCCAGGCGCGCAGCGTATAGTTGAGCCAGATAAGCGCCAGCAGGGCGAAGACGGCGCCAGCTACTTCGTGGAAGAGCTGCTTGAGCGTGCGCCAAAAGCGTCGGAAACCGCTCACCGGCGGTGCATTTTGCGGCGCAGACGCAGAGGTAATCATGGCTCCGGCCATGGCAGCAGTGTAGCGTAAAGCAACGGCGTAAGGCAGGAGCCGCGCCGGGCCTAGCAGCTTAGAACTTGCATCTAATAAAAGGACGCGCCCCGCACGATATGGATAAGGCGTCAACGCGCTGCCCAAAAGACCTGTGGATTCTTTGAAAACAACGGTGTGAAGGTCTCTTGTATCCGGCAAAACGCGGGCCTAGAATGAGCTTGAGGTTGGGGAGATACGCCCTTGCAACTCGACGAAAACCTGAAAAACCTGCTGCGCGAGCTGGGCCATGCCATCAACGACACGGTGTCGGACTCCGACCGCATCACCGGCGCCATTGCCGGCGTGCGCGCGCACGGTTACGACATAGTGCTGAAGCTGGATGCCACCATTGGATTGGCCAAGCGTGACGCTGCGTCGCTGGAAGATTCGCGCCTTACCACGCAGGATCGCCGCTTCCTTGAATCGTTGCGCATCCAGGTGGATCAGGAATCGTTTGAGCAGGACAACGAGCGCAAGGTAACCCAGCGGCTGACCATGACGCCGCAGGATCTGCGCTTCCTGAAATCTCTACGCATCGCCACGGACGAAATGGAATGAACTTGCTGTTCCAACGGGCTCTGCTGGCTGCGCTGGTCTGCGCGGGAGTAGCGATTTTCTCCGCGGCACCCGCGGCAGCGCAGACCATACCTCCGTCGATGGTGCCCGTCGTGGTGGATACCGCCGCGCCGATCGTGATTAACGCCGTCAAACCCAAGCCGAAGCCGCTGCCGGCCGGCATCCTCAAGTTTGAAGGCTACGTGCAGAACGCCAACGCCGCGCAAATCACGGTAAAGGCTCTAGGCAACGATATGGCCCTGCAGACCTTCGCGCTTTCCGCCGATGCCTCCGCGAGAATGCAGCAGATCATCGACAAAGGCGGCTATCAGTACGGCGACAGAGTCACGGTGATCTACAACAGCGCCAACCAAATCGCCCTCAAGATTAAGGGCAAGCCTTCTCGTCCCCAGTAGTTCAGTTCTTCGCGTTCGCTGGCGCGCGATTCTCCTAAAACTGACGCGGTCTTCTTGCTACATTCCCGCTTTGACGGCATTTACTCTCGCCGCTTAGCGCCAGAAAACTTCTCGCAACGATTTTCGCTGGCGATGCTGGGGCGATACCACGCGGCGGCTCTGTGCGCGTGCACTGGAGTGGACTGCGTTGCCGCGGTTAGTGCGCGCGGCCAGCGCTGCTGGCGGGAGCGGCGGAGGCGTGAGATGCAGCGGCCGGCGCCGACGATGACGGGTGGGCGCTGCTGGAAGAGGCGGCGCGGCCGCCCCAGGCTTCGCCACCGCCGGAATTGCGCGCGGCGGCAGTTGGCGCTGGGGTGGGCGTGTGACGCGCGGCTGCAGATTCGCCGCGCCGCGCCGTCGTTCCGGTCGCTGACGTTGCGCTTGCGCTGCGACCATTTGTGGACGCCGGCGTTATGCCCAGGGCGGCGTCGCGGCGTTCTGCGGCGGACACGCCGTTGGCTCCGCCGTTTGCGGCATGGCCTGCGGCGGAGTCCGCTGACTCGCGCGTTGCGTTGGAACTGGAATTTACGAAACGGTGTTCTGCGCGGTCGTAGGTGATGCTGGAGTCGGAACCGATGGTCACAATGCGATTGCCGGAGCCGCCGGCAAGCGTGGTGCGGGAGACGAGTTCCGGGCGCGGTGCGGTGTTGAGAGCGCTGGTGAGCACACCCCGTGGAGGCACTTTCTCTGCCTTCCACTGACTGGCGCGGTTGGCGTCGACGGTGAGCGCTTCGCGGGAGATTGCGCCGTTGCTCACCGGGAATACCCCTTGCGCGAGATTGATGGGGGCTTTGCCGCGTACGTCGTTGGGATGGAGAGGCACGATGCCGACGGTGCCGTTGCTCGCGTGGAGCCAGTTGACCGTGGCGGCGCGCCATCCGGTGCCGCCAGCCAAGCCCCTGCCGGGCGTCCAGACCCAGCCGAGGCCTGGGCGATAGATCCAGCCACCATAGTGATACGGGAGCCAACCCCAAGGTTGATTGCCGATGAAGCCCCAACCATAGGCCGAGTCCTGGAACCAGCAGCCGTTGCTGAAGGGATCCCAGCCGAGGCCGGCCCCGAAGGGCTGCCAACCAAAACCGTAACCGCCACCGAGGTTTAGCCAGGAGCCGTAGGTATACAGATCGCCGATGCCGGAGGTGTAGGTGGGGTCGTTGTTGGCGTATTGCATGCCCGCTTGCGTGGCGGTGACCACGCTGTCTTCGCGACCGCTGACCCAGCGGTCAAAGTCGTCGGAATCGGCGGCGCGACCGATGTTCTCGGCGGCGGGATGGTCTGCGCTCATGGAAAGCGACTGGCCTTTGACCAAGGGTGTGGTGTGATTCTTGCGCACTACCGAGATGCGGCCCGCGAGGACGTTGACCACGCTGCCGTCGTCGAAGTTGTCCAGGCGGAAGGTGGCGCGGCTGGTGGCTTCGGCGGTGAAGTCGCCGCCGGTAACGCTGAAGTAGTCGTTGTCAGCGGGTGAGACATAAAAGGAAGCGGCTCCTTGGCGGAGGATTAGGCGGGTGGTGCGCGCGCCGTCTTCCAGAGAAAGGTCATAGAACTCGAGGACGGTGTTCTCGCTGAGGAACGCCATATTGCCGTTCTCAAACTCGATCTCAGCGCGGCCGTTGTCGGTAGCCAAGACGTAGCCTTCGCGGATGGGCAGATTGAGGGCCGCAGTTTCCCAGATGGCTTTGGGGTCGGCGAGGGGGTCGCCGCGGGTGTCGCGGGTGAAGCGCACGTCGCCTTGGACGAGGCTGAGGCGGATGATGCGGGCGTGGCCGTCGGCGGAGGCGGGAGGCGGGGTGACGGCGAAAGCGAGGATGGCGGCTAGAACGGCTAGCAAAGAGGTGAGGCGGGCTAAGCGGCGGCGCATGGTAAAACCTCGTGTCTCGGGGATGCGGTATCCGGTGATTACGATCAGATGATTGGACGTTCTCAGCGAAAATGGCGGATACAGGGGATAGTGGACCCGTGTGAGTGCCGCGTCAAGGCAGGTGGCTTGCAGGGATGGGTCCGCGCGCTTGGTACCCCCCTATGGATTTTGCGTAAGTGTTCATTGCAAAGGAGATGAAATCCTTTATTTTGATGCACTTTTGCAAGTGTTCATTCTGTTGGATTTAGCGAGCCATTTGATGGCGAGCTGGTTACCCCATTTCCGCCCTTGGAGATGGAATTGGAAAGGGCTTGTTTGAGTGCGGCGCGAACCGAGGAAACGGGCCCCTATGCCAGTACGGCACAATACTAAGGTCAGGACCTCAGTATACATAATTTGACGTAATTGTCAAGATAATTCGGCGGTGATTTAATCATCTGAGAGTACTGGGCCGGGGCGGTTGACGGCGTTGGCGGGGAGCCCGGGTGTGGCGGCAGAAAAGCGCACAGACTGAAGTCTGTGCTACATAAAGCGTAAGCACGCTTTCGCGGGAGGCAAAGTTCACCGAGCGGCAGTGAAGAAGTGAACAGTGTTTTTTGGCGCACGCAATAGTGGCCGGGCGAACCGCTGGACTGTCCTAAGGGCTTGGGTGTGGCGGCAGAAGGCGCCCGCCTCAGAAGGCGGCGCTACAAAGGCGGGACAGCGATGGTGGCTGGTAGCGTGGCTGAGACGGTGGTGCCGGAACTGTTGGACTCGATGTTCATCTGACCGCCTAATTGGCGAACACGTTCGCGCATGCCGCGGATTCCAATGCCTGAGGCGTAATGGAATCGAGCGCAGCTTGGCCGTCCGCTGCAGCGGTTATGTCGGAGTGTTCTGATAGCAAACGCACGAGGTATAGCCGGGGCGGCGGCTCCGCGTGTCGGTGAACTAAAACCCGACGTCGTGCTACTCGATCACTCAGTGGCTCGGGCCTTCTGGACTTGGGTTAGTTAAAACCTTGCACAGTATCTTTCCAGAGATGGCAATTATCCTCATGAGTGCGCAAGAACCTACGGTGTTTACGACATTTAGCGGATTCGATTGGAGTGCGCCACTTCGTTTCCAAATCCCGGGTCGCGACGGATTTGATACCACAGTTGGAGGCGATCCCAGTGAAGGAATCTCAATAGCGGTCCACCTTGACGCCGCGCTTGGCGCAAAACAGGGGTCGGTATGCCACGGCCTTCCAAGCGGCGGTCAAGTGATTGTGCGGATTCCAGTTATCGAAAAATTTTGCGGGGAAGATTCTTGACAGGCGGGGGGCATGCCAGTAGGGTTTTGTCGATAGCCTGCCGCGCGAAGGTACGCAGCGATGTTCAGGTACCTTGGAGTGGCGGGGGCGTGGGGGAGTTGCGAAGCACTTCTGACTTGCGAGCCGCAAGTGAAGAAGTAGAAGTGGGCCCGACCTCCGTCTAAAGCTCGAAGGCAGTGAATTTTCATATCTCAAACGAAGTGGGATCTGAGGGGAACATGCATAGGACTTATAGATTGCTGGTGGCCGTGGTGTTGGTGTGCCTCGTGGGGTTAGCGGGGGCAGGAGAAAGGACCTACGGACAAGGAGGAGCCACCGGGGCGATCAGCGGGGTGGTGGAAGACGCGAGCGGTGGGACGGTGGCCGGGGCGGACGTACAGATTATCGATACGAGGACAGCAGAGGTGACGCGCAAGGTGTCCAGCGGTGCGGACGGAAGCTTTGTGGTGACGCTGCTGCCGCCGGGGACGTATGCGGTGCTGGTGAACAAGAGCGGGTTTTCCGAAGCGAAGTCCGAGAATATTGAGGTGCGGATTACGGAGGTTACGAAGATCAGCATTCCGCTGAAGCCGGGGGTGGTGACCGAGAGAGTGGAAGTGACGGCGCAGGTAGCCAGCGTGAACACGGTGAATGCGACGACGGGGCAGTCCATCGAACAAAACACGGTACGGACGCTGCCACTGGCGACGCAGAACTTCCAGGAGTTGCTGACGCTTTCGGCGGGAGCGCAAAGCGAGCTGAACTCCTCGACGCAACTGGGACGCGGCGACGTGCGCATCAACGTGAACGGGCAGCGCGAAGACAACAACAATTACCTGATCGAAGGCATTTCGGCGACGGACTACAACGTGGCGGAGCTGACGAATACGCCGCTGCCGAATGCGGATGTAGTCCAGGAGTTCAAGGTGCAGACGTCGCTGTATGACGCGAGCCAGGGGCGCAACGGCGGCGGGAACATCAACGCTATCCTGAAGACGGGCGGGCAGCAGTATCACGGGGACGCCTACGAATTTTTCCGCAACGATGCGCTGGACGCGAACGATTTCTTCCTGAACCGCTCGGGGCAGGCGCGGCCGGAGGTACGGCAGAACATCTTTGGGGCAAGCGTCGGCGGACCGGTGGCCACGCCGAAACTGGGCTACTTTTTCGTGAACTACCAGGGCACGCGGCAAATCAGCGGAGATTCGCCGGGGACCATCATCAGTACGAGCCTGCCGATTTTGCCGACGGCGCGCGACGCGGCGACGCTGGAATCGACGTTCAGCAGCCCGGCGGCGGGGACGTGCGCGGCGCAACCGCTGACGTCCATCGATCCCGTAGTGCTGGCGCTGCTGAACGTGAAGAGCAACCAATTTGGCGGGGGCAACGGCGGGTACCTCTTCCCTTCGATCGCGGGGACGCCGGGCGTGACGGTAAATCCGGCGACGTGCTCGGCGAGCGTGAACACCGGCTCGTTTACGTACAGCAAGCCGGGAAGTTATGACGACGACCAGTTCACGAGCAACTGGGACCGCGAGTTCGCCAGCGGGGTGGACAAGATTTCGGCGCGCGTGTTTTACGCGAACTCCAACACCGTTGAACCGTTCGGAGCTGGAGGCCTGCAGGCGTCGCTGGGCGGGGGCATTGCGGCGACGGACCTGAATTTTCCGTACACCTTGCCGGTACGCGGGCGTTTTTTCAGCATCGCGGAAACGCACCTGTTTTCGCCGACGCTGGTGAACGAGTTCCGCTTCGGGCTGGACCACATCAACAACGCATCGATCAACACGAATCCGGATGGGGTGACGGCGACGGCGCTGGGCATCAACCGGCCGACGAATAACCTGACCGATAGCATTTATAAATTCACGCTGAATTCGACGGGCTTCCAGATCGGGCCGACGCCGCAGGCGAACCAGTCGCAGGAGCAGAACAACTACACGTTTCTGGATACGGTGTCCTGGGTGCATGGAGCGCATGTGGTGCGCATCGGCGGAGAGATCGACTACGTGAACCTGTATAAATTGTTTCCGCAGGTTTTTAACGGGCAGCTGTTCTTTTCCAGCAATGCGGGGAGCTTCAGCGACTTCCAGGAATTTCTGGAAGGCGCTCCGACGGCCAGCTTTGGCGGCGGCGGCGTCTACAACCACCAGTACAAGCAGGACGATTTTGCGGTGTTTGCGCAAGATGACTGGAAAGCCACGAAAAATCTGACGCTGAATCTGGGATTGCGGACGGAAATATTGGGCGCGTTCGTGGACGGAGACTGCCACATCGGGAACATCCAGTCGGCGCTAACGCTGAAGGAAGAAAATCCGTTCGTGTACCCCGGCTGCGTGAATACTCTGGGCGTTGCGGGGCTGACGGGGGCCGGGAATGGCTCGACGTTTAACAATCAATATTCGACAGGACTGGGCCCACGGGTGGGACTGGCGTACGACCTGTTTGGCAAGCATACGACGACGATTCGCGCCGGCTACGGCATTTACTATGTACGTGAGGACGTAGGCGCGGTGGATCAACTGAGCTTTCAGGCGCCGTTTCTGCCGATTGCCGGAGCGGGCGGAGCGCCGGGAAGCTTGACGAACTTTTTCGCGCCGTGCGCGGCGAGCAATCCCGCGCCGCAAAACCCGTATTGCGCGGGCGGAGGCACAAATCCCAATGCGTTACCGGCGGCCGGCGTACTTAGCTCGGATTTCCTGGGGTGCCTCTCGGTGCTGCAGGGATTTACGGGGAACGATCCGACACAATCGCCGATTTACGCTAACCAGGCGGGGTGCAATGGCGTCGGCTCGAGCAACCTGTTTGTGCTGGAAGTGCCGAAGCATTTCAAGGTGCCGAATACGCAGCAGTGGAATCTGACGATTCAGCGTTCGCTGGGCCACCAGTGGGTGCTGGAAGTGGGATACGTGGGGACGCACGCGGTGCACCTGCGCGACACGCGAGACGCCATCGAGTCACTGGACGCTACACCGGCGAATCCGATCATCGTGACGGACGTGAATGGAGTGAAGTATCCGATCACCGTGAACACCATCGACAACGCCGTGGCGCGCACACCGACGCCGGGACTGAATGGCTACGGCGGTTACCAGATTTTCGCCAACGACGCGTACTCGCACTACAACGGGTTGCAGACGACGCTGTCGCGGCGATGGTCGCAGGGCTATTTCCAGGCGGCCTATACCTGGTCGCGTTCGACGGATGCGACGTCGACGGGCAATCCGGCGTTCAATACGGCATTTAACGATGAAACCACGTTGAACGATTCGCGGGGCCTTTCGGACTTCGACCGCACGCACCGCTTGGTGACGAGCTATGTGTATGACCTGCCGTTTTTCCGGCATAGCAGCGGGCTGGTGCACAACACGCTGGGCGGTTGGGAAGTGAGCGGCATCGTTACGCTGCAATCGGGACTGCCGTTCTCCATTTACGATTCCGGTGCGGGCACCGCGTTCATCCTGAACGGCAGCACGACGACGCTGACGGCGAGCTTGGCCCCGGGGGCGACGATTGCAAACGGGTACACGTCGGGCAGCGTGACCAGCCGCTTGAACGGCTATGTGAACATCAACAATTTCACGCCGGCGGCGCTGCTGTATCCAACGGATCCGGCGAATCCGACGACCACTTGTAACCAGCAGACCAACCAGAATTATTGTGGGACGGGATTCGGGGATTTGGGACGGAACATCTATCGCGGGCCGTTCGAGCAGAATTGGGATTTTTCGCTGATCAAGAATATCCATCTGACGGAGCGGCAGACATTGCGGTTTACGGCGGACGCTTTCAATTTGTGGAACCATCCGAACTTTGCGAACCCGGCGAGCACGGATGTGGAGAGTCCGAGCAATTTCGGAGTGATTACCAGCACCAAGGGCGTGCCGCGGTTGATTCAGTTTTCGCTGCGGTACGCGTTTTAGATCTGGTAGCGCACAGCAAAAGCGAAGCCAAAGACGACGATCCGGATAGGATCGAGATTGGGCGNNATATGACGCGCTACTGGCGCAGCGCGGAGTGGTGCCGAATATGTTCAAGGCGCTGGCGCATGCGCCGGAGGTGGCCAAAGGCGTGGCGGGATTTCTGAAGCCGCTGCTTAGCGATGGTGCGTTGCGCGGGTGGTACAAGGAGTTGGTGGCCGTGCGCGTGGGAATGTTGCAATCGTCGGAGTATGCGGTGCGGGCGCACGAGATTTCCGCGCGTAAGAAGGGCGCCAGCGAAGAGCAGATTGCCGGCGTGAAGGACTTTGAGCGCGGGCCGTACAATGAGAAAGAGAAAGCCGGGTTTCGGCTGGCGGAGCGTTTGCATGGCGGCGCAGCGGGAGTGGACGACACTTTTTTTGCGCAGTTGCGCGAGCATTTCGGCGAAACGGAACTGGTGGAGTTGTTTCTGACGGCGGCGGCGTTTGAGATGTTTCCGCGATTCATCGATGGATTGCGCATACCGGTGACGCCGATGCCCGCGGCAGCATCTTCTGCGAAATAAACCCACGCGATAATCAGGCGGCAGGCTATAGGTGCAGGCGGCGCCCGGAGTGATAGCGTAAGATAGGCACGAGATTGTGTGCAGCAGCCTGCGCGATTTTTCGTTCGCAGCCAACCAACGTTCTGGCGGACAACGCTTATGACTCTCTCTGCAGCGACACGCACGCGAAAAATTGCCTCACGAGTGGCGGAACTTACCGGCGAAGGCGCGCTGGCGGTGTATTCGCGCGCGAAGGAGCTGGAACGCGCCGGCAAATCGGTGATTCACCTGGAATTGGGCGAGCCGGATTTTCATCCCGCCGCGCCGGTGGTCGAGGCGGTGCAGCGGGCGGTGGCGGATGGTCACGACCGCTATTGCGCGACGCGCGGATTGCCGGTGTTGCGCGAGGCCATCGCGGAATATTTGCAGCGGACGCGCAGAATTGCGGTGAAGAGCGAGGAAGTGCTGGTGGCGCCCGGGTGCAAGATGGCGTTGTCGCTGGCGATGATGGCGCTGATTGAGCCGGGGGATGAGGTGTTGTATCCGGACCCGGGATTTCCGATTTATCCATCGTTTACGCGCGGGCTAGGCGCGCAGGCGGTGCCGTTCGGATTGCGCGAGGGCCGGCAATTTCAGCCGGACATGCAGGAGATTTCGTCGAAGATTACGGCGCGCACGCGCGTTTTGATTTTTAATTCGCCGAATAACCCAACGGGGACGGTGTTTCACCGCGAGGAGCTGGAGAGAATTGCTTCGCTCGCGCAAGAACACGATCTGTGGGTGATCACCGATGAGATTTACGCGCGGATTTTATTTGGCGGGGAGTATCAGTCCATCTGGGCGCTGCCGGGAATGAGCGAGCGCACGGTGATTATTGACGGATTTTCGAAGAGCTTTGCCATGACCGGGTGGCGGCTGGGGTATGCGGTGGCCGCGAAGCCGGTGATCGATGCCATGGATATGCTGGTGCTAAACACGTTTACGTGCGCGGCGGAGTTTACGCAGTTGGCGGCGGCGGAGGCACTACGGGATACGACCGGCGCGGTGGAGGCGATGGTTGGGGAGTATCGCGCGCGGAGAGAGATTTTTGTGGCCGGGCTGAATGGTGTGCCGGGATTTCGCTGCGTCTCGCCGGAGGGCGCGTTCTATGCGTGGGTGAATGTGGCGGGGACCGGGTTGCGCGCGGAAGAAGTTGCGCGATTGTTGCTCGAAGAGGGTGGGGTGGCGGCGATTGCCGGCGGAGCGTTTGGGGCGGGAGGGCGCGAGTATTTGCGATTTTCGCTGGTAAGTGCGCCAGAGCAATTGCGGGAGGCGTTGCGTCGGATTGCGAAAGTGGCGGGAGCGTGGGCGAAATGAGGCGTGCAATGAATCGGAAGTTGGCGATGAGTCTGGTGGCGATGATGGCCGCGATTCAGGTGCTCGCGGGAGCCGGGGCGGCGCGTGGGCAGTCTCGCCCATTCCCCACCGGCGATGTGCAGAAGACGTACGAACGCTTGCTGGCCAAGATTGAAAAGATTCCGCTGTACGACAATCACGCGCACCCAGGATTCGGCGACGACACCGACGTGGACGCCATGGCCGCACCGCCGGATGAGAGCAGCTTGTATCGCGTGCGAGACGACAATCCGGAGTTTGTGACCGCGGCCAAGGCGCTGCTGAACTATCCCTACGACGATTTCAAGCCCGAGCATGCCAAATGGCTGGCGGACAAGAGCAAGGCGGCCGAAGCCGCGGGCGGCACGAAATATTTTGACGAGATTCTCGACAAATTGAACATCGAGACGTGCCTGGCGAATCGCGCGATGATGCCGGCGTATTTGGATACCAAGCGGTTTCACTGGGTATTTTTCGTGGATTCGTTTTTCTTTCCTTTTGACAACACGGAGCGCACCTCGAGCACGCCGGATATGGGTGTGTACGTCCCGCTGCAAGAGAAAATGCTCGGGCGTTATAAAAAACTGGAAAACGTCCACGGGTTGCCGGCGGATTTGGCCGGGTACGAGGATTTTCTGC
The DNA here is from genome assembly GCA_003161195.1 of Acidobacteriota bacterium. Lineage (GTDB taxonomy): Bacteria > Acidobacteriota > Terriglobia > Acidiferrales > UBA7541 > Acidiferrum. Next base: position 24,097 of record PMOV01000176.1, on the reverse strand, counting down.
GGCGCACGATGGCGGACAATCAGAAATTGCGCGGCGGGGTGGCCATCAAGTTTGAGGCGGCGTACTTTCGCACGTTGTACTTCACGGACCCGCCGCGAGCCACGGCGGAGGCGATTTATGCGAAATATCGTGCGGGCGGCGTGCCCAGCCAGGAGGAGTACCGCGTGTTTCAGGACTATATTTTCCGCGTGCTGATCGATCAGGCGGAAAAACTGAATCTGCCGGTGCATTTTCACAGTGCGGTGGGCATCGGAGATTATTTCAGCCTGCGGCAGGGAAATGTGTTGAACCTGGAGAATGTGCTGCGCGATCAGCGCTACAAAAAGGTGAATTTTGTCCTGCTGCATGGCGGGTGGCCGTACTACAAGGAAGCCGGGCTGCTGACCGCGGTGAAGAACGTGTATCTGGATACGTCGTTTCAGTCGGAGGTGCTGTATCCCTCGCAGTTCAAAGAAGTGCTGAAGCAGTTGATTACTTTGTTTCCGGATAAGATGATGTTCGGGACGGACGCGTTTCCGTTCAACGATGCGCTGGGCGCGGAGGAGAGCTTTTGGATCGCGACCTACACCACGCGAACGGCATTGGCAGCGGCGCTGGCGGAGCTCGTGTGCGAAGGCGCGCTCAGTGAAGAGAAAGCGCTGGAGTTGGCGCACCTGTATCTGCACGACAATGCCGCGAAGCTGTATGGAGAAAAGCAATGAGCGGTGCGGGCGAACTAAAACATATTGCGTGGAATCGCGTGACGCGCGAGGAGCTGAATCCCAAGATTGACCGGGAGATGCTGGTGGGGCAGCAAATTATGCTGGCACGCGTGCTGATCAAAAAAGGCGGGCACGTGCCGCTGCACCATCATGTGAATGAGCAGGTGACCTACATTGTGGAAGGGGCGCTGAAGTTCGCCGTGGATGGGAGAGAGATTGTGGTGAACGCGGGGGAAGTGTTGTGCATCCCGCCGAACATGCCGCATGAGGCCTGGGCGCTGGAGGATACCGTGGACCTGGATGTGTTCAATCCGCCGCGCGAGGATTGGCTGAACAAGACGGACGACTATCTACGGCACGGGCGTTAGGGATCCGGGTCCGTTCGCGCATTTGGCACCCACGTTAGGCGAGAGGCTGCGAAGTTTTCGGGTTGCTGGGCGAGAAATTTCGGTAGCAGCCGGGTTAGTGGTGCGGGAAAGGGTGTTTATAGACCCTGTGTTTTTCGCGCGGATTGCGTGAAAGAGCGTAGACAAATGGCCTCCGTCTTGCTTACCGTAGGTTAGGTGGCTTATTCCCAGCGTGGGAGAAGCCCGCTGAGGGGAATGATGATGAAGAGATTATTGGCAGGAGCGATCCTGATCCTGGGTGCGGCGCCGGGGATCCGGGCGCAAGGGCTGGCGAACGCGAACGGCGACTACGGGGTGACGCCCGTGTTCCAGGCGGCTTCAGTGCGCGATGCGGGCGACCTGTCTGGGGCATCCTGGGCGCCCGATGTAACCACTGTCGTTCTCGATTTGGTACCGGCGGCGGCGCCGAGCGTTACCGCCTTGGCCGTGCCCGCCCCCGTGCCTTCCGCGGCATTGGCTGGCGATCCGGATCCCGCGCCTGCGCCGGACCCGAAATTCCTCTACGGTGGTCGTGACGATTATCGCTGGCAGTTAGGCCTCGGTGCGAGCTGGGAACGTTTTCGCTCGACCATTTTCAATGCCAGCGCCGTGGGATTTAATACCTCCATTTCCTACTACCTGAACAACTGGCTAGGCGTTGAAGGGAACGCGCTCGAAGCGTTCGCGCCGGAGATTTTCGACCGTGAGCACGTTAAGCTCTTCAATTTCACGGGCGGTCCGCGCATTGCCTGGCGCCAGCGGCGCTGGGAGCCTTGGTTGCACGGCCTGGTGGGCCTCTCGCACGAGCAACCGCAGACCGCGGGTCACAGCCGGAATGCCTTTGCCGCGCAACTGGGCGGTGGCGCGGACTATCGCATCAATCCGCGGCTTTCCCTGCGGCTGCAAGGTGATTGGCTGCACACGTTGTTTTTCTCGCAGTCGCAAAACAACTTCGTGTTGGTCGGCGGCGCGGTGATCCACTTCTAAACGCGCCTGACCGCGGCGTTCACCAGGCTTCGGCGCAAAGCGCCAAATCATTGCGNNTGTGCCGCGCCAATCAAGTAGTCCTCTCCCTTCGAACCCGTCCACATTTTCAGATTGAAGGCGCCGCCAGGCGGCGCGCGATACACGCGTATCCCAGCGATTTGCAGCGGTGTCCGGTATTTGCAGAGCTCGGCTTTGCCACTGGCTTCGAGAAAATATGCTGGGCCGGTTCCCACTACGGCGGCCGTGCCGTCCGGCTCGACGAGCACGGCGGCGTTTTCTTCCACCGCTACGGCGCGTACGCCGGCGCTCCAGCCATCCTGCAGGATGCGCGCCAGAAATACGAGCAGACGGCCCATGCGATCGCGTTTGGCGAAATGCGTGTCCGTGATGGTATTTGCGAGCAGCGGAATGCGGAGAAAATCCCGCGACAAAGTGATTCCGTTTCCGTAAGGGTTAGCCAGCGCCGCGGGCGAATGGACGGTGTCGAGCATCGCCGAAAACGAAAATTCGCCGAGCACGGCAAGCCCGGCGCTTGAGCCGCCCAGTGGTTTTCCCGCGGCAATGTGGCGATTCAAGGCGTCCTGCACCGGGGTGTCCTGCCAGAAACGCACATAGTTGGATTGGTCGCCGCCCGCGATAAAGATGGTTTCCGCCTGCCCGATGATCTGAAGCACGCGCGGATCGCCGGAGTCCTCGCGGCCGGCAAAAACGATCGTAGCCACGGAATTGAGCGGGCAGCTCGCGCGCACCTCTTCATTCTCTTCTTTGGCATCGTGCTCGTCGGTGTTGGCGCGCAGAATCAGAAAATCGCCGCCGTTGGCGCGCTCGCAGAGAAAATGAAACGCTGCTTCCTGGTGTGCTCCGCCGCCCAGCAAGGCCAATCCGGCGCGGGGTTTCACCGCCAGATCGGCGGAATTGCCGGTGCGATAATACTTCCATGCAGCGGGTGCGCTTTGCGCAGGCGTAGAGACCTGAGAAGCGGGGGCGGGGCCTGACAGCAGGGGCCCGGCAAACGTGGCCAGAGCTACTACAAACGAGCGTTTGAGCATTACTGGTGACAGCCCTCCGTAAAGATCACGCGAGATTCTACGTGGAACGAGGCGATAGCGACACAGCGTAATCGCCGTCATGCGAAATCATGAGCGGGATGACTATCGACTAAGATTGCTGTTGGAAGCGCTGCTCGGATGCGAACTTACTTCTCCGTGATGGGAAGCGGCGCTTGGTACTTGCTGAGGTCCACGGACTTCCAGTCGCCCTGGATGATGCCCGCACGAATCTGCGCGGGCGTTTTGCCCTTGCGGGTTTGTTCGTAGGTGTAGAAATCCTCGCCCATGCAGACATTGCACACGGAACCGTGCTTTCCCGCGAAGCAATCCTGCAGGCTGCCATGGCCCTGGCTCTGATCGCAGTGGCAGTAGCAGGGTTCCTGGTAGAGGATTTTTTTCACGCGCGCCGCCACGGTGTAGGCATTCTGCGCAATCATGTTGGCGAAGAGTTGCGGGTCTAGAATTGCCGGCAGCGTGCCCGTAGGCGGTTGCTTGTGATAGGCGGGGACAGGCTCCGAGGGAAGCGACATGTCCATGCCCGGGGCGGGTTGCTGGCCTTGCGCACTTTGCTCCTGCGGCGTTGCCTCCGGTGTCGCCGCATGCTGCGGTAAAGCGAGCAGCACGATAACCAGTATGACGAACAGCAGTGCCGCGACCGATTTTTTCGCTACGTGCATAAAACTCTCCGAAGAGGATGCCTACGATACCAGCACGGGATGGCCAACCATGCGCGGGCCAGGGCCACCGTCGAGATGTTCGAGTGGGCGGGCACTCATATGGCGGGCGCGCAGATGGCGCTGCGTGCGGCGCCCCCAACCGCGCACAAAGGCAAAATTCATGGCCCCGCCGACGGCCGAGCTGGCCAGCGGGATCAACCGCGCGGCCCATTTCTCCGCCGCCTCCATGCCGATCTTTGCAGCCAGGCGTTCGATCACGCGCGGGATGAGCTTCTCGATGATTTGCTTCTCCGCCAGATCTTTGCCGAAATCGACACCCGCGGCCACCGCCGCCGCCTTCCACATCTCGATGCGCTCGCCGCGCTCCGAGGTGTCGAAGCCATACAGCAGGCAGAGCTTCTGAATCAGCCGCAGGGTAATCAGCGTGAGAAAGCTGGTGTCCGGCAGCAACGTGATAACGCCGCCGAGTCCAAAGCCCGCACCTTGCGCCGCCGCCATGCGTTCTGCGTCGCGAATCAAGGTCTTGGCGATGGCATCGAGTCGCTCGATGGGCACATCGCGCATGCGCGTAAAGTCTGGTACCCACAGGCCGTGCTTGTTGGCCAAATGCTTTCGGAAGGCATCGGGCTTCACTTCCACGGACTTCAATCCGCGGAGCATGCCAAAGCGCAGGAATGATCCGACGCTGCGTCCGAGCAGTGAAGCGCTTCCGCCTTTGAGTGCCTTAGCCATCCCTTAGAGCATCCTAGAGCCATTAGAATCGCATAGCAAGCCCGGCGTTGTACGCGATGAACGAACCCGCCGCGGACCAGCCAGGACCGCCCAGAGTGTGAATCGCATCCGCCCTGTGCTACATCCAAAGGGGTTAGCCGTCTCGCCGCACTAGCCCGCTGGTCCTACTTGACGGCGCGAGGTTTTTCGGTAAACTGCGGATTCGCCATGGCGACCCACATTGCACAATTCGTGCCCACGGAAGTCGTAACGGACTTCGAGTTGCCGCAACGCGAAGCGGCCTTTTTCTACGGCCTATTCCTGCGCGGACACTCCGCGGACCGTTTGCGAGAGGATATTCAAGTGCCGCCCGCCGTGCTGCGCAAGTGGCATCGCGAAGCGGAGCGCGAGCCGGAACTGCGCGATGTGTTTACGAGAATGGTCGAATATCGCCGCCACGTGCTGGCTATTTTCGATCTCCTGGTGGGTTCCGAAAAGCTAAGTCATCGCGTCCAATAGGCGGTTTCCCTTCCGTTTCGCCTTTTAGCGCGTCTTGCTCCCGCCCTCCGCCTTCCTCCAGCAGCCTTCCTAGGCCCCCTGTACCGTCGTGCAGGGCAAAAAAAGTCAGGCAACCTTTCTTACGCCGCGCGATTCCAACTCCCCTCTGGGGCAAGTGTCACAAAATGAAGGGGATTCCTCGATTGACGTCAGCGCATCTGCGGCGGTAAACTGCACCACGTCCGGGAAGTTGAGGTGTATGTATGTCACGGGTAGCTAGCTCCCTGTTTGCATCGCTATTCTCCATCGCGCTGGTCACCGCTCCGTTGTCGGCCCAGCAGGCTCCGCCTGCGCAAGACCCGGCCGCGTCGATTGTCCATCAGAATCTTGATAAAGACCAAAAAAGGAAAATCAAGCGCACGCTGAAGGAACTCGACAGCTCCTATAAGACGTGGCTTAACGAGGACGTCGTCTATATCATCTCGCCGGACGAGCGTAACGCTTTCCTGCAACTCGCCACCAACGAAGAGCGCGAGCAGTTTATTGAACAGTTCTGGCTGCGCCGCAGCAGCAATCCGGATTTGCCGGATAACGATTTCAAGGAAGAGCACTATCGCCGCATCGCCTACGCCAACGAGCACTACGCTTCGGGCATTCCAGGCTGGAAGACCGACCGCGGCAAGATGTACATCATCTGGGGACCTCCCGACGAGATCGATTCCCACCCGACAGGCGGCACTTGGGACCGTCCGATGGAAGACGGCGGCGGCTCGACGAGTACCTATCCGTGGGAAACCTGGCGCTGGCGCTATCTTGAGGGCATCGGCGAAAACATCGAACTGGAATTCGTGGACCCCAGCGGCTCCGGCGAGTACCACATGACCATGGACCCGTCCGAAAAGGATGCGTTGCTACACGTTCCCGGTGCCGGCTTGAGTTTGATGGAGCAGATGGGCTTGGCTTCCAAGGCCGACCGTTTCACCCGCTCCGATGGCACCAACCTGCCTACCGCGCTGGGCGGAACGCCGGCGAGCATGGACGAATTCAATCGCCTCGAACTTTTCGCCAAAGTACAGAAACCGCCAGAGGTGAAGTTTAAGGACCTGCAAGCCATTGTCACGGCGCGCATCGTGCGCGATCAGATGCGTTTCGACTGGCGCACGGATTTCCTGAAGGTCACCAACGATACCGTCCTCGTGCCGGTAACCATACAGGTTCCCAACACCCAGCTCACCTTCCAGGGCAAGGACGGCATTCACTCTGCGACCATCAATATTTTCGGCCGCGTCAGCACGCTTACCGGTCGCGTCGTGCAGACCTTTGAAGAAGCCGTCAGCCGCGATTTCCCGGATTCTCTCTTTCAGCAATCGCTCAAGCTGCAGTCCATCTATCAGAAGTCCGTCCCGCTGCGCCCGGGCCTTTATCGCCTGGACCTGGTGATCAAGGACGTGCAGAGTGGCAACGTCGGCGTCGTCAATACGCGCCTCGCCGTTCCGCGCTACGAAGACGAAAAGCTCGAGGCTAGTTCGCTGATTCTCGCGGACCAGATCGAGCATGTGCCCGCCAAGCAAATCGGCACCGGTCAATTCGTCATCGGTTCCTCGAAAGTTCGTCCGCGCCTGGCCGGCGACTTTACCACCGCCGACAAACTCGGCATTTATATGCAGGTCTATAACCTGAAACCCGACGACAAGACGCACAAGTCCGCCGCCACCTTCGAGTACACGGTGATGAAGGGCGATCAGCAGATCATGCAGTTCAAGGAAACCTCCGAGCAGATGAAGCAGACCGGCGATCAAATCACCATCGAGCGACTGCTTCCGCTGGCCACGCTGTCGCCGGGAAAATACACCCTGCAGGTCAGTGCTACCGATTCGCTATCCAAGCAAACCATTTCTCGCAGCGCGGAATTCTCCGTCCGCGCGCCGCTTGACACCAAAACCGCGGCCAACATAACACCGGGGAAGTAGTGGCGTTTGGGGGTAGATGTGAAGCAGCAAACAGGCCTCCGCGGTTTGGGGGCTAAGGTACTGGTCATTGTCTTGATCGCGTGCGGCGCGGCAATCTTCGCGAGCACTGCGGTTGCGCAGGGCAGCAAGCCTGCTTCCGGCAAGCTCAGCGGTGTGGTGCGCGACGCGGCTGGCACGCCGCAAATGGGCGCTAGCGTCGAAGTGCTTCCGGAAGTTGCCGGGCTGCTGGCTGTCCGCGACTTCCTCACCAACACCCGCGGAGCGTTTCGCGGCGAGCAGCTTCCTCCCGGTTACTACACCGTGCGCGTCACGCTGGCCGGTTTCTTGCCTTCCATCGAGCAGCACGTGCACGTCAGTTCCAATCTGACCACCGTCCTGCGCATCGAGATGGACTCGATGTTCGCTTCTCTCGATAATCTCCGCCGCCAGCCTGCCAACACTACCGCCGAGCCCGATGACTGGCGCTGGGTGCTGCGTTCCGCGCCGTCGCTGCGTCCCGTGATGGAGTGGACTGACGACAACGTTGGCGGCGTCACCGCTGTCGCCAGCATGGATAACAGCGTCCCGCGGCCGGTGCGCATGCGCCTCGAATTTACGGATGGCGCGCGTCGCGTAGCCTCGCCGTCGAATCTGGCGCCCGCGCCGGCCACTGCGTTCGCCTACGACCAGAATCTTGGCGGGTTCGGCCGCATGATTTTTGCCAGCCAGGTGAGCTACGACGATGATGCGCCAGGTGGCGGCATGGCCACCGTGTGGCTGCCGTCAGGTGTGCTGGGAACGGGGCCGTACACCGCGCTCGTGTTGCGTGAGTCGAAGAGTTCTCCGGATGGGCCGACTTTCCGCGGCGTGCGCATCGAGCAGGGTGGTGCACTGAAGCTCGGCGATAACGCCGTGCTGCGCTATGGCAGCGAATACGTATTGGTGGGCTTGGGGAGTTCGGCTTCCGTGATTCGTCCACGCGCCGAACTGAATTTGCATGTCACGGACAATTGGCACGCCGCGTTGCTTTTCGCATCATTGCCCAGCGGCCCGGATGTTCTCGCCGGCGATCACCAGGACGGCCTGCAGATGGAATCTGGCGAAGGCGCCGATCTGGCTGCGGCGCTCAACGAACTGGACGCCTTTCCGACGCTGCTCTGGCGCGCCGGTCGGCCCGTGCTGCAGAGCGGCTGGCACGAAGAGGTTGCCGCGGAAAGGAAGCTCGGTTCGCGCGGCAACCTGCAAATCGCTGCCTTCCACGATGACGAACGCCACGTGGCCGTCTACGGCCGGGGTACCGGGCTGCCCGGCTCGGACTATCTGCAGGACTACTACGGCAACGGCTTCGCCTATGATGGCGGCTCGATGGGGAGCTATGGCGGGCGCATCGCGTGGACGGAAAAACTGAATGACCACGTGCAGGTCACCACGATGTATTCCTATGGGGGCGTGCTGATACCGACCGCGGACACCGATGATTTGCTCCGCGAAATGCTACGCACCCTTCCGCGGCACGCGCTCGGCGCGAACCTGACCGCGAAAATCCCGCGCCTGCATACCAAGCTGGAAACCGGCTACCGCTGGATCAGCGGTCCGGCGGTTTCGCATGTCGATCTGTACGGCGAATCGATGTATCAAATGGACCCATTTTTCCATTTCGGGGTCCGCCAGCCGCTGCCCCGTTTTGCTTTGGGGCGCTGGGAAGCTGTGGCCGAGTGCGACAATCTTTTCGCTCAGGGTTTCCTGCCTGCCGGGAGTCGGGACGGGCAAGTCACGTTGCTGCCCGAGTTTCGTACCTTCCGTGGCGGGCTGAGCGTGCAGTTTTAAGTGGCTATTGCGCAGTTTTGACCCCAAAGTTAACCTCTGGAAACCTGTAAGGGGCCTACCAAAACTTGGATTACTACCGTCTACCTTCTTGGTACAATCCAGAAACTGTTGAAATCAATGATGTTGCTTCTTATTGGCGATTCCAAAGAATGGACATTGATTTGCATCTGTTCTCCCTAATGGAGTGTGGCTGTCGGAATCTTCCATGAAGCAGAATCTGCGCGTCAGTCTCGGAGCCGTCATTTTGGCCCTGGCAACAGTGGCTGCGCTGACCTTTGCCATTTTGAATTTTGGGCAGCGTCGGCTCTTTGACTCCCCGGATGACGGGGTGGCCTGGCTCGACACCGACCACGGTATCCAAGCCTGGAAGGTGGCGCCCAACTCCCCCGCTGCCCGTGCGGGCATTCGTCCTGGCGACCAACTCGTGGCCTTCAACGACGCGAAAATGTCCCGCGCCGTGCAAGTCACTCAGCGCCTGTGGCGCGCGGGCATCTGGACCCAGGTCCACTATAAACTGTCGCGCAACGGCGAGGAGTTTGAGACCCCGCTAGTCACGGCTCCCGCCGCCAAGCCTGCTTCCGTTGAAAATTATCTGCGCGTCGTTGGCCTGCTCTACCTGTTCATCGGCCTGTTTATTTTTGTCAAGCGCTGGAACGCCCCGCGCGCCGTTCACTTCTACGTCTTCTGCCTGCTGTCTTTCGTCTTGTACTCCTTCCATTACAGCGGCAAACTCGATGCCTTCGATTGGGAAGTCTATTGGGCCAACATTACCGCCCACCTGTTGGCGCCCGCGCTGCTTCTGCATTTCGCGCTGGTCTTCCCGGAGCGTACGGAATCGGCTTACCGCCGGGCCCTGAAACTCGTTGCCGTCTATGGTCTACCCGCCGTTTTGCTGAGTGTGCACATCAGCGCCGCGGAAAACATGCTGGGCTTTGTGCCCTGGCTGGCTTCCCGCGTGCAGCTCGAAAAGTGGGATCTGGCGTTTCTCGGCGCGTGCTTTATCGCCGCCGGCTCCGTTTTTTACAAGAGTTTTCGTGAAGCCCCCTCTGGCGTATTGCGCCAGCAATTGAAGTGGCTTACCGGCGGAACGCTGGTTGGCAGTCTGCCCTTCACGTTTTTCTACATTCTGCCGTTCGTGCTGGACGTCACCCCGCAGCCCTGGACGCAATTTTCCGCGCTGAGCCTGGTTCTGATTCCCCTGTGCTTCGCCTACGCCATCATCCGCTACCGCTTGATGGACGTGGACATCATCTTCAAGCGTGGCTTGGCCTATACCGCGGCCACCGCGGGCGTCGCCGTCGTGTACTTCGCGCTCGTCGCCGTCATCGCCGAACTCTTCCACGCCAAGACCTCCGGTTCCGTCGCCGGCATGATCGCCATCATCATCGCCGCGTTTCTGTTCCAGCCTTTCCGGGAATGGATTCAGATGCGGCTGGACCGTTTCTTCTATCGCGACCGCTTGGACTATCGCCGCACGCTAATCGAATTTGGCCGCACCCTCACCCACGAAGTGCGCTTCGACCCCATGCTGGCTTCGGTCATGGACCGCATCTCGCAGACGCTCCTCGTCGATCGCCTGGCAATTTTTGTGGAAGACGCGGTGCATCCCGGCAGCCTGCGCATGGCGCGCTCCATGGGTGTGCGTCTTTCCGAACCGCAGGATCTTAGCTTCCTCGAGCCGGCCCGGCCCGAGTTCGCGCGCGGGGCGCTCTTTTTTGAGTCGCCCCGTATCGCGCGAGATGTTTCGGATGGTGTGCGCCGCACCCTCGAGCAGCTGGACTTGAATTACTTCGTTCCCTGCCGCATCCGCGAACACACCGTCGCAGTGCTGGGACTTGGAAAAACCGTCGATGGCGATTTCCTCTCCAGTGAAGACGTGGAACTCGTCGAAACCATCGCCGGCTACGTCGCCGTCGCGCTGGACAATGCTCAGCTTTATACCTCGCTCGAACAGAAAGCCAACGAGATCGTCCGCCTCAAAGACTTCAGTGAAAATATCGTCGAATCGCTGAACGTTGGCGTGCTCGCCGTGGACCTCAACGGCGTGGTCGAATCCTGGAACACCCGCATGGAGCAACTTTTCGGCGTAGCGCGCTTGGCGGCTCTCGGCCAGTCCCTGCACACCCTGCTTCCTGAAGAATTGGCCACCGAAATCGCGTCCCGCGACAGTGACCAGGAACAGGTGGCGGGCATCTACAAACAACGCCTGCTTCATCAAGGCGCGTCCCTCACCGTGAATATTTCCATCACCCCGCTGGTCAGCAAGTCCGGAGAACGCATCGGGCGTTTACTGCTTTTCGACGATGTCACGCAGCGTGAGCGCATGGCCGAGCAAATGACCCAGACGGAGAAATTAACCTCTCTGGGCCTGCTCGCAGCCGGCGTCGCGCACGAGGTGAATACGCCGCTTGCCGTGATTTCCAACTATACGCAGATGCTCGCGAAGCAGTTGCCGGAGGGCGACCCCAAGCAGGCGCTTATCGAGAAGATCGTCAAGCAAACTTTCCGCGCCAGTGAAATCGTCAACAATCTGCTGAATTTCTCGCGCACCGGCGCCGCCGCACTCACCAACATTGATCTGAATCGCGTAGTCGAAGAGACGCTCTCCCTTGTTGCCCACCCGCTGAAAACTTCACAAATCCAGATCGTGCGCGAATTTGGCGAAGGCCTTCCCGCCGTGCGCGGCTCCGCGAACAAGTTGCAGCAGGTGTTCTTGAATCTGTTCCTCAACGCGCGCGACGCGATGCCCTCCGGCGGCATGCTGGAAGTGCGTACGTCGGCGCATAACGGCAGTGTCGAGGTGGAAATCGTGGACACCGGCGCCGGTATTCCGCGCGAGCACATTCACCGCATCTTCGACCCCTTCTTCACCACCAAGGCCGTCGGTCGCGGCACCGGCCTGGGCCTCTCCGTCACCTACGGCATCATCAAAGAACATGCCGGCAAGATTGATGTGCGCTCCACGCCCGGCAAGGGCACCTCATTCCACGTCGAATTCCCAGCGGTCAGGAAGCCGGTTCATGTCTAAAGGCTCGATTCTAGTTGTCGATGACGAATCAGAAATTCGCGAGGGCCTCGAACTCCTCCTCAGCGGCGAAGGCTACGGTGTGGCCAGCGCGGAAACCGGCGAGTCCGGCCTGGTAAAACTGGGCGAGCATCCCTTCGATCTCCTGCTGCTCGACGTCAGTCTTCCCGATGGCAACGGCCTCGACTTGTTGCGTGAAATTCGCCGCCGCGATCCGCACTTGAGCGTTGTGCTCATCACCGCCTACGGCTCCATCGACATGGCCCGGGCGGCCTTCAAGGGCGGCGCGCTTGATTTCATCACCAAGCCCTGGTCCAATGACGAACTGCTCGCGCAAGTCGCGCAAGCCGTCGAATCCCGCCGCCTGCGCGACGAAAATATTCAGCTCAAGCGCGCCCTCAAACAGCGCTTCAATTTTCCCAACATCATCGGCAAGAGCGACAAGATGCAGACCTTGCTCAACCTCGTCACCCAAGTCGCTCCCTCGCGTTCCACCGTGCTCATCAGCGGCGAAAGTGGCACCGGCAAAGAACTTATCGCCAAGGCCATTCACTCCGCTTCGCCGCGCGCCGACCGCGCCTTCGTTCCCGTCAACACCGGCTCCATCCCCGTCGACTTGCTGGAGTCCCAGCTCTTCGGCCACGTCAAAGGTGCCTTCACCAGCGCTGTCGCCTCCAAAAAAGGGCTCTTTGAAGTCGCTGACCAGGGCACTATTTTCTTTGACGAAATCGCCACCATCAGCCCGGAGACGCAGGCCAAGCTGCTCCGCGTCATCCAGGAACGCGAGTTTATGCGCCTCGGCGGCACCGAACAGTTGAAGGTCGACGTGCGCATCGTCGCCGCCTCCAACATCGAACTGCTCACCCTCGTTCGCGAGGGCCGTTTCCGCGAGGATCTCTATCACCGCCTGAACGTCATCCATCTCACGCTGCCGCCGCTGCGCGAACGCCGCGAAGATATCCCCATGCTGCTGCTGCATTTCCTCGAATGTTATTGCCAGGAAAACGCCAAACCGCTCCGCCAGTTCACGCCCTCGGCCATGAAGCTGCTCATGGACTACGACTGGCCCGGCAACGTCCGTGAACTCGAAAATGTCGTCGAGCGCGCCGTGGTCCTTTCCACGCAGGAGCGCGTCGACGTCGACCTGCTCCCCGAAAGCGTGCGCAGCAAGGAAATCGTCCGCGGCGTACGCCTGCAGCTTTCCGAGTTTCTTCCGCCGCTCCCGGGTGAACCCGGTTCGCGCTCCGCGGCCGATCAGCCCGCGCCCTCGCTGTTCCAGATCATGGATGAGATCGAGCGCCGCATCATCGTCGACATGCTCGAACGCACCGGTTGGAACCAGACGGAAGCCGCCGAACGCTTCCTCGTCCCGCTTTCCACCCTCAACCAGAAAATCAAGCGCCTCGGTATCGACGTGCGTCGCCGCGGCCGCAGCGACGACGGCTCCTCTGCAACTGCACAAAAATAATCTCACAGTAATAATTACTTAAACGTTATCTGCCGGGCGCCGCGCCACTTTCGCCTTGCAACTCCGCCCTCCTCTAGGCAAAGTAACTTCTCCATGCTGCTGCGTCTCGCCACCTCCGCGGAGCGCTTTGTGCTCCTCGCTGCCTCCCTCCTCGTCGCCGCGTTCCTTGTTTTCTGCGGCGTGCGCGCCGCCTGGGCCACCCATCGCGCCGAATCCGGCACCGAAGCCGGCATCACCTTAGCCACCCGCCTCGAACCCGACGACCCGGACAACTTTTTCCAGCTCGGCCGCTTCTGGCAATTTAATCTCGAAAACGCCGACCCCGATAAAGCCATCCGTGCCTATCGTCAGGCCGCCGCCATCGATCCCTATTCCGCCGACACCTACATTAATTTGGCCACCGCCTACGAGACCCAGAACGACATTCCCAACGCCCGCGAAAATTTCCTCAAAGCCCAACACGCCTACCCCGCCTCTTCCGAAGTCGCCTGGCGCGTGGGCAATTTCTTTCTCCGCCAGGACGACCTGCCCACCGCCTTCCGCGACATCCGCGCCTCCGTCGAAGCCGATCCCGGCCGCGGCGCCGAAGCCTTTTCCCGCTGTCTGCGCGTCGCACCGGACCTGCAGACCGTCCTCGAGCAAGCCATCCCCCCGCTGCCCGGCGTATATCTCGATATCCTCCACGATCTCTCCGGCGAAAGCCGCACCACGGAAGCGCTCATCGTATGGGATCGTCTTCTGGCCATGCGGCCCTCGCCGGTGTTCTCGCCGCGCGAGATTGCCCCGCTCGTCAACGCCCTCCGGGCGAAAAAGCAAATCGCGGAGGCCGCGCGCGTCTGGCGGCAGGCGGTGCAACTCGGCGGTCTCGGTCCTGGCACCATCGGCGATCCCCTCGATTCGGTCCTCTGGGATGGCGGCTTTGAGTCCGGCTTCAATAACGTCGGCTATTCCTGGTCCTACAGTTCCAACCCCCATGGTGTCCAAATCCAGCGCGATTCCACGGAAAAGCACTCCGGCCAATCCTCTCTGCGCTTAACCTTCGATGGCACCTCGGACGTCAGTTTCGCCGATGTCTGCCACAGTGTTCCCGTCTCGCCCCTGGTTCCTTACCAATTTTCCGCCTGGGTGCGCACCCGCGAGCTCACCTCCGATCAAGGCATTCGCTTCCGCATACAATCCTCCACTCCCGGCGCCGTCGCCGCCATTACTCCGGAGACCCATGGCACCACCGACTGGACGCGCATTGACTTCCCCTGGACCTCAGATTCCGGCGCATTCGAAGCCCAGCTCTGCATCGTTCGCCTCCCCAGCGATCAATCGGGTAGCCGCATCCGTGGCACTGCCTGGATCGATGACGTCTCCCTAACCCCGCGCAGCTTCACCTCCACTCCCATCGGAACGCGCCACCCATGAAATTTCTCCAAATTGGCATTTGTGCGCTGCTCGTGTTTGGCGTGGCTGCCCACGGTGGCGTCGAGGATTGGGCCCGCGCCGTCCTCGAATCCGGCGCCGCCCTGTTGCTGATCGCCTGGGCCGTCCGCGTGTGCGCGCGCCGCGAACAGCAAATCATCCTCACCCCGCTGCTCTTCCCCTTGCTCGCGCTGATCCTCCTCGCCCTGTTTCAATGGGGTTTTCGCCAAACCGCGCTCGCCTACGCCACCCGCACCGACCTCCAACTCCTCCTCGCGGACACCATCCTCGTATTCCTCACCGCCCAAGCCTTCCGCACCGTCGACGACTGGAAGAAATTTGTCTGGTTCGCCATGTTTTTCAATTTCGCCGTCTGCACCTTCGGCATCCTCCAACATCTCACCTTCAACGGGAAAATTTACTGGTTTCGCGAAATGCGTTTCGGCGGTATCCCCTTCGGTCCCTACGTCAACCGCAACCACTTTGCGGCCTTCGCCGAGTTGCTCATTCCCGTCACTCTAGTGCCCCTGCTGCTCGGCAAGGTCCGCCGCGAGCGTCTCTTCATCGTCGGCCTCTTCGCCGTCCTGCAGATCGGCGCCTTGCTCCTCTCCGCCTCCCGCGGCGGCATCGTCAGCTTCGCCGTCGAACTTGTCGTCCTCGCTGTCTGGCTCGTTCTGCGTCGCCCCGGCAGAGCCTTATTGCTCGGCAGCGCCGCCATTCTCCTATTCGTCGCCCTGCTCGTTTCCTTTCTCGGCGTGCGCCAAATCGTCCAACGCTTCAGCGCGACTTCCTCCTCGGACGCTACCGGTGGCAAGCGCGCCGCCATGCGCGCCGGCGCCCTGCGCATCTTCTACGACCACCCCATCCTCGGCACCGGCCTCGGCACGCTGCAAACCGTTTTCCCGCCTTACGACACCCTCTATGATGGCAAGATAGTTAACCACGCACACAACGACTATCTCGAGGCCCTCGCCGAAACCGGTGCTCTCGGCGGACTCTGCTGTTTCTGGTTCCTCGCCGTTCTCGCCCTGCAAGCCTTCCCGCGCATTTTGCCCTCCAACCGCTCCTTCTCCTCCATACTCCAATTCTCCGCGCTCCTCGGCTGCCTCGGTTTTCTCGTTCACAGCACCGTCGACTTCAACCTCCACATTCCCGCCAACGCCATGCTCTTTTTCGTCCTCGCCTACCTCGCCACCACCACCATCGAACCCGCCGCTCCAACAGAGGTAAATCTTCGCTCACGCCGCCGAAATCAGTGATAGACAAGCCCTTTCTCACGGTATAATCCTCAGGGGGAAATCTATTCGTATGCTGCGTGCCGGGCTGCGGAGCCTTACTCTGTCTTTCGTCGTCGCTGCGTTCGCCGCCGCGCTGTCCTCGCCTTCCCTCGTCTCCGCGCAGATCGTCGGCGCCACCCCAAGCGAAACTAACGACCGCATCAAGGAGCTTTCCGCCGCGGCCGCCAAGACCGGCTCCCACGAATACATTATTGGTAACGGCGATCTTCTCGATGTAGAAGTCTTTGACGTTAAGGAATTGTCACGCGAAGTGCGCGTCAGTCAGACCGGCACCATCGGCATCCCGCTCGTTCCCGTGCGCTTGCATATCTCCGGCTTAACCGAAATTCAAGCCGAACAAAAAATCGCCGAAGTCCTGGAAGCCAACGGTTTGGTCTCCAACCCCGCCGTCTCCGTCCTCGTCAAGGAACACAAGAGCAAGCCCATCACGATTGTCGGTGCCATTGCGCACCCTATGGTTTATCAGGCCGACCGCCAGGTGACCCTCCTCGAACTTCTGGCTGAAGCCGGCGGCATTTCTAACGACGCGGGCGACACGGTCATCATCACCCGTCCCGTCGCCGCCCAATTTGTTGACGTCACTGAGCCGCCCGCCATCGGCCCGGAAGACCCCGCCGCCGGCAGCGACCCTGCTGCTTCCATCACCGCGCCTCCGTCTTCTGTTTCTCCGGTTTCCAAGTCCCCGTCCGTCAGCACCCCTTCTGCCAACGCATCGTCCGCCGAGCCCCCGCTATTGCCGGCCTCCCCCGCCGCACCTGCGGCCAGCGCATCCGCTCCCGCCTCGCCTCCTTCCGCTGGGCCCAATACCGCAACTTCCTCGAGCGCAGCCAAGCCCCACGTGGCCATGCCCGTCGTCTCCGGCAACACCATCACCATCAATTTGAACGATCTCGTCGAGACCGGCGACACCACCAACAATATCCCCCTGCAGGCTGGCGACATCGTCACCATTCCTCACGCGGGCATCGTTTACGTCCTCGGTGCCGTCGGCAAGCCCGGTGGGTACGTTCTCTCCAATGATCGCACCGAGGTCAGCACCCTGAAAATCCTCGCTTTGGCTGGCGGCACAACTCCCACCGCCAAGGGCGATCGCGCGGTGATCATTCGCAAAAATGATCAAGGCCAGCAGAGCGAAGTCGATGTAGACCTGAAAAAAGTTTTGAAGCGCGAAACGGAAGATGTGCAACTGCTGCCCAGCGACATTCTGTACGTGCCTGACAGCAAAGCTAAAGCCGCACTCTTAAAGGCTGCGGAATTCGGCGTCGCCATTGGCACTGGCGTTGCCCTCTACCGGTTGGCATATCACTAGACCATGGCTGACGAACACAAAATCATGCCGCACGGCAACGGCGTCCACGCCTCCAACGGCGCCGTCGAGATCGACCGTCTCCCCGCTTGGGAGCTTTCCCCTCGCGAGCCTCATCTCTACGACTACCTGCTCATCCTCCGCAAGCATCAGTGGCTCATCCTCTCGTTCGTGCTTGCCGTCGTCACCATCGTTTCTGTGGCCACCTTCAAAATGCAGCCCGTCTATGTGGCCACCGCGCGCATCGAAATCGATCGCGAAAACTCCAACATTCTCCCCTTTCAGGGCAACGACTCCTACGACGCTGCCGCCGACCTCGACAACTACATCGAGACGCAATCTCGCGTTCTTACCAGCGAGACTTTGGCCCTGCAGACGATTCGCAGCACCGGCTTGAGCGCTATCCCCGAATTTTCCGGGGGCGGCGGGCCCTCCGAAGCCGTGGCCATCGGCAGCCTCGCCAATCAGCACCGTCCGCCGGGGCTCGGTGAATTTCTCGGAAGCCTCAGCGTCCACCGCGTACCCAACAGCCGTCTTCTGGACGTTAGCTTCGAGGCCACCGACCCCGTCCTCGCCGCCAAAATCGTCAACGCCCATCTCGAAACCTTCATCGAGCAGAACTTCCGCAGCCGCTACGAGTCCACCACCCAGGCTTCCACTTGGCTCGCTGACCAGCTCGAAGAACTAAAAGTTAAAGTCCAAAAGTCCGAAGATGCCCGCATCGCCTACGAACGCCAGAACCAGATCTGGTCGCTCGACGATAAATCCAACATCACCACCCAGCGCCTCGCGGACGTCAATCATCAGTTGACGGAAACGCAGACCGAGCGCATGAAAAAGGAATCGCTCTACGAATTCGCCAAAGCCGGCAACCTCGACGCCATTCCCCAGGTGCAGGGCAACCCGGTGCTCACGGAAATGCTTCACCGCCGTAATCAGCTCAACGAGGATTACAACGACGCGCTCAGTCAGTACGGCCCGAACTTCCCTAAAGTCCTGCGTATGCAAGCCCAGTTGAAGGATGTCGACGCCACCCTCGATAAACAAAAGAAAGGCATAGTCGACGGTCTCGAAAGCGACTATCGCGAAGCGCGCCAGCGCGAAACCCTTCTCTCCCAGGCTCTCGATCAGCAGAAGGCTGACGTTAATGCCATGTCCGAGAAGCTCGTCGAATACAACATTTTGAAACGCGAAGCTGAGGCCAACAAGGCGCTCTATGACGGCCTCCTGACCAAGCTCAAGGAAGCCGGCATCACCGCTGGTTTGCGCTCCTCCAATATTCGCATCGTCGATCCCGCCATGATTCCTTCCTATCCCTCGCGTCCTGCGAAGGCCCGCAACGTCGCGCTCGCCTTCCTCGTCGGCCTCGTCGGTGGCATCGGTCTGGCGCTCATGCGCGAATACATGGACAACACTGTCAAAACTCCCGACGACATCGAGAATCTTGCCCGCTTGCCTTCGCTGGCCGTCGTCCCGCAATTCGCGGGCTCCAATGGCGCTGGCAAACGCGCCGGACTATTGCAGGGCTTCGCTTCCTCCAACGGACACGAAAAACGCATCGAACTCGTGGCTCAGCACTTGCCCAAGTCTCAGATGTCCGAAGCTTTCCGTGCGCTGCGCACTTCGCTGCTTCTTTCGCAGGCTGGCCATCCCCCGCAGGTCATCCTCGTCACCAGTGCCTTGCCGCGGGAGGGCAAAACCACCGCCGCCGCCAATCTCGCCGTCACCCTCGCGCAACTCGGCGACCGTACCGTCCTTGTCGACGCCGATCTCCGCAAACCGGGCGTCGGTCGCCTCCTGAATATGACCGGCGGCAAATACGCCGGCCTAAGCTCCTATCTCGCCGGCGTCAGCAGCCTCGACCTCGTCACTGTCCCCCACCCCGCCATTCCCAATCTCGCCGCTATTCCCACCGGGCCCTTGCCGCCCAATCCCGCCGATTTGCTTTCTTCCAGCAAGCTCTCCGACGCCATCGCCGAGCTGCGCGCCAAATACAAATTCATCGTTATTGACTCGCCCCCGGTCATGGCCGCCACCGATGCCGTCATTATCTCCGTGCAATGCGACGGCGTACTTCTGGTCGTCCGCAGCGGAGAAACTCCCAAGGAAGCCTTCACCCGCACCCGTGATCTGCTTGCCAGCGTCAAGTGCCACATGCTCGGCGTGGTCCTCAACGCCGTCGATTCCAGCGCCCCGGATTATTACTACTCCTATCGCTACTATCCCTATTCCTACGGCTACGGCCCGCAGGAATCCATGGATACGCCTCATCAGCAGGAAACTGCCGTCGTCGCCGAGAGCCGTCCCCATTCTCGCGACGAAGACTCGGAAACTCTCTAAGGAGACTTCGTGCGGTATCTGATCACTGGTGGCGCAGGTTTTATCGGTTCACATCTGGCGGAGCGCCTGCTCCTCCGCGGCGATCATGTCGTCTTGCTGGATAATCTTTCCACCGGCAGCGTTGAGAATATTCGTCATCTCAAGTCCAACGACCGCATGCAGCATCACTTTGACAACATTGAGAATCGCCAGTTGGTTGCCGAACTCGTCGACGACGCCGAGGTCATCGTCCACCTCGCCGCCGCCGTGGGTGTCAAATTAATCGTCGAGAGCCCCGTCCGCACCATCGAGACCAACGTCAACGGCACGCAGATGATTCTCGAAGCCGCCTGCAAAAAACGCAAACTGGTGCTCACCGCTTCCACTTCCGAAGTCTACGGCAAGAACACCAACGTCCCCTTTCACGAAGACGCTGACCTCGTCCTGGGCGCCACCACCAAAGGCCGCTGGAGCTACGCCGCTTCCAAAGCCCTCGACGAATTTCTCGCCCTTTCTTATTGGAAGGAAAAAAAGCTCCCCGTCATCGTCGTCCGCCTCTTCAACACCGTTGGTCCGCGGCAGACCGGCCGCTATGGCATGGTGCTCCCCAATTTCGTCAAGTCCGCCCTCGACCGCGTCCCCTTACAGGTCTACGGCAACGGCAAACAATCCCGCTGTTTCTGCGACGTCCGCGACACTGTCGAATCCCTCCTCCGCCTCATGGACACCGACAAATCCATCGGCGAAGTCGTCAACGTCGGCAACACCGAGGAAGTTTCCATCGAGGCCCTCGCGCAACTCGTCATTCAGCGTACCGCCAGCTCTTCCACCATCCAGTACATCCCCTACGACAAAGCCTACGAGCCCGGTTTTGAGGACATGATGCGCCGCGTCCCCTGCGTCGATAAGCTTCACAGTCTTACCGGTTTTCGCCCGCACACTCCGCTCAACGAAATCATCGACCGCGTCTCCGCCTTCTTCCGCGAAAAGACCGTTCGCCGTCCCGCCCCGCCGGCCACCTTAGCCACCTCCATCGGCGTCTAACTCTTCGAATCATTTGGTCTTCCCGCCGCACCTTTGCTAATGTCTAGTGAATTGTTAATGCCTTTCGTTAGAGCTGCGCGAATTCGGTTGGACGGTTCGCTCACCCCGCGTCTCTTCAGCCATCCTTCGCCTAAGCTGGCTAGAAAATTTTGACGACCATCTCGCACAACTCGCCGGCAACTTCACCGCGTCGCCTGCGCCACCGCCCGGAGTTCTGCCTCCTCATCCTTTTTCTCGCCACTTTGCCGCTCATCAACCCTTGGGTCCGCGGCGACGGCGTCGGCTACTACGCCTATCTCCGTGCGCCCATCATCGAGCACAGCCTTAACTTCGAGAATGACTATCGCTCCGCCAACGCCAGCTTCCGCGGTGGCCGCGTCGACGAAAATGGCAACCTCAAACCCGAATTTCGCACTGCTACCGGCCACCTCGAAAATCATTTCACCGTCGGCCCGGCCATTCTTTGGAGTCCCTTCTTTCTCCTGGCCCACGCCGGCGTCCTGCTCGCCCGTCTCTTTGGCGCGCACTTCGCGGCGGACGGTTTCTCGTCGCCGTATCGTATTTCCATAGCCTTTGCCTCCGCCCTGTATGCCTTCCTGGCCCTCCTCCTTTCGTTCCGGCTCGCCCGCCGCTACGTTGACGAATGGTGCGCTCTGCTCGCCACCATCGCTATCTGGTGGGCCAGTTCGCTCGCCATCTACATGTACTTCAATCCCTCCTGGTCCCACGCCCTCTCCGCCTTCGTTGTCGCCCTCTTCATCTGGTACTGGCACGAAACTCGCCCCGTGCGTCGTCCTCTCCATTGGCTGCTCCTCGGCGTCATCACCGGAATCATGCTCGACGTCTACTATCCCAACGCCATGGTCCTCGTCATCCTCCTCATCGAAGCCCTCCCGCAGTATGTCGCCGCGCTTCGGCCCCGTCCCGCGCAAATTCCACCCGCAAACGCCGTCGCGTTTGGAGCCCGTCCCGCGAAAAGTTCGACGGCAGATGCCGTAATGGCCGCCGCAGATGCCTCTACGCCCGTCGCCTCCACCCTTCCTGCCTTGCTCGCCAATCACGCGCTCTTCGCCGCCACCGCCTTCGTCTGTTTCGTTCCTACGCTGATCGCTCACCACATCATTTACGGCAACGCTCTTGAATCCGGCTACGTGCCGCTCCGCGATTGGCTCTGGCGCTCCCCGGTCTTCTTCTCCGTTCTCTTCTCCTCGGAGCACGGCCTCCTTTCCTGGACGCCGCTTCTCCTCTTCTCCCTCATCGGCCTCGTTTTCTTTGCCCGTCGCCAGCCGTCTTTTGGAGTTCCTCTGCTCGCCGCGGCCTTCGCGTTCTACCTCTTCATCTCCTGCTATCCCGATTGGGCCGGTATCTCCTCCTATGGCAATCGCTTTTTCGTTTCCATCACCATGCTTTTTGTCGTGGGTCTCGCCGTTTTTCTTGACGCGATTCTCCGCCGTTTTCCCACCCGCCGCCGCGCGTTCTTCCTCGTCTCGGGCGCCATCCTGTCGCTCTTCATGCTCTGGAATGTCGGGCTGATGTTTCAGTGGGGCTCGCATCTTGTTCCAGCGCGCGGGCCCATCTCTTTCCCGGAAATGATCCACAACCAGTTCTTCGTTGTGCCGCAACAGCTTACGGCCAAGCTCCAGGTCTACCTGTTCCGCCGGCGCAAGCTGATGCAGCAGATCGAGGATGGCGACCTACAGCAGCTCAAGCAGCATCCGCCCGCCCCGTAGCGCCCGCCATGCTTTCCCGAAAATGGGAAAAAATTGTGGAGAATTTGGGTATACCTATGGGTATTTCATATCGTTATCAAAACAAGGGAGTTGCGTGGGGAGCAATTTGTATGGTTATCATTCTTAAGGGTTTAGAAAATCGATTTTTTTTGAATCTTGCATCGTGATCAAAATAAAAGGGTTAAGCTCACTGTGGGGGTGGCTTTTACCTGGTTGACGCTAGTGCTGGAATGGCTCGTAAATTGTGTGGAATCTGCGCGATGCGGACGGGGAGGGCTGAGCGCGTTTTCGGCGGGAGCATCGCAGAGGATCGCGTGAACATGGGTGCGGCTTCAGAAAATCGCCCGCCGTAAACGGCGGTCGCTACAAAGGCAATGGCACCCTGGGACGGAAAAACAGAACGCCAACTGGAGGCTTGCGGACGACGTCC
This sequence comes from Acidobacteriota bacterium, assembly GCA_003161195.1. Classification (GTDB taxonomy): domain Bacteria; phylum Acidobacteriota; class Terriglobia; order Acidiferrales; family UBA7541; genus Acidiferrum. The sequence goes on along the minus strand of PMOV01000176.1, from coordinate 1,282 downwards.
TGAAGGGCGTCGCTACAACTACGGGGGTCAGACGCGGTCGGCGATGGCGCCTTCCATGCGCTGGAAGAAGAGCAGGCCACCGAAGAGGATGACTAGCACGGCGGCTAAGCTGGCGGCGATTTGCGGGCCCGGGGGTTGGCCGTGGCCGGTCAGGGCCCAGCGGAAGCCGTCGATTACGCCGGCCATGGGGTTGAGGCCGTAGAGCCAGCGGTAACGCTGGGGGACCAGGGAACTGGGATAGGCTACGGGCGAGGCGAACATCCAGAACTGCATGAGGAACGGGACAATGTAACGCACGTCGCGATAGAGGGCGTTGAGGGCGGCCATCCAGAGGCCGACGCCAAGGGCGGTGAGCATGGCGAGGAGCAAGAAGGCGGGGAGCCACAGCGCGGCGGCGGTGGGGCGCATGCCGTAGGCGGCGATGACGATGAGCATGACCACGAAGCCGATGGCGAAATCGACGAGGCCGGCGAGGACCGGGGAGATGGGAAGAACGAGACGGGGGAAATAAACTTTGGTGATGACGCGCTGATTTTCCACGACGACGTTGGTGCAGGATTGCAGGGCGGTGGCGAAGTAGGTCCAGGGGACGAGGGCGGTGAAATAGAAAACGGGGTAGGGGAGGCCGTCGCTCGGGAGCTTGGCGAGGCGGCCGAAGAAGAGGGTGAAGACGCCCATGGTGAGAAGCGGCTGGAGGACGACCCAGGCTACGCCGATGACGGTTTGTTTGTAGCGGACTTTGACGTCGCGCCAGATGAAGAAATAGAGGAGTTCGCGATAGGCCCAGAGTTCACNNGGAGGTTGGCGTCAGGGCGGAGTTCCCCGAGTTGTGGGCGGAATCTTCGGGAGGGTGCGCGGTGAGGGAGGCCATCTTCAGATAGTTTTCTTACTTTCGTTCGCGGCGAGAAGGATGCGTAGCAAACCTACCGCGCAGCGTTTCGCCTGACTTTATTTACGGACTTAGAGTAGCAGAGATGCGCGGTAGCGGCGGAGGTGGCGTTCGGCGCTGTGTTCGTAGGAAATTGCGGGAGAGAAGGGACGTTCGTGCTATTTCATTTTTCGTTCTTAGGCTTGCGCGGCAGGTTCGGTAAGCGGCTCGTCGGGCCGTCTGTACCCATGTTTCGTCCTCATGTTTCCCATGTTTTCGCCGTTATTCCTCAAACCGAAGAAGGAGCTTCTTGAGTGCTTTCTCTCTAAAAAAGCGAATATCTTCCATGAAATCGACGGAGCCTTTTCGCTTGTTGTAGATCGGAAGTCGGAAATGAAGTCCCGTAAAGGTGGC
>PMOV01000183.1:22603-54865 GCA_003161195.1 Acidobacteriota bacterium | reverse complement strand
GCCTGCCCCGGTGAAACCGGGGATGCGGTCGCCTTTGCCGTTGTAGCGGCGGGTCTTCAGACCCGTTCTTTTGCCTTGGCCTTTGTAGGGGCGCAGCATGCTGCGCCCCAGCTTGCCCAGGCGCAAACTTCAATCTCGCTCAGTTTTTCTCTGCGAATCTCTGCGCACTTTGCGTCTCTGCGGTATCCTTGTGTCCCGGCTCTTTCTTCCTTGTGAACAGTATCGCAGACACTTTACGCCGTTCGCCACCCGTGGCACAGAATTCATTCTGTGCGCTTTTCCCGCCCCCCAAAGCACGCTAACGCAACTTTCTCCCACCGCCATCCGTCCCAGCAATGGTATATTCCTTGTCTCCCCGGCCAACGAACCAGCACCCAGGAACGAGAACTCGTGAAATTCAACAAATCAAAATACCTGCTCCGCCTTCAGGATTGCCTCCTGCCCGCCACCATAACCTGCATCGTGTTGTGCTCCGCAAACTACGCACTGGACATCCTGTTCGATAGCATGGGCATGCCCGTTTCAAAAACCATCCTCAATGACCTGGTCATCGGCATTCTCGGCGCCCTGGCCGTCTCCTACTACGTCTCCGCCAGCCGCGAAAGTCACAACTTTGAAACCGCCAAAGCCCGCATCGAACTGATCGGTGAACTAAACCGCCGCATCCGCCAATCCCTGGCAGACGTCTCCGTCTCCGCCATGTCCGAAGATCGCCTAACCCGCCTCGAAAGCCTGGACCAAGCCATCAACGGCATCGACGACGTCCTCTGCGGCTTCCAAGCCGAAACCAACCACCCACGTTAGCCCGTCGCCTGGCTCTCTGCCGTCGCCTCTGCCTTTGTAGGCGCGCAGCCTTACCCAAAGCGCCTAGCGCAGGCGTGCTGCGGCCCTGCTTGCCCGGGTGCGCAACCTCCACTCAGTTCTTGTTCGCGAAACTCTGCGTGCGATGTGACGGCCAGCGCAGGCTAGCTCTCTTCTGCGCCGGCGTGATCACCATCGTCTTTCGCGGTTCCGGTAAGGAGACTGCTTACATCAACCCGCTCTCCCGTGCCAATTTCAGCGCTTCGATCGCCGCACCGCGCGCGCCTGCGGTGTCTCCGTTGGGCATAACATAAATTGGAATGCCCCGCTGCTCTTCGCGCTGGCGGGGCATACCCACGAGAATCTCGGCCATGAACCACGCCTGGAACTCCGCGCTGGTTTCCAGCGCGCCGCCGCCCACAATCAACGCGTCAGGATCGAAGGTGTTGATCATCTCGTCGAAGAACAGCCCCAGCGCGTGAGCTTGCACGCGAAAAACTTCCCGGCACAATGCGTCTCCCTTATCTGCCAGGCCGCGCACCATCTTGGCCGCCTTGGACGGCTCCAGCCTCGCCAACTCATGATTGGGATAACGCGGCAAAAAATACGGCAGAATATTTTTCTCGATACCGGTCAGCGAGCACAGCGATTCCAAATCGCCGACGCGGCCGCAATTGCACACCGGTTTCATTCCCGCGGTGTCCGCAATACTTTGGTACGGCAGCAGCACGTGCCCCAGTTCTCCGCCAAATCCGTTTTTTCCCTTTACTACCGCGCCATCCAAAATAATTCCCCCGCCATTTCCCGTGCCAATAATCGTGGAGACCGAAGTCTCTTTGCTCTCCGAACCGAAGATCGTGTAATGCCCCCACAGTGCGGCGGCATTTCCGTCGTTCAGGTAGGAGACCGGTTTGCCCAGCTTGTGCGCCAGTCCGCCGCGAATATCGAACCCGGACCACAGCGCGTGCACAAAATTCGTGGAGCCGCGCGCGCTCAATTGGCCGGCGGCGCTGGCCGGGCCCGGGGTGTCCAGTCCCACGGCCACCACATCGTCCAGCATAACTCCCGCGCGATCGGTGGCCATTTTCAAGCCGTCCGCAATCTGCCCCAGGCAGACTTCCGGTCCCTGCTTGGATAGCGCCGGATGCTCGCACAAACTCTCAATGTGAAAACGCTCGTTTTGATCGATCAACGTGTAGTTGATCGCCGTTCCGCCCAGATCCACTCCCGCCACCACTGGCATAAATGTTCTCCCGCGCCTGAAGCACTCCTCGGCCCCAGCCTAGCAGAATTTTCTCTTTGGGGTTGTAGCGGCGGGTCTTCAGGTCCGTCTTTTTGCCTTGACCCCCAATCCTCGAGTTTGCAGGCCTCCCGGAAAAGGGCCCCATGTCGCGGGAACTCCTCGATCCCGTGCAAAATAGCGCGCGGAAAGGAGGCAGATTGGACGCTTCCCCAAAACGCCCGAACCCCCAGTACTACTTTCTTTGGGAGTACCGGCAGCATCCCGTGGCCTGAAAGTGACTAACAAACGTCGCTAACTCCAGCAGAATGAACACTTACAGATCTCCATCAAAATAAAGGACTTGATATCCTTTAGAATGAACACTTGCGCAAAACCCATGGGGGTAGGGGTAGTGGATCTGAAGCCGCCGCGTGAGGTGCTAATCCGCGTGTTTCGTTTTATCCAGGCGTAAGTCGCGCTAAATGAGCAGCATGCGAAGGATCGTCGGGATAACGTGAAAAAAGTTCTTGACTCGCCTACAGGGTAAGCACAAACTTACCGTGCGTGAATACTTACCAACACCGCCAGCTAGACGCCCTTGGCGACCCCACCCGTCGCGCCATCCTAACTCAGCTCGTCCACGGTCCCAAAGCCGTCGTCGACCTCGCTCGCGAATTTCCCGTCAGCCGTCCGGCCATCTCGCAACACCTGCGCGTCCTCAAGCAAGCCAACTTGGTTACGGATCGACCCGAAGGAAATCGTCGACTCTACCAACTCAATCCCGAAGGTTTTGAAACTGTCCGCGAATACCTCGAACAATTCTGGGGACAAGCGCTCAGCGCCTTTCGCCGCAAGGTCGAAGAACAAGCGGTACTCTCTGCAATCGGAATTGCGCATCAACAGCGCAACAAAAATCAGGAGGAACAATGAGCAGCGCAGAACCAACTCCACGGTCCACAGCTTCAGGGAATGCCGCAGTATCTCCGAACGCGGCAGTCACCCAGAATCCGATCGCCACGCAAGACACGCCGGTGCGCAAGAGCATCACCGTCAAGGCTGGCCTTGACACTGCCTTCGAGGTGTTCACTGCAGGCTTCGACAGTTGGTGGCCGCGCAGCCATCACATCGGTCCCGTACCGATGAAGCGCGCGGTGATGCAGGGCCACGTGGGCGGCCGCTGCTACACCGAGCAGACCGACGGCACCGAGTGCGATTGGGGCGAGATCACCGCGTGGGAGCCGCCGCGCCGTCTGGTGATGGCCTGGAAAATCGATCCGCAATGGAAGTATCAACCGGACATGGCGAAAACGAGTGAAGTGGAAGTGACGTTCACACCCGTCGACAACGGCGCGACGCGCGTCGATCTCGAACACCGCAACTTCGCGCGTGCGGGCGCCGGTTGGGAGACCATGCGCGGCATGATCGACAGCGAAGGCGGCTGGAATGGCCTGTTGCGGATGTTCGCCACAGAAGCGGAGAAACAGCAGTAAGAGCAGCGAATCGTAGTTGCGCGTACGAATGCGCAACTACGATTCCGCGCACACCAACGCGCAATCGAGAATGTGCGACAGACATACACTCACAAAAAGGAGTGAGATGAGAGCGATCTGGCTTTACCGAACTGCGGCGATCTTACTTGTGCTGTTCGCTGCCGGCCACACCTTCGGATTTCTGAGCTTCACGGCGACGACTCCAGAAGGTCGCGCGGTGTTTGACGCCATGAATCGGGTGCACTTTACGCAACGCAGCGGAACCTACAGCTACGGCAATTTCTACCGCGGCTTCGGATTGTCGTGCACCGTTTCCATGCTGCTTTCTGCGTACCTGGCGTGGCACCTGGGGCAGTTGTCGCGCGCCTTGCCGCAAGCCATTGGTGCACTAGGTTGGGTGTTTGCCGCGGCGCAAGTTGCCGGCTTGGTGTTCAGCCTGCGCTACTTTGGCGGTCCGCCAGCCGTATTTTCCGCGGTGCTGGTCATTATCCTGGGCTGGGCGGCATGGCTCGTGCCCGCCCAAGCGAGATAGAACGTGCTGCGTTCTATTTTTGCAAGAATTTTCGCCGGCTTAGCATTGAGCCGCTAGCGGCTGGAGAGCACGAACTTGTTTCCGTCGACGTCCTGGAAAATCGCGGATGTGCCCCAGCTTTCGCTCTTCGGGTCCTTGGCGAATTCCACGCCGCGCGCTTTCAGGGTCTTCGCCGTTTCCATCACGTCGTCGCACCAGAACGACAGCGGCTGAAAATCCCCGATGCGGTTTTCGTGCCCTGTCGGGGTAAATAGCACCAGCCCGGTTTCCGCGCCGGGAATCAGCAATTCAATCCAGCGCTGCTGGCCGTCAAACGGCTGGTCGGTCGCCACCTTGAAGCCCAACTTTTCCGTAAAAAATTTCAGTGCCGCATCCTGATTGCGCACCGGAATGCTGACAAATTTCAATCCACGAATCATCGGTAAATCCTCCTTGGCGCACGCAGCATAGCGCCGCTCGATTCCGGCTTGCAATGAGCCAGGTATTGCTATATCAATGGTCGGTATAGCAAGATCTGGCCGCGGAAGTCGCGTCGACGTCGCAATGGCTGAAATCGTGGGAGTTGCCATGGGCAATCTCGATCCCTACGTAACGGACGTGTTGCTGCGCGATCTGGTCGGCCACGACCATCGGCCGGTGAGCTTCCTCGTGTATTTGTGGTTGACTGCGGAACAGCAGCGCAATGGCGGGGCGGTGCAAATCAGCTACGGCGATTTGGCGGAGAATCTTGGCGTCTCGAAAAGTTCGGCGCAGTCCGCGGTGAGCTGGCTGGTGCGGCGCAAGTTGTTGAGCGCCAGCAAAGAAACGGTGACGGCAACTCCTAAATATACAGTGCTGACACCGTGGAGGGATGTACGGCGCCGCGCGTGAGAAGGAAGGGTTGGCCTGCGCGGAAAGAGTCTAGCGACTCGGTCGCTCGGAAAAAACTTCGGCGACCTTGGTGCGTCAACGACCGTTGGCTAGCGTGATGGAAACGAGGTTGTGAACCCAGCGAGCGGGGCGCTTGTCATCCGAGACGATGAGTTGAAAAGGGCCGCGGTCGCCGAGGGGCTTGCCGTCGCGAGCGTCGGCGACGATGACCTGTCCGGCATGGAAGCTAGGATCGACTTCGGCGAGCGAGAGCACCACGGTATATCCATCGGAGCCGGCCGCAAGTAAATAGCGTGACATGGCGTCGCCATGCAGATCCTTGCCAAGCGGCGCGCCGGCTTTCTCAAGCAGGGCCGCGAGGGGCACTCCCGAATAGGCTTCGTCCGCGTCAGTGTGCGCGTTGTGGATGTTGAGCGTCACATGCGGCAGCGCAGCGAATTGCTCGAGCGAGTAAGTGATCTGCTTGTCGAGCGAATGGATCGCGATAGAGTCTGTCGCGGTGATTAGCATTCCGCCAACAGGAATGATGTTGAGAATAATCGGAATGACTTGCGAGGAGCCTCTCGCATTAGATTGTTTCACGACCCTGGCCAGCTGTCTGGTGGTCTGAAAGTTAGGCGCGCTTACCGAAATGTCATACACGCGGCGCTCCAGCGCTACATGCAGATTGCCAGCCTGGTCAGTTTCCATTTTCCCTAGTGTCGAGGGCAAGTCGGCATCTAGGTGCACAACTGCATGCGCAATGGCTGCCCCCGTGACATCCGTGACTGAGATCGTTACGGGGTAGGTTGGCGCGTCTTGTGCCAGAGTGTCAGTAGTTCCGAACGCCAGCGCAAAGCCAAGAAGGGCAAGGTACGGGTTCCATCCGCGCATGTGCGTATCATAATTCGGGCAGGGCAGCACTGTCAGCAGTGAGTGTGCGTCGTTAGACTTGGCCGAAGATGGAGAGGAGATGGCCGTTGAGGTCGCGGAAATGGGCGACCCAGTCAGTGGGCGTGATTTGATGCGGCTCGCTCTCGAAGGAAATGCCTTCGGCGAGGAGGGCCTGGTGAGCGGACTTGACGGAGTCTACGCGAAGGACGACTTCGGTGGCGCCGACGGTGTGCGGGGATTTTTGCGCCAGGCCATGGTTCAGGCCGAGCATGACCGGGCCGCATTGCAGGAGGGCGATTTGCGATTCCTGCATGATGATGCGGAGTCCGAGCTTCTGCGAATAGAATGCTGCCGCCGCCTGGACGTCTTTGACGCCGAGCATCACCGCCGCCACTCCCGAGACTGCGATCGTTGCCACTTTGAGCCTCCTCGCGCCGCAGAGGGCGCGCGCCTAATGAGCCGATGATCGAGCGGCTTGACGCGCGACGTGACGGCACGTACAGTGCTTTGTTAGCACTGCTAAGTAATAAACCGGTGCATCGCGGCTGTCAAGCGGAATAATTAGCTTAGCTAACCAATGCCAAAGACACCGAACGTCGAAGAAGTTGCCGACCAGTTACACAGTACGGCGATCCGCTTGCTGCGGCTGGTGCGCGTGCAAGATACCACCAGCGGCATCGCGCCGGCGCGCCTTTCGGCGCTTTCCGTGATGGTTTTCGGCGGGCCGGTTTCGCTGCGGGAGCTGGCGCGCGCGGAGCAGGTTCGGCCGCCGACGATGAGCCGCATCGTGGACGCTCTCGAGGCGCAAGGTCTGGCGCGGCGCACGATCAATACGAAGGATCGACGGGCGGTGCTCATTGCCGCCACGAAGCGGGGGCAATCGTTGCTGCAGGAGGGGCGGGCGCGGCGCGTGAAATTTCTGGCGTCGTATCTGGTGAAGCTGGAGCCTGCGGAATTGCGAATCTTGGCCGAAGGGCTTGCGGCCATGCAAAGAGCGCTGCAGCCCGGATAGGCTAGCCAAGCCTAGAGTCGGCGGGGCTTATCTACACGGTACGTTCCGGCGAGCGCGAAGCGGGGAACTTCTGACCGTTTCCCGCCGTATCTTCTTCTGCGAGATGGTCTTCCAGAGTCTTCACGCACATCGAGCACAAGGAGCGGTGATGAAAGCATGGTACTGCGTGGCTAGGGTCGTGGTGTGCGCGGGGCTCTTCCTGAGTAGCGGCATTGGGTTAGAGGCGCAAACGATAAAACCTCTGGAGAGCATCCAGAACCAGGAAGAGTTGAACCAGACGATTCTGGCGCTGGATACGGCGCTCTTCGACGCTTACAACAAATGCGACTTGGACAAATTTGCGGCACTGATCGCCGACGATGTGGAGTTTTACCATGATAATGGCGGCGTGACGCTGGGCAAGGAGAAGTTCGTCGACAGCATCAAGAAGAATATCTGCGGGACGGACACGCATCGCGAATTGGTGGCGGGCACGTTCGAGGCGCACTACATGAAGGGCTACGGGGCCATCGAAATCGGGACGCACCGTTTTCTGCATCCCAAGACAAATGGCGGCACGGGCGAGGGCAGGTTTATCACGCTGTGGCAGTGCAAGGATGGGGTGTGGAAGATCACGCGCGCTCTGAGCTTTGACCATCACGAAGTCGCCAAAGAAGCGGCTAAATAGGGAGAGCAAATCCAAGGCATAAATTGAAGATGCCCGGCAATCCGTTCCGTGGAACGAGATTGCCGGGCTTCGCTGCATCCAGGCAATACCGAACGATTAGCGCAGGTCAGTGATGGCGCTCATGTTCTTCGACGTGCGGGCGGCCTTCGCGGGCGTAGGCGCGTTCGCGTTCTGAACGCGCGTGCAATTCATGCGCTTCGGCGGCACGTTGGTTGGGCGCCCAGGCGCGCACGCCAACGTAGGGATGGACGTAGACGCCACGGTTGTACCAGGTGCGGCCCCACACGCCGCCGTTGATGAATACGCGATGCGCGCCCCAATCGAAGACGCCCACGCGGACGCCCCAACCCCACGGCCGGAAGAATCCGCCGATGCCGACGCCAAAGCCGAAACGGATGGCGCCGCCAACGAAGAAACCGGGACGCGGCGGAAAAAACACGATAGCCGGATCGTAATACGGCACCACGATGAAGCCCGGATCGTAGGGCGCGATGCTGATATACGGCCCTCCGCTGACCACGATGGTGTTATTGCTGCGCAGATAACCATATTGCTCGGCCTTGTGGCGCTCGCGCTGCACGGCGTCCATGACGTCCTGCTGCGAAGCGAGGAAGGCATTGCCGAGATCCCGCGTCCAATTCAGATCCGAAGCCATGGTGTCCAGCACGGAGGGGAAGGGCAAAAGGGCTTGCACGCTGGGATCCCACGGCAGATGGTCGGCTTGGATGGCGTCGGCTAGCGCCTGTCCGGTGAGGTAGTGATGCTCATCGGCCCAACGCGCGGCGTCGGGAATGCTGTCGGAATACGTAGCTGCGGCGAGAACTTGCGCGAGGAGGGAATCGGGATACAGCGCAATGCGTGACACCAAGCGATCAAGTTGTTCAGGCGAGAACGAGGGCGGCGGGGCCTGATTGGGCGGCGCGCCCTGATCATTGGCATACACCGGCGGCTGACCTTGTGGCGGATCTTGCGCCAGCAAGGGACCGGCTACCATGGTAAGGACCGCTGCGAGCGCGGCTACCTTAGATAGAAGGTTGTTGGTCTTCACGAGACGCTCCTAGTAAGCTCGAAACTTCCGTTCCGAGCGATATTGTTCCATAGTTCCTGAGGTATAAAACACCGTAGCGGGCAGCAAGTTTCGCGGTTGAGCACGGGTGTAATATGCCCGTGGATTAGTACGGACGCACTAGGAGGATTCCCTGATGAGTACGCACGAGGTTCGCTGGCCGGCGTTACCACTTGCGCGATGGAAAGACACCTATGCCACGCTGCATATGTGGACGCAGATCGTGGGCAAAGTGCGGCTGGCGCTGACGCCGCCGATCAACCATTTCTGGGGCACAGCACTGTATGTGACGTCACGCGGGCTGACCACCTCGCCCATTCCTTACGAGCATGGAACCTTCGAGGTAGTGTTCGATTTCACGGCGCACGCGCTGGAGATCACCACGAGCCAAGGCGAATCGCGCGCGTTCCGCCTGGTGCCGCGTACGGTGGCGGAATTTTACGAAGAATTTATGGGTGCGCTGGCGTCGTTGCGAGTTCAGGTGAAGGTGTGGCCCATGCCAGTGGAGGTGCCGCGGCCGGTGCGCTTCACGCTGGATGAAGGCCACAAATCGTATGACCCGGAATATGCGCTCCGGTTTTGGCAAGTTCTGGTTAGCGCGGAGACGGTGTTGCAAGAGTTTCGCGCGCGCTTTATAGGCAAATGCAGCCCGGTACACTTTTTTTGGGGCAGCTTTGATCTGGCGGTGACGCGCTTTTCGGGGCGGCGGGCGCCGCAGCGAGCGGGAATTGATTCGATTACCAAGGAAGCGTATTCGCACGAGGTGAGCAGCGTGGGCTTCTGGCCGGGCGATGGTGAAGTGATCAAGGACGCGGCGTTTTACGCGTATGCCGCGCCCGAGGCTGCGGGCTTTGACAGCGCGAAGGTGCTGCCGGCGGAGGCGTTTTACAGTAAGGAGAAGAGCGAATATTTCCTGATGTACGACGATGTGCGGCGTGCGGCGAATCCCGCCAAGGCGTTGCTGGATTTTTGCCAGTCGACGTATGAGGCTGCGGCGATTGCGGGGAAGTGGGACCGCGGCAATCTCGAACGCGGATGAACGACGAGGGAACGATCAGGCGCCGGGGTTGTAGCCGAGCCATTCGGGATGCATGGCGGTGGAATCGAAGCGCGGAGTGGTTTTGAAAGGCTCGAATTTGCCGGTCATAGCCACCGTGGCGGTTTTTTCCAGGATGGCCGCGATGTCGGATTTGCTCAACTCTCCGTAGCTGCTTGCAGCGTTGAACGCCTGGTCGAGAATGGGGATGCTGTCGATGCCGGTGATGACGACAGATGTCGGGAGGCTTAAGGCGTACTGCAGGCATTCAAGGGGTGTCACGGTTTTGCTGAGCAAGATATTTTTGTCGCCCATGGATTTCATTCCCAGGACGCCAATCTGTTTCTTGAGCAGAACCGGAAGAACCTCTTTTTCAAAGCTGCGGAAGTGGGCGTCCATGACGTTCAAGGGCATTTGCACGGCGTCAAAATCGAAATGGTTTTTGTCCGCCATCTCGAGCATGCGCAGATGCACACTGGGATCCTTGTGGCCGGTGAAGCCCATATATTTTATCTTTCCGTCTTTTTTGGCGGTAAGCATGGCCTCCGCGGCGCCATCTTCGGCAAAAAAGCGATCGGGATCTTCGAGGCGGATGTTTTCGTGAAACTGCCAGAGATCAATGGAGTCGAGTCCGAGGCGCTGCAGGGAATCGTCGAGCTGTTTCAGGGCTGAGCCGCGGGTGCGGCCGTCAAATTTGGTCATGACGAAGACCTTGTCGCGATAGCCTCTGAGCGCTTTGCCAACACGGCGTTCGCTATCGCCCTGGTTGTAGTCCCAGGAATTGTCGGAGAAATTGATGCCGCGGTCGACGGCGGAGTGGAATAGCTTGATCATGTCCGCTTCTGCGAGTTTCGATTGGCCCAAATGAAAGCCGCCCAACCCGATGCAGGAAACTTTCACGCCGGTCTTTCCCAAGGTGCGGTGCGGCATCTCGTTTGTCATTGGTTCCCACCTTTCGCCAGCAAAGTTGGCACTTTTGGTTTTGCTGTGCGTAACGGACAGCATGGAAGCAGCCGCCATTCCGCCCAGAAACTCCCTGCGCCGGAATTCTTTAGTCACGCTGCAGGCCCCCGGGGAACGCACGACAAATGCAATGGGAAAATAGCGGAGGCGGCGTAACCAGGCCATCGGGGGATTCGGGTACGGACGGCGCTCAGGAATTCATACATAGTCAAACTTCCGGGACGGTTACTCCGGCATCTGCGCTTCGGGGACCTCGACGCGGGCGATGGCTTTTAGTTCGCGGCGGATGAGGTCTGGGGCGAAGCCTGCGCGCATGAGGCTGCCGTAGAGGGAAGCGATTTTGCGATCGTCGATGGCGCCGCGGGTTAGTTTGAGTTTGCGCTCGATGCGTTGGCGGACGATGGCGGCTTCGTCGGTGCTTTCGGCGGCTTCGGCCAAGGCGGCTGCGATGTGTTCGTCGGCGACACCGCGGGCGCGGAGGTCGCGGGTGATGCGAAATTTCCCCTGGCGGCGGATTTCCGTGCGCTGACGAACGAATTGCTTGGCGTAACGGGCGTCATCGAGTTGGCCGGATTCGCGGAGGCGGGCGAGGACGACTTGCACGAGGAGTTCGGTGTCGGCGCGGCGGGCGAGGAGCTTGGTCATTTCGGCGATGGAGTGGCCGCGGCGCATGAGGGCGCGCACGGCGACGTCGTAGAGCTCCGCCTCGGTGTCCAGTTTGCGGGGTTTGCCGAACATGAGGGAAGCATAGAAGCAAGGGGGGCGGGACGCAAGTGGAGGGCGGCAGAGGGATGGTTTGTAGCGGTGCGGTTTAGGGCGGAATGTCACAGGTGCGAGTGAAAACGGCAACGGCAACGGCAACGGCCAGATGCCGCCCTGAAGGGCGGCGCTACAAAGGACCCGGCGGAGATTATTTGCGGGCGAAGCGCTCGAAGTCGGCCATTTGGCGTTCCATTTCTTCGCGCGCGGAGTCGGCGGCGGAGCGGACGCCCTGAATGCGGAGCTTGAACTCGTCGGCGTTGGACGCGCGGGACAAGGCCTCTTCGAGAGTGATGAGCTGGCGGGTGTAAAGATCGAAGAGCGATTGATCGAAAGTTTGCATGCCGTATTGGCTGGTGCCGGCGGCGATGGCGTCGTGAATCAGGCGGGTCTTGTCGGGATTGATGATGCAATCGCGGATGTAGGCGGTGGCGATCATAATTTCGCAGGCGGGGACGCGGCCGACGTCGTCGGAGCGGCGCACGAGGCGCTGGGAGACCACAGCTTTGAGCGTGGCGGCGAGCTGCAAGCGAATCTGCTTTTGTTCAGGCGGAGGAAAAACCGCGATGATGCGTTGAATCGTTTCCGTGGCGTCCAAGGTGTGCAAGGTGGAGAAAACGAGATGGCCGGTTTCGGCGGCCAGGAGGGCGGTGGAGATGGTTTCGAGGTCGCGCATTTCGCCGACCAGGATGACGTCGGGATCCTGGCGGAGGGCGGCGCGCAGGGCGGTTGAGAAGTTCGCGGTGTCGACTTCGACTTCGCGCTGATTGATGAAGCTGCGCTTGTCGCGGTGCAGAAATTCGATGGGATCTTCGATGGTGATGAGGTGATCGGCGCGATTGGCGTTGATGCGGTCGATCATGGCCGCCAAGGTGGTGGACTTGCCGGAACCGGTGGTGCCAGTGACGAGTACGAGGCCGCGCTGCTCTTCGCAGATGCGCGAGATGACCGCGGGGAGATTTAGTTCCTCGGCCGTGCGAATTTTGGTCGGGATAACGCGCAAGACCATGCCGACGTTGCCGCGCTGCTGAAAGACGTTGACGCGGAAGCGGCCGAGGCCGGCGACGCCGTAAGCCATGTCGAGTTCTGCGGTTTCCTTGAACTTTTGCTTCTGCCGGTTGGTCATCATGCTGAAGGCCATGGAGAGCATTTCTTCCGGCGTGACACGCGGCACTTCGGTGATGGGCGCGAGTTGACCGTCCACGCGCAAGTAGGGGTGGTTACCGACTTTGAGGTGCAAGTCGGAAGACTTTTTTTCGACGGCCCGGCGAAGCAGATCGTCAATGCTAATAGCCATAATTTTCTCGGAACCCCGCAATCCCGTAGCTAAATTGCGACGTTAGCACCGGCAAAAGCGGTGGACAAGGAAGGTGCGGGGAGGCGTTGCGGCGTAATTACCTGTCCGTATGGCCAGTACGAATATGGGCGGCGCGAATGCCGTTGGCGCGCGGCGTTTTGCGCGCCGGCGTGGCCCAAGTGGCGTCAATCCGCGATTTTTTTTGTGAGGCAGAGCGAATCATAGAGCAGGCCGGCCAGAAAACCGCCCGCCAAAGGGCCCACCCAATAAACGCCCTGATTGGCCAGGTGCATGCCGGAGGCCAGCCATGGGCCGACGGCGCGAGCGGGATTCAGTGCGCCGGTGGTGAAGGGTAGGGCTACCAGGATGCCCGCGGCATACGTGGCGCCGATGGCCAGACCGGCGGAAGCGGTGGGCCCTTCGTGCTCGTCGCTGGTGGTGGCAAAGAACACAAAGACGACGAAGAAGGTGGCGGAGGCTTCCAGCGCCATGCCGGCCCACTTGGGAAAATCGCGCACCAGTACGGGAGCGCCCAGGGCCACGTTGCGCCAGGCTTCTTCCGGCAATATGGCACGCAGCAGATAGGCGCCGGCGATGGCGCCGGCGAATTGCGCGACCCAGAACATGGCGGCTTCGATGGTGTTCATACGCTTGGTGGCCCAGGCACCGATGGTGACGGCGGGATTGAAATGTGCGCCGGATACGCGGGCGAGCGCGGCAAAAAAAGCGGCGATAGCCAAGCCGTGTGCGAGAGCAACGATGAGGAGATTGGCGTCGAGCGCACCATGGATATACTGCACCGCGCAGGCCGCGCCTTCGCCGAAGAACACCAAGGCGAAAGTGCCGAGAAATTCGGCGGTGAGTTTTTGCGAGGTGGTATACATCCAGGAGCCTCCCGGCGAAGCGAACGCCACTGATTCTAGCTGGAACGGCGCGCGGAGTGCCAGCGCACAAGGACGAGCCAAGAGGCAAGCGCCAAACTTTTCCAGCGCACGCGAATCGACTCCGCCGCGAATGCCAAGCGGCTAGCTAAGTCTGGGAGCGTTGCTTGGACTGCGATGTGCCCTTTTCGCGGTATAGCGAATGGTCGGCGGCGCTCAGCAACTCGTCGAGCGATGCGCCGTCGTGGGGATAAACGGCAGTCCCGATGCTGGCGGAAAGCATGGGCAATTCGCCGTCGCTACGCAGACGCTCGGAGATGCGTTGGGCGACCTGCTGGGCGGCGTCGGATTCGGTCTCCGGTAACACCAGGACAAATTCGTCGCCGCCGTAGCGCGCGGCGGTATCGATTTCGCGGCAGTGCACGCGCAGGGTGTTGGCCAAGCGGCAAATAGCCCGCGAACCGACCACGTGGCCGAAGGCGTCATTGATGGTTTTAAGGCGGTCGAGGTCAAGCAGGAGAATCGAGAAGGGGCGGCCGCCGCGATCGGAGCGCTTGATTTCGAGGTCGAGGGCGTCGAGGAGTTGGCGATAGTTGGCCAAGCCGGTAAGCGGATCCGTAACGGCGAGTTGGCGCACGCGCTCATCGGCGCGGCGGTGTTCCGTGCGCTCGGCGGCGAGGGCCAGCGTAGTGATGGCCATGATGGCGATGAAGGCTTGCAGCAGGAGCAAGGAGGCGTTGAGCGATTCGCGGGAAAAGGGGCCGAAGCCGTGTGCCGTTCCCCAAGTGGCGATGGCTGCCAGCACGGCGGTAGCCGTGGCGGCGTAGCGCCTGCCGAAGCGGAAGGCGGCCCACACGAGGAACGGGGTATAGAGATATTCAAGCGGGTAGTGTTTCAGGACAGAATGTAACCCGCCTGCAAATACGATCCAGCTGGTGAAAATCAAGCCGCCAAAGAGGCAGGCCAGTTCGACCGTGCGATTGCGGTCGCGGCGCAGCTGGGGATTTTCCACCCACAGGAGGATGAGCGGCGTGAAAACGATGGCGCCGGCGGCGTCGCCGAGCAACCAAGTGGACCAGACAGAAGCGTAGGTGGCGGGAGGAACGAGCCCGCCTAGATACGTGGAGGTAACGCCGACGGTGGCGCTGACGGCCGGGCCAAGCAGGCCGGCGAAAAGCGAAAATTTGAAAATGTCCTGCGCGCGCTCAAAGACTTGCTTGCCGCTGGCGAAGCGGGTGATCAAGTAATAGCCGAGAAGGGCTTCCAAGGTGCTGCCGACGGCTACGCCGAAGGCTGTGCCGACGCTGTCCGGGGTGGTCAAGGCCGCCAGCCAGGAGCCGATTAAGATGCCTGGCCAGATGCGACGATAGTCGTAGAGCAGAAGTGCGGCGAGGGCGATGCCGGTGCACGGCCAGATAGCCGTGGCTGTGCCATTGGCGACCGCGAAGCGCAAGCCGAGCTCCGCTGCAAGGAAATAGGCTGCGGCTACGGCCACGATGGCCAAAACATCGTTCAGATAGCGTGGACGGACCAATGCACTCCTTACCGGTCAGGTCGCGCCGCTTACTTTGCGGGAGCACGCTGACTCGAAGGACGGTCGGAGCGCTGTCCAAGGTTCGCGGGCGCGGTACTGGGCGGCTTCAATGTTACAGAATTGTAGTGAGGAAATGGCAGGGGACCAAAGTACTAGTTGCTACGGTAGCACCTCGGCAACGGAAGACCGTAAACGGTGCAGATGGCTCGAGANNGGGGCGCGAACAGTCGCGCCCACTGGGGTCAGCCAGTTGTGTCGGTCCGGAGCCGTGCCGCTCGTGATGCCGAAGAAAGCATCTTGCAATTTCTTGGTGACTGGACCGGCGGTACCTTTGCCTACGACGATGTGGTCGACGGAGCGGATGGGGGTGACCTCGACGGCGGTGCCAACGAAGAACACTTCGTCGGCGATGTAGAGCATCTCGCGGGGAATGGTGGCTTCTTTGACGGGGATGTCCAGATCCATGGCGAGCTTGACGACAGTGTCCCGCGTGATGCCGGGCAGAATGCTGGCGCCGAGCGGCGGGGTGTACAGCGTGCCCTCGTGGACCAGGAAAACGTTCATGCCGGAGCCTTCGCTGAGATAGCCGGAGGAGTCGAGGGCAATACCTTCCGCGAAGCCGTTGAAGGTAGCTTCCATGCGGATGAGTTGCGAGTTCATATAGTTGGCGGCGGCCTTGGACATGGCGGGGAGGGTGTTGGGGGCGATGCGTGTCCAGGAGCTGATACCGACGTCGACGCCCTTGCTTAAGGCTTCGGGGCCGAGATAGGCGCCCCACGACCAGCAGGCCATGTAAATTTCGATGGGATTGTTGAGCGGGTTGACGCCGGCGTCGCCGTAGCCGCGCAGGACGATGGGCTTGATGTAGCAGGATTTTAGTTTGTTGAGGGCGACGAGTTCGGTGGCCACGTTGACGAATTCGTCCAGGTGGAAGGGCAGCGCCATACGGTAAATCTTCGCTGAGTTAATGAGGCGCTGCATGTGTTCGCGCACGCGGAAGATGGCGGGACCCTGCTTGGTCTCATAACAGCGGATGCCTTCAAACACTGCGGAACCATAGCCGACCACGTGAGAGAGGACGTGGAGCGTGGCGTCGTCCCAATTGATGAACTTGCCGTTGTGCCAGATTTTTTCGGTTTTCGGGATGGGCATTTCGTTCGCTCCTGGTGCGTTGGGTGGCGGCTCGCGCGTTTGGATTTTCGCAGCGAGCGGCGTTCACTCCCATTTCGAGAATACGGCAGGGGCTGCGGAGCGTCAATCCGGCCTGCACGCAGAGTTGCAAGGACAATCGACCAAATTGGGCGGTGACTTTGCGGCGTTGGTTATGGCTTCGCAGCGGGTTGGCTGGGTTTACCGCTGGGATCCGATGCAGACGGCTTTTCGGGTTGCGCGACGGATGGAGGCATCTGCGGCATCGCCGGATGTTCAACTTCGAAGAAGGAAACTTTGGCCTCACGGATAATGTCGTCTTTGCGAATTTCCCAAATGCCTAGAAAGAAAAAGGGGATGGCAGTGGCAAGAGCCCAGAGTTTGGCCTTGCGTGGGATTTTAGATTCCGGCTCCCAGCGGAACAATTGGGAGGACACGAAGAACGTGAGGACCGCCCAACTACCAAGCGAAAGCCATTCCACGCGCAGTTGCCATGGGTGGCGATCGTGAAAAACGGCTTGTTGGAGACCATTTACCAGATACGTAGCGGGGAGGAAGAGGCCTACGCGTTGGACCGTCTTCGGCAGAAAGGCCAAAGGGAAGGTGGCGCCGGAGAGGAAGATCAACGGGAGCCAGAGGAGTTGGTTGATGACTTGGGTTTCCTGCATGGTGTTGGTGACGCTGGCGACGACCAGACCCAAGGAGCCGAAGGAGATGATTCCGACGGTCATTAGCAGGAAGATGGAACTCCAGTCGCCAAAGTTGTGCACGTGAAAAATAGTGCGAGCGAAAAAAAGCTCGACGGCGACGGTAGGCAAGGTCAGCACGTAGTTGGCAACGATGCTGGAGGCGAGCATGTCGCCGGGGGTGATCGGGGTAACGTGAAAGCGTCTCAGGATGCCCTGTTCGCGGAACATAACCAGCGCGGCACTGAGTCCCCAGAAACTACCCATCACGGTAAGAGAGAGAATGGGACCGAGGTAGTAGGCGACTTTATAGGGAACGCTTTGAGCGAACACTCCGGAATACAGGAAGAAAAATCCCATTGGCATGATTACGCTAAAGAAGATGAACATACGATTGCGCAGCGCGAGCTGGATGCGCATGCGCGTGAGGCTGACGAAGTTGGTCAATCGCGTAGCCTCCTTCCAGTAAGTTCGATGAAGACGTCTTCGAGCGACGGGGTGAGAATTTCGAGGCCGAGCAGCTCGTTGCCGTGAATTTCGAGATGTTTGACGAGTGAGACGATGGCCTGCGGCGGGCGCTGTGCTTGCAGGATGTAAATGCCGTTGAGTTCGCGGCACTCCGTAACGCCTTCGAGATTTTTCAACACATCAGGGGAGTCGGGCTTGGTGAGTCGGACCTCGACGCGGGTCTTATCGCCGCTGCGGTCTTTCAGTTCGCGTGGCGAGCCCAGGGCGATCACCTGGCCGTGGTCGATGATGGCCACACGGTCGCAAAGGCGCTCGGCCTCTTCGATGTAATGGGTGGTCATGACGATGGTTTTCTTTTCGCGCTTCAGCTCTTCCACGATGTCGTAGATTTCGCGGCGCACTTGCGGGTCGAGGCCGGAGGTGGGCTCGTCGAAGAATAGCACCTGCGGATCGTTGACGAGCGCCATGGCCAGGGCGAGACGCTGTTTCTGGCCGCCGGAAAGCTGGTTGTAAAAGGCGTTGCGCTTTTCCACCAGGCCGAAACGTTTCAGCAGTTCTTCCGGGTCGCGGTGACGCTTGTAGAAGCTGGAGAAGAGCCGCAGTGCCTCCATGACGCGGATCTTGTCGGGCAGGGAAGTGGACTGCAGGGCGGCGCCGATTTCGTGTTTGAGCCGTCCAGGGTTTTCTTGCGGGTCGAGGCCGCAGACCGAGATGCGTCCGCTGTCTCGCGTGCGGAGACCCTCGAGCATTTCGACGGTGCTGGTTTTGCCGGCGCCGTTGGGTCCGAGCAGGCCGAATACTTCGCCTTCGTCCACGTGGAAGCTGACGCCGCGCACGGCTTGCACGTTGCCGTAGTGCTTGACGAGGTTTTCTACCTGCAGAATGGAATCGGCCATGTTTTAAGAACGTATAGCATACCGCAGGTGGCGGTTTGTTGACGCAGACCTGCTGCCGCGCCGCGGGCCGAGCGAGCATTTCGCTCTCCCGGGTATTACGCAGGATCAGGAGGCTTTATTTCGGGCAGTTTTTCGCCCAGCGGGCTTGGCGCGTTGGGCATTTTTCGTGACGCGTTTCATAACAGGCAAAGGATTCCAAGCAGCGGTCTTCATGTCCACGCGCGATTCGACGACGCGCGCGCCTTCGGTCAGGAGCAGCTTTTTCTGCAGCGAAGCATAAGGCTCGCGGATCAATAGCCTCCCGCCCGCGCCGACGACCCGGTGCCATGGAATACCTCGGCCCTTGGGCGTCGCGTGCATCGCGCGGCCCGCAGCCCGCGCACCGCCAGGGATCAGCGTAGCCTTGGCCACGGCCCCATAGGTCAACACCTTGCCCCGAGGAATTTTCTTTACGAACGCGTATACGCGGTCCCAGATCATTGGATGTTGCGCGCTCCTTGCGGGTTTCTCGTCCGAAAACTGCCAGACAACGTAAAGCATGGTAGAGAGACGCGCAACGAGGGGCAAGTAAATTTACCGGCGGCCGTGTTTAACAGAGTGGCAGCAGAAGCGAAGAAATAAAGCGCGGCGCAAAACGGAGCGTCGTCAGAAAAAGAAGAATGAGTGGAATCGATGGAACGCAGCGAAAATTCGCATGAAAGATTTGGCGTGGGATTCGGTATCTTCGAGTCACAACGTTCAGCACGTAACTGTTTCGACGCACTTTCGTGGAAAGCGGTGTTTCATTGTTGTGTGTGTAGTGGAAGCAGGGTACACTACACGTAGAATGGCAGTTTCGGGGTGAAGCCATGGCTTTCGTTCGCCGCAAAGGGAAAGCGTTCTTTCTGGTGCACAGCGTGCGCCGCGGCGGAAAAGTGCGGCAGATCCACCTGGCACGGCTCGGCGTGCGCGCCCGCATTACCGATGAAGTGGTTCGGCAGGTCGCCAAAAAGCATCCCTTCGTGGAGCTGAATTGGAAAGCGCTGCGCGAACAGTTGAACAGTCAGCTCAGTACGCAACTGGAGCTCGCGGACCCCAACGCCCCCGCGATCCAGGGCCTCGTATCCAACCTGCGAGCGCTCAATATGGACCTGGCGGATCTCTTCCCGCCGCTCCTGAGATTTTCCGAAACACCCCATGTGGCGCAGGAACTGCTTGTGCAGTTGCGGCTCCTGCAATCCACCATCCAGGTCAAGCTCGATCAATTTGACCGCGGACGCGGGCGTTTCGGAAGTGCGTCCAACCCTGTGTCGCACGCTACGGCGGGCGCGCTGGCGGGGCGTTAGGAGGCGGTCATGAGCGAATTCATTCTTCCTCTCGATCCAAATAAACGAAGCACGCAGACGGTGGACTTTCAGTCCGCGCTGCGCGCGAAAATCGTTGGACAGGCCGAGGGCGTGCAAGCGCTCGTGGACCTATACCAGGTTTTCTGCGCGGGCTTGAATTCGCCGGGGCGGCCCGTGGGCAATTTGCTATTTCTCGGACCAACTGGATCGGGCAAGACGCGCATGGTGGAAGCCGCCGCGCAGATCCTGTTTGGCGATGCAAAATCCATCATTAAGGTGGACTGCGCGGAATTTCAGCACTCCCACGAAATCGCGAAATTGATCGGCTCACCCCCAGGCTACCTCGGGCACCGCGAAACGCATCCGCTGATCACGCAGGATGCGTTGTCTGCCTCGCACACGGACAAGCTGAAACTCAGCTTCCTGCTCTTCGACGAAATTGAGAAAGCTTCCGACGCCCTGTGGCAATTGCTGCTCGGTATGCTGGACAAAGCCACGCTGACGCTCGGCGACAATCGCAAAGTAGACCTGTCGCAGACGGTGATCTTCTTGACCTCCAACCTTGGCGGCGGGGAAATCAGCGAACTGATGCAGGGCGGCATGGGCTTTATTCAGCCCAAAGACAAACCGGCCGACTTACTGGATGAAAAGGTCGAGCGCACAGCCGTGGAAGCGGCGCGGCGGAAATTCTCTCCCGAATTCATGAACCGCCTGGACAAAGTGGTGGTGTTTCACCCGCTGCAACGGCAACAACTCGAAGAAGTATTGGCCATCGAACTCGGCCACGTGCAACAGCGCGTGCTCGAAACCGCCAAAGGCCAATTCCTTTTTCGCGTTACGGAGCCCGGACGGGAGTTCCTGCTGCGGGAAGGTACCGACCAGCGCTACGGCGCCCGGCACCTGAAACGCGCCATCGAGCGCCACGTGGTCTACCCGCTGGCGAATCTGCTGGCCACGGAACAAGTGCAGCTTGGCGATTTGGTACGCATCGATTGGGACGGCCAGCACAACGGATTGACTTTCGTCCGCGAGGGCGAGGGCGCGCTGGTCAGCACGCTAACGGCGGAGCCTCAGCCGGAGCCAGCGGTAGTGGAGGCCAAGGACGGCCGCTCGACCAACGCTCCCGCGGAAGTGGTAGTGGAACCGCGCAAATCCCGCGCCGCGTTGCCGGCGGCAACACCAGCCGCGGCGCCGCAAGCGCGCAAGAAACAGGACCGCGTCAACTCCTGAGGGACGCCACGCAGCATCAGGTTTTACTAGAGAAAACGAATCTTTGACCCCAGTGCGCGCTTAAAACCGCGCCCCTTTTTGTCGTCTCCGCCATGACACAAACTGTTTCAGCGCTCTCACTTTGGACGCGATTGAAACAGCGTCTCAGCCCGTGAGACAAAATGGGAGAAATCGCCATCCGTAAGTCATTGATTGCAGGCAACATTAAGAGAATTGTAGTTTTTCTATGGAATGGCACTTGCCATGCACATTCTCATCGCTAGCGCGCGCTTGAGACGCGCGGCTCTTCTGGAGGACCCGGATGAGCAAAGGATTCACCCGATGAAATCCGCGGTGCGACAGCAATTGGATCCCACGATTCGCAGCATAGACACCCGCGATTTTGAGTCCGTTCTCCGTTCCAAGGTTGTCGGGCAGGCGGAAGGCGTACAGTCGCTGGTGGACATGTATCAGGTGTTCTGCGCGGGGCTGAACTCTCCCGGACGCCCGGTGGGGAACCTCCTGTTTCTCGGGCCGACCGGTTCCGGCAAAACGCGCATCGTGGAAGCCGCGGCGGAAATTCTGTTTGGCGATGCGCGCTCCATTATCAAGGTAGACTGCGCGGAGTTTCAGCACTCCCACGAAATCGCCAAGTTGATCGGCTCGCCCCCAGGCTATCTCGGCCATCGCGAGACGCACCCGCTCATCACCCAGGAGTCGTTGGCCGCTTCGCACACCGACAAGCTGAAGCTGAGCTTCCTGCTCTTCGACGAAATCGAGAAAGCCTCGGACGCGCTCTGGCAGTTGCTGCTGGGCATGCTGGACAAAGCTACGCTGACGCTGGGCGACAATCGCCGCGTAGACCTCTCGCAGACGGTCATCTTCTTAACCTCCAATCTGGGTAGCGGCGAAATCAGCGAAATGATGCAGGGCGGCATGGGGTTCATACAACCCAAAGACAAGCCCGCCGCAGGGATGAATGAAAAAGTTGAGCGCACCGCTGTGGAGGCGGCACGCCGCAAGTTTTCCCCTGAGTTTATGAACCGTCTGGATAAGGTGGTGGTGTTCCATCCGCTGCGTCGCGAGCAGCTCGAACAGGTGCTGGAAATCGAACTCGGACACGTGCAGCAGCGCGTCCTCGAAACCGCCAAGGGGCAGTTTTTATTCCGCGTAACCGGCCAGGGCCGCGATTTTCTGCTTGAGGAAGGCACCGACCAGCGTTACGGCGCGCGCCACCTCAAGCGCGCCATCGAGCGCCACATCGTCTACCCGTTGGCCAATTTGCTGGCCACCGAGCAGGTGCATCTCGGGGACTTGGTGTGCATCGATTGGAACTGCGAACAGGATCGTCTGACCTTTGTGCGCGAAGGCGAAAATCTCGCGGTGCCTCTGCGCAAGGTGGAACCACTTCTGACCACCCGGAGTTCACAAGCGCGCAGCGGCAAATCCGTGGAAGCTCCAACCACCAGCTTTGGGCCGGAACCCGCGCCCCGCATGGCACGTTAAGAAATCACGACTCAGGCTCCTCCAGTGAGAAAAAAGGCGTCCCGATAAAACAGGGAAGTTTTTTTTCATGGAGCAAATACATAGCGCCTTGAGGATACTCGGGGGATTTGCTACACCGTAGGTGTCGGTTCGGGATGCGGCGTCTTGTGCGCGTGGTGCAGTCTACCTTCGGGTTTGTCCGTTGGCTTCCAACGCAAGATGGGTTTGCGCGCCGCGCCCACCTCGTCAAGTCGTCGCACGCGCGTGGTGTGAGGAGCGCTCTTGACCAGTGCGGGATTCTCCGCGGCTTCCTGCGCGATGGCCCGCATGGCCTCGATGAACAGGTCGCATTCTTCCTTGGACTCTGACTCCGTCGGCTCGATCATCAGCGCGCCGGGCACGATCAGCGGGAACGCGGTCGTGTACGGATGAAAGCCGTAGTCAATCAGTCGCTTGGCTATGTCCATGGTGTTCACGCCGTTCTTTTTCTGGATGGCGTCGCTAAACACCACTTCGTGCATCGAAGGAAGCTCGTACGGCAGATCGAATACCCCTTCGAGATTTTTGCGGATGTAGTTCGCATTGATCACCGCGTCTTCGGTGGCTTGGCGCACGCCCGGTCCATAGGCCAAAATGTAGGCGAGCGCCCGTACGAGCAGGCCGAAATTGCCGACGAAGGCCTTCACGCGTCCGATGGAATCTGCCCGGTTGCTATCCAGCGCCAATCGCCCGCCTTCCTTTTCCACCAGCACGGGCACCGGCCGGAATGGTTCGAGAAATTTTTTCATCGCCACGGGGCCGGTTCCCGGACCGCCGCCGCCATGGGGCGTGGAAAATGTCTTGTGCAGGTTTAAATGCATCACGTCGACGCCAAAATCGCCCGGCCGTGTAATGCCTGTAAGCGCGTTCATGTTCGCGCCATCCATGTAGAGCAGTGCACCCTTGGCGTGCAGAATCTCCGCAATCTCCGGGATCCGCTGCTCGAAAATGCCCAGAGTGGAGGGATTCGTAATCATCAGCGCCGCCACGTTTTCGGTCACCAGATCGCGCAGCTTGTCCACGTCGATCTGCCCGTGCGACTCGGACTTGATGTTCTCGACCTCGTATCCCGCGATCACGGCCGTCGCTGGATTCGTTCCGTGCGCGGAGTCCGGGATCAAAACTTTCTTCCGCGCGTTCCCCTGTTTTTCCAGATACGCGCGGATTAGCAGCAGCCCCGTCAATTCGCCTTGCGCTCCGGCGGCCGGCTGCAGGGTGATGGCGTCCATGCCGGTTATTTCCAGCAGGCAGCGTTCGAGCAGGCGCAAGACCTTCAGGCATCCTTGCGACAACTCTTGCGGCTGATAGGGATGTTCGGTGGCCAGTCCTTCGAGCCGCGCCACGAACTCGTTCACCCGCGGATTGTATTTCATGGTGCAGGAACCCAGTGGATACATTCCCAGGTCGATCGCGTAATTCCAGGTGGATAGCCGGGTAAAATGCCGTAGCACTTCGATCTCGCTGACTTCCGGGAAATGTTCCACGCCGTCGTGACGATGATGTGCGCCCAATAGAGCATTGGCATCGACTATCGGAACGTCCAGCGGCGGCAATTCAAAGGCGCGCTTGCCGGGCGACGACTTCTCAAAGATCAGTCCTTCGTTCTGACTGGTATGCCGCGTAGCTTTGTTGATCTTGGTCGTCACAGTGGCCGCTCCAGAATTCTCCGCAGCGCCACGGCAAGTTTCTCGATCTGCGCGCGCGTAGTTGTTTCCGTAACACACACTAGCGCGTGCTTGGTCAGTTCCGGATACGCCGTCCCCAGCACAAACGGGCCGATAATCTTTTCTTCCAGCAATTGTGCATTCACCAGCTTTACCGACCGGGGCAACTCGACCGTAAACTCATTGAAGAACGGACCGGCGAACGCCCGTCGCACAGCCGGAATCTTTTCCAGTTCGCCAAGCGCAAATGCCGCCTTGGACAAATTCTGCTGTGCCATCTCGCGCAGCCCCTCTTTGCCGAGCAGCGTGAGATGAACCGTAGCAGCCAGCGCGCACAACGCCTGATTCGTGCAAATGTTTGACGTGGCCTTCTCGCGCCGAATGTGCTGCTCCCGCGTGGCCAGCGTCAGCACAAACCCGCGCCGGCCTTCGGTGTCGGTGGTCTCTCCGGCTAACCGCCCGGGCAACTGCCGCACAAACTTGTCGCGTGAGGCTATCACGCCCACAAACGGGCCGCCATAACTTGGGGCCAACCCGAAACTCTGCCCTTCCATCGCCACGATGTCCGCTTCGGCCGGCGGCTTCACCAACCCGAGCGAAACGCCCTCGGTAATCGCCACCACCAGCAGCGCACCAGAATTTTTTACCAGCCGCGCCAATTCTGCGGTCTCCTCGATCACACCAAAAAAGTTAGGCGACTGCACCACCACCGCGGCCACATCGCCACGCAGCGAACGGGTTAGTGCCGCGACGTCCAGCGTTCCGTCCTTCGCGTACGGCAGTTCTTCGAGCAGCGACCCGCAGTTCCGACCGTACGTCCGCAGCACATCGCGATATTCCGGATGCAGCGACCGCGCCACCAGCACGCGCCGCCGCCCCGTCAGCCGTTCGGCCATCAACACCGCCTCCGTCGTGGCCGTTGACCCGTCGTACATCGACGCGTTCGCTACTTCCTGGCCGGTGAGCTGGCACATAAGCGTCTGAAACTCGAAAATCGCCTGCAGCGTGCCTTGGGTAATCTCCGCTTGGTAGGGTGTATACGAGGTCAAAAACTCTCCGCGTTGAATCACCACATCCGTGATTACCGAGCGCAAGTGGTTGTAAACGCCGGCGCCCAGAAAGCTCGCATACCCGCTCGAATTTTCCGCCGCCCGCTCCTTGAAATATTGAATAATCTCCGCTTCAGAAAGCGGACCAGGAAGTTTCAATGGCTCGGTAAGCCGATAACGCTCCGGAATACTGGAAAAAAGCTCTTCGGCGGACGCCGCGCCAATGCTTTCCAGCATCTCCTGCCGTTCCGTGGGGCTCTTTGGGAGATAGCGCATCAGGCCGAAGCTTCCTTCTGCTTCTCTGCCACGTAGGCTTCGTATTCCGCCGCGTCCATCAACCCGGCCAGTTCCGAGGGATTGCTCAGCTTGATCTTAACCAGCCACGCCGCGCCATGCGGGTCGGTATTAATTTTCTCCGGGTTACTTTGCAGCTCGGGATTGGCTTCGACCACTTCTCCAGAAGCCGGCGCATAAATCTCGCTCACCGCCTTCACGGATTCCACGGTGCCAAACGTCTTGCCCGCGGTCACGCTGCTCCCCACTTTAGGCGATTCCACGAACACCACGTCGCCTAATTCATGCTGCGCATAATCCGTGATTCCCACAGTCGCCACATTCCCCGCCACATTCACCCATTCATGTTCCTTCGTGTAGCGGTATTCCGTCGGATAAGCCATCGCCGCAGACTCCCTTCGTTGTCGTGTTGCGACCTACGCGAATTCCGTAACCGTAGTCCAACACCCAACTAAACACTGGTCAGATCTCGCCCAACCTTCAGTTAGTCCGCTGGCACAGAAGTCGTTTTGCGCGCCCGTTTATAAAAAGGGGTCGGCACGACTTTTGCCTTGTACAGCTGCCCACGCACCACAACGGAAATTTCCGTCCCAACGCTGGACATCGCCGACGGCACATACGCCAATGCGATATTCCTCCCTAGCGTCGGAGAGGGCGACCCGCTGGTAATCACCCCGATTGCTGCACCGCTCTCCGCACAGCAGTCGTATCCGTCGCGTGCAATGCCACGTTCCACCATCTCCAGCCCCACCAGTGTGCGCGTAATTCCCGCCGCCTTCGCGGCCAGCAGGGCATCGCGCCCGATGAACTCGGGCTTCTCAAACTTCGCGTATCGCTCTAGGCCCGCTTCCAGGACGTTGATGCTGTCGCTGATCTCGTGCTCGTACAGGGCCATCTTCGCTTCCAGCCGCAACGTATTGCGCGCGCCCAGTCCGCAAGCCAAGATCCCAAACTCCCGCCCCGCCTCCATCACCGCATTCCACACCATCTCGCTGGTCGCCACATCGCTCGGCACATAAATCTCAAATCCGTCTTCGCCCGTATACCCGGTGCGCGCAATCAGCACGTTTGCGAGCCCGCAAACGGTGCCGTGCGTAAACCAATAATTCCTGACCGGCGCAAGCGGCGCGTCCGTCAACTTCTGCAAAACGTCTGCCGCCCGTGGTCCTTGAATGGCCAGCTGCGTATATGCGTCGCTCAGCTCTTCCACCACGCAATCAAACGCGCGCGTATTCTCGCGCACCCACGCTATATCCTTCTCGCGCGTACCGGCGTTAATCACCAACAGATAGTCATCCTCGCCCAGCCGGTGCACAATCACATCGTCCACAAACGTCCCGCTCGGATAAAGCATCGCCGAATACTGCGCCTGCCCAATGGCCAGCTTGGCCGCATCGTTCATGCTGATGTGTTGCACCGCCGCCAGCGCCCCGCCCGGCGCGCGGCCAGTGCGAACCCGAATATCCCCCATGTGGCTCACATCAAAAACGCCCACGCCGCCCCGCACGGCTTTATGTTCCGCCACCAGCCCGCCCGTCTTCGGATACTCGACAGGCATATCCCAGCCGCCGAAATTTACCATCTTCGCGCCCAGGCGGCGGTGCACGCTGTTCAGCGCCGTCTTGCGCAGTTCCCTTCCAATGGAAGTTGTCGCGGATTCCATTCTGTTTGCTCGGGCAGAAACCGATACTAGCACGCGCCTCGCGGAAGGGTCAAAGCAGCGTCCCGGCACAGGCAAGGCATGTGTGATGCTCCGTTGCGCCCTCGGAACACCGCGCGCCATCCTCATCTTGCTGCCCGTGTTCCGCTCGTATACAGTTTTCCCGGAGGGCTTCCCATGGCCGGACCCGTGCTCTGCGACCAATGCAACAAATCAGAGCAGCAGTGCACCTGCGAAAAATACTGCACCATCTGCAAAGGCCAGCATAACGTCCGCCTGTGCGCCGACGGACTCTACTATTGCCCGGAATGCCGCGAAGCCTGCGACGTCTCGGTGGCGGACTCGCATGCCTACTGAAGCCGTTGCCGGCGCCACCCTGCAGTTCAGCGCTGACCCGCGTCTCGCCGCCGCGGCAGGTGGCGTCGCGCGTTATTTCGCCGATGCCGCGGGCATGAAGTCCGACGCCGTCGCCAAACTGCAGGCTGCTACGCTGGCCGCCTGCGAGTTGGCCTCCGCACGCGATCCACACACGGAAACTCTCGTTTCGGTCGAGGTAACCCGCTTCACCGATCGCATCGAAGTCGCAATCGTGCACCCCGCCAGCGCGCCCGAGCCCGTCACCGCTCTCTCCGGCGTCGATCGCGTCGACAATGAAACTAGAGACGGCAACGCCGTCACCCGCCTGACAAAATTTATTCCGCAATCGTAGTGGGTGGTTGTGTCTTGCTGCGAACCGCGGCATCTCCGCGTTACATCTTCAACGCAAACGTGTTGTGCTGAATCAGCGAAGTCATCTGTGCATCCGTTAGCGTCATCCGCAACACTACGCGGTCTCCGCCCGGCGTGACGGTAGCCTGATCCAAAAGCTGCGCCAGGTCCGGATTCTCCGTTTTCGCCTGATACCGCTTATAAAGCAAGCCCGCCTGAATCAATTGTCCCAGAGCATTGGCGTCGTCGACGGACCCGCACACCGCCTGAAATTTTCCATCAATGCCGCTGCTGGCATTCACCGAGATGACCATATTCTTCATGCGTGTAATCAGCTTGGCCGCGTCGGGGAACTGCTGCACTTCCGGCGCCAGTTGTTGCATCGCCAGCCGCGTGTACGCCGCGTTCAGCACCGTCCACACAATCCCGCTGCCATTCGCCTCCGCGATCAACGGATAAATCTTGTCGTTGCTCAGCAAGCTGTCTTCCTGCCCAAAATGCACTTCCACCATCTCTTCCAGCAATTTGCGGTGACCAAACGCCGCCGTGCTGGAATCGAAATACATAAAAAACAGGTCGTTGGCCCCGGAGCCCGTCCCGAACGCGTACATCGTGTATCCGCGCACATCAAACGTCGGCAGCTTCTGTTGCTTGAAATAATTCTTGGTCGCGTCCGGCGTAAAATTCCCCAGCGCCACTCCCACAACCTGTTCACCGGTCGGCACTGCGGACGATCCCGCATTCTCCGTCTTCTCGGTCAGCCCTTCCGGCGCCAATCCCCAAGCCAGTTCCTCCACCTGCACGTTCGGGTCGACGCCCGCGGACGCCAAGAATTTCTCAAATTGCTTGAAGTTCGCCGGCAGCATCTGTTCCTGCAACTGCGGAAACCACTTCATCGTGCGCGCCTGTTTCAGGTCCGCGTACCCAAATTCGCCCGTCTCTTTCGGGAACAGCGCCAGCTTGTCCGCTCCTAACGTGGCGGCTCCGGCCGTGCGCGGCAGTGCAAACGCCGCGAATAGCATTAGCCCAATCGCCGCTACCACCGCCGCTTTTGCAAGTCTCAATGTGCGTACCCTCATGTCGTAGTCCCTCCAACAAACCCTTTGCGAGAAACAAAAAAGTTTAAATTAAGAGGCGGGCGCTTCCTGCGGCGCCTCCGCCTTCGGCGCCCGTTCCAGACGACCCCGCAGCTCACTCAACTTACTTCGCACCACCTGTGCGTAGCCCGCGTCGCTCAAGCCATCCAGATTAATCTCCACATTGGCCATGGCCCCGCGCGCGCCAGCTGCCGCCATCAATCCCGCCACGACCAAGTCTGAACGCATGGATGCCGCGGACATAGCCCGCAGTTGTCCTAATTGTTCGTAAAGCATAACTGTCCGTTCTACCACTTCGAGTGGTACCTCCGTGGCCCCTTTCGTGGCCTCCTGGACAGCTTCCTTGCGCGCTTTAATTTCCTCCGGAGTTGTCTGCGGCATCTTGAACGCCCGCATCACCGCCGCATACGCGTGCGCGTCGCGGTCGATCGCCGCCGTCAGCGCCTCGCCGGTCTTGCGCAGCGCATCGAGTTCGCCAGACAGCTGGTCCACAAACGCCGCCTGCGATTTTTTCTTCCGGGATAGCCCCGCCACCATCTGCCCCAACGCCGCCGCCGCCGCTCCCGCAAACGCCGAAACGCTCCCGCCACCGGGTGTTGGTGTCGCCCCAGCCACGGCGTCCAAAAACGGCCGCGCCAGTTTAGTCAGTTCCGTATTCTCCGTCTTTTCCAGCGCTGCCCCGCTCAGCGCCGCCGCCAACTTATTCTCAAACACCTGCGCTGGTGAAAACTCTTCCAGTTGCAGGAAAAAATCCGCCGTCATCTCGATAGCCTTCTTCGGCACCAGCCCCACAATCTCGCTGCCCACCGGCATCACGCCGTAACGCGCCGCCTCGCGCTTCACCATCTCATACACCCGGTGCATCGGCGTCTGCTCAAAATCCGTCAAATTAATCGACACCTGCGCCAGGTTCCGCGCCTTCAATTCCACGCCCATGGATTTCACGTAGCGCAATCCGCCTGAAGAAAACCGAATCGCCTTGGCAATCTTGTTCGCAATGGCCACGTCGGACGTGTTCAGGTTCACATTGTAAGCCACGAGAAACTTCCGCGCTCCCACCACCGTCACGCCCGCCGTCGGATGCAATTTCGGCTCACCGACATCCGGCTGCCGGTCGTGATTATTCTTCAGCTGTTCCCTGAGCCCCTCAAACTGCCCCTTCCGCACATTCTCCAGATTCACGCGATCCGGCCGCGTCGCCGCCGCTTCATAGAAAAACACCGGAATCCGGTACCTTTTCCAAAGTTCTTCGCCCGTCCGGCGTGCCAGCGCCACGCAATCCTCCAGTGTCACGCCTTCAATCGGAATAAACGGAATCACGTCGGTCGCCCCAACGCGGGGATGCGCTCCCGCATGCTCGTTCAAATCGATCAACTTCATAGCCGTTCCCGCGCCGAGAATCGCCGCCTCGGCCACCGCGTCCGGTTCCCCCGCCATGGTCACCACGCACCGGTGGTGATCCGCATCCATCTCCCGCCCCAAAATGTATACACCCGGCACGCCGGTCATCGCCGCAACAATAGCGTCCACTTTCGCCGGATCCCGTCCCTCGGAAAAGTTCGGCACGCATTCAATCAATCGCTTCATAACCCTCTTCGACACGCTATGTGTTTAGTTTTTGTGCCCGAACCGCGCGCGCGCGGGGATCAATCCGCCGCATAAATCACGCGGCCGCGCTTCAACGTCATCGCACAAACGTTCATTCCAAAATAGTAGGGAATTTCCCGGTAATCCGCCACCTCGAACACCGCCAAATCCGCCAGCTTGCCCGCCTCCAGAGACCCAATTTCCCGCTCTCGCCGCAACGCGTACGCCCCATTGATGGTCGCCGCGCAAATCGCCTCCGCCGGCGTCATCCGCAATTGCGAACAAGCCAGCGAAAGAATCATCGCCATACTCACCGTCGGACTGGTTCCGGGATTGTAATCGGTCGCCAGTGCCACAATCGCGTCCGCCTCAATCAACGCACGTGCCGGCGCGTATTTCTTTAATCCCAAATGAAAATCGCATCCGGGCAGCAACGTAGCTACGGTCTTCGATTTTCCCAGCGCCGCAATATCCGCGCGATTCACCTGTTCCAGGTGATCGCACGAAGCCGCCCCCAGGCTCACTGCCAGTTGCGTAGCCCCCGTGTGCGAAAGCTGCTCCGCATGTAACCGCGGCGCCAACCCAAACTCCATGCCGGTCGACAAAATCCGCCGCGTCTGTTCGCGCGTAAACGCGCCGCGATCGCAGAACACGTCGCAAAATTCCGCTAAACCACCGTGCGCCACTTCCGGAATCAGCGTCTCTGTCAACAGCCGGATGTACCGTTCCGCCCCATCGGTTTCGCCGCGATACTCCGCAGGCACCACATGCGCGCCCAGAAATGTCGAGCAAACTTCGATCGGTTGCCGCGCCGCAAGCCGCCGGTGCAGCGAAAGAATCTTCAGCTCGCTGGCAACATCCAGCCCGTAGCCAGATTTGGCTTCAATGGTCGTTGTTCCACACGCTGCAAACTGTTCCAAAGCCCCCAGTGCCCGCGCTTCCAGCGCCTCCGCCGTCGCCGCGCGCAATTTCCTCACGGAGTTCAAAATCCCCCCGCCCTTGCGCGCAATCTCCTCGTAACTCGCACCGCGAATTTTCAGTTCGTATTCTTCCGCGCGGCTAGCCGCGTGAACCAGGTGGGTATGCGAATCCACAAACCCCGGCAGCACCACGCGCCCCGCTAGGTCCAGCTTCTCCGCCCCGCGTGATTCGCGCAGCGCCTCAATGTGCTTCGTCGTGCCGACGGCGACGATCAATCCATCGCGAATCAGCAGCGCGCCATCCCTAATAATTCCCAGGGCAGACAGCGCCTTGCCACGCCGCGCACCGCGGCCCCGCAGCGTCAGCAACTGCCCTGCGCCGGTTATGAGGAGTGCGTCGCTCAAGGGTTTAGGTTTCGGCGAGCGCTCAGACGAGCTTTAGGATTTCTCCGCCATCGGAATCTTCACGCCATGCTCTTTCGCAAACGCCTGCGCCTCGGGATAGCCCGCATCCACATGCCGGATCACGCCCATCCCCGGATCGTTTGTCAGCACGCGTTCAATGCGCGCGGCCATTTCCGCGGTCCCGTCCGCCACGGTCACCTGCCCCGCATGTTGCGAATACCCAATCCCCACGCCGCCGCCGTTATGAATCGAAACCCACGATGCTCCGCTCGCCGTGTTCAAAAGTGCATTCAGCAGCGGCCAATCCGCAATCGCGTCCGATCCATCGCGCATCGCCTCCGTCTCACGATACGGCGAGGCCACCGACCCGCAATCCAGATGGTCGCGCCCAATCACGATCGGCGCCTTCAATTCGCCCTTCTTCACCAAATCGTTAAGCCCCAGTCCAAACTTGTCTCGCTCTCCATAACCCAGCCAGCAAATCCGAGACGGCAAGCCCTGAAATTTCACACGTTTCTGCGCCAGCTTGATCCACCTCCCCAGGTGCGCATTGTCCGGGAACATCTCAAGCACCAGCTGATCCGTCCGTGCGATGTCCGAAGCCTCCCCTGAAAGCGC
>PMOV01000183.1:22270-22516 GCA_003161195.1 Acidobacteriota bacterium | reverse complement strand
CGTTCGGCACATACCCGCCAATCGGGTCGTGCGCGCTCGTCTGGTCCGTCAGCAAATCCGGCACCACCCCGCGCTTCGCCAGCTCCGGTATCAAATCCGCGCAGTTTCCAACCAGCCCCACCGAGGTCGCTTCCTTCTTCCGGACCGCATTCTTCAAAATGCGCAGCGCTTCGTCCAGATTATTGACCATCACATCGCAATAACCCGTCTTCACCCGCCGCTTGATGCGCTCCGCGTCCACATCAA
>PMOV01000183.1:0-22258 GCA_003161195.1 Acidobacteriota bacterium | reverse complement strand
GCGGTCATCTGCCCGTACATCATCAATCCCATGCGGTCCAGCTCGTGAAACTTGTCCCAGTTGTTCGCGTAACCCACCAGGTTGGAATTGCACAGCAACACCCGCGGGGCGTAGTCGTGTGTGCGAAAAATCCCCACCGGCTTGCCCGACTGAATCAGCAGCGTTTCATCGTTCTCCAGCCCGCGCAGCGACCGCACAATCGCGTGAAAACTCTCCCAGTTCCGCGCCGCCTTTCCCGTTCCGCCATAGACCACCAACTCTTCCGGCTTCTCCGCCACCTCCGGGTCCAGATTGTTCATCAACATCCGCAACGCTGCTTCCTGCGCCCACCCCTTGCAGGAGCGCTGCGTCCCCCGCGCCGCGCGAAATGGCCCTTTCGAGAGCGAACTTTCTTGCCCCATTCCGGGAATAGTCTCTGAGGTCGTGATGCCCATACGCTCCGCACTCCGTAGATCGACAACGAGGCAATACTAGCGTAGCTCACAGCTCTTTGCACAATTAGCCCGCTCTGAGTCAGACCGTCGATCGATCCATGCGGCGTCCGCATCTGGTCGACAGACTCTCCAAAGAAAGTAGAACACTACCTGTCCGTTTGGGCAGGTGCGATTCACGCCCCTGAGTACTTCGCCGTGTTCGCCATGTTCGCCATCGATTTACAATTCTTACCAGCCGCTTGCAACTCCAACCACCTCCGACGCACTCCAATGGTGCAGTGGTTCGAGGCACAAAACTACGGTCGAGGCCCCAGCACTCGCGCCCCAAGGGACGGTCATGAGTTCATTGCTTCGCAGCAAAAATCGTATCAAGCGGCGCGCATCTGCTTTGCCGGCGCAAAGAATTTTCGCGGCGAGTTTGCTTGCCGCCGCATTTTTGTGCACCACAACTGCGGTAGCGCAGTCTCCCATCACAAGAGCGCCCGCCGCACGCATCGCCGGTAACATTGACGCTTCCCAGCACCTCACCATCCAAGGCTCCCATCCTCCGTCAGCTCGCGCCGAATTTGACGCCGGTCGCGTCCCGGCAGGGAATCGCCTCCAAGGCATTACCCTGGTCTTCAACCGTTCCTCCGCGCAGCAAGCCGATCTGCAAGTGCTACTCTCCGCCCAGCAAGACCCATCCTCCACGCTCTATCACCACTGGCTAACTCCCGAAGATTTTGCCGCCCGCTTCGGCGTCGCCGACTCCGACATCGCCAAAGCCCAATTCTGGCTCCAGCAACAAGGTTTCTCCGTCGACGGCGTCTCGCGCAGCAAAACTCGCATCACCTTCTCCGGCACCGTGGCGCAAGCCGAGCAAGCCTTCGCCACCGAAATGCACTACTACCAAGTCCGCGGCGTAACTCACTACGCCCCGTCCACCGATCTCTCACTCCCTGCCGCGCTAGCTCCCATAGTCTCCACCGTCGACAACCTCGCCACCTTCCGCCCCCACCCACACATCGTGCGTCCCGCCACTCTCCAACGCGCCCCCAATCCCAACTTCACCTCCAGCCAAACCGGCAACCACTTCCTCGACCCTGACGACATCGCCATCATCTACGACATCAAACCCGCCTACAACGCCGGCTATACCGGGTCCGGACAATCCATCGCCGTCGTCGGTCAATCCTCCATCGCCCTATCCGACATCGAAAATTTTCAGAAGGCCCTGGGTTTAACCGTAAAAGATCCCACCGAAAAACTGGTTCCAAACTCCGGCACCGCCGCCATCTCCACTGGCGACGAATCTGAATCCGATCTCGACCTCGAATACTCCGGCGCCATCGCCCGCGGCGCCACCATCATTTTCGTCTACACCGGCAACAGCCCCAACTACAACGTCACCAACGCTATCTCCTACGCCGTCGACCAGGACCTCGCCCCCATCATCAGCACCAGTTATGGCGATTGCGAAAGCGACACCGGTCAGGGATTTTACAACTCTGAGAACGACGTCCTTATGCAAGCCGCCACCCAGGGCCAATCCGTAATCGCCGCCGCTGGCGACGCAGGTTCCACCGACTGTTCCGGCAACACCGACCAATCCACCGCCGAACAAGAGGCTCTCGCCGTCGACTTCCCCGCCAGCAGCCAATACGTCACCGCCATGGGCGGCTCCGAATTTCCCGCGGCCGACGTCGCATCCACAAATTCCACCTACTGGACGCCCGCTCCCAATTCCACCACCGACGTTCTAAGCTCAGCCCTCTCCTACATCCCTGAAGAAGTCTGGAACGATGACTCCGCTGCCGGCGGTGTTTCTTCCGGCGGCGGTGGTGCCAGCGTCTTCACCGCGCGCCCCAGTTGGCAAGCCAACGTTCCTGGCATTCCCAGCGGCTCTTTCCGCCTCGTCCCAGACATCTCCATGAGCGCCTCCCCCAACAACGCCGCCTTCCTCTACTGCTCTAGCGACTCGACCGTCGGCGTTACCGGCAGCTGCACCAACGGCTTCCGCGACGCCAACAACGTCTACCTGACCACCGCCGGCGGCACCAGCTTTGACGTCCCCATGTTTGCCGGCATGGTTGCCATCATTAATCAGAAAACCGGTTCTACCGGCCAAGGGGTAGTTGCCAGTACGCTCTATAAACTCGCCTCCAGCTCCACTACCTACTCCTCCGCTTTCCACGATATCACCACCGGCAGCAACGAATGCCTGGCCGGTCCCACGCTTTGTTCGACCGCCGGTGAATCCTCCTTCCTCGCCACCACCGGCTACGACGAAGCCTCCGGCCTTGGCTCCGTCGATTTCTTCAACCTCCTCACCGCCTGGCCCGGTTCCACCATCACCACACCCGCCGGCTCCTTCACCCTCTCGGCCGCCACCGCCACCGTTTCCGCCGGCTCCAGCGTCACCTCCGTTATCACCATCACTCCCGCCAACGGTTTCACCGGCACGGTAAACTTCACCGTCTCCGTCAGCCCCGCCAGCGCCGACATCTGCTTCACGCTCCCGTCCACCAGCGTCACCGGCACCACCGCCGTCACCGCGACGCTCACCGTTTTCACCAGCTCCACTTCCTGCGGCGGCAACGTCCTCCCGGGCTCTCCTGGCGCACACAAAATCGCCAGCAGTTTCGCTGCGCCGGCGGGCCCCAATTTTCCGCCGGCCAACGTGCCGCTCCCCGCCACAACCTTGGCGCTGGCGAGCATGCTCGGTATCGGTTTGATGAGCCTCCGCTCGCGCAAGCTGGCCGCCTTCAGCGCCGCCCTCCTCGTCCTGGCCGTAGGCGCCACCCTTTCCGGCTGCTCCAGTGCCGGCTCTTCCAATAACATCACCACCTCCACCGTCGCCGCCAAAGGCTCCTACACTATCACCATCGTCGGCGCCGATAGCGCGGATAACTCCATCACCGCCACTACCAGCGCCACACTAACCATCGATTGATTCGCAACTCGCAACTTGCGCCCGGGCCGTACACAAGCGAACGAATGCGGTATAAATTTTCTCCGTCGCGCTCCATTTGCGCTAACCCGCGCCTCTGGCGTACAGTCTGAATTTCCGATGAACTACGGCACCCTGCCCTCTCGCCTGCTCCAGTCCGTGGACGCTCAACCGAATCCGCGCGCGCAAATGTTCCGCGGTCCTGAAACCTGGCAAGCCGTCTCCTCCCGCGAACTCCTCCGCCGCGTCGCTGGCCTCGCCTCCGCCTTCGCCGAACTTGGCGTCAAGCCCGGCGACCGCGTAGCCCTCTTCGCCGCCAATTGTCCCGAGTGGCATACCGCCGACTTCGCCATCTCCGGCAACGGCGCGGTCACCGTCCCCATCTACTTCCACGAATCCCCCGACCGCCTCGCCTACATCTTTAACCATTGCGGCGCCCGCGTAGCCTTCATAGCCGGCGCCGAGCAACTCACCAAACTCCTCGCCATCCGCGAAAGGCTCCCGCAACTCGAACACATCGTCGCCGCCAATTCCGGCGACTCGCTCCCCTCCGACGCGCTCCGCTACGAAACCCTCATCGCCGGCTCCGGTGACGCCGACATCGCCTCCTACCGCCTGCGCGCCTCTCAAGTCCTCCCCGGCCAGCTCGCCTCCATCATCTACACCAGCGGCACCACCGGTGAGCCCAAGGGCGTAATGCTTACTCATACCAATTTCTGCAGCAACGTCTCCGACTCCACCGTCGATCTCTCCCTGCAAACCGGCACCGACCTCGCCGTCTCCTTCCTTCCCTTGGCCCACGTCTACGGCCGTATGCTCGACTATCTCTACCTCTTCAGCGGCATCACCATCGCCTACGTCCCCGTCGTCGAGCAGGTTTCCCAGGCCCTTCTCGAACTCCACCCCACCGTCATGGCCGCTGTCCCGCGCGTCTTCGAAAAAATCTACGTCCGCGTCATCGAACAAGGCCACGCCAACACCGGCCTTAAACGCAAAATCTTCGATTGGTCCATGCAGATCGCCGGCAAGACCGCGCGTTGGCGTTGCGGCGAACAACGAGTCAGCCCCGCCCTGAAATTCCAGTGGGCCATCGCCGATAAACTCGTCTTCTCCAAAATCCGCGCCGGCACCGGCGGCCGCCTTCGCGTAGTGCTCTCCGGCGGCGCGCCGCTAGCCGCCGAACTCGCCGAATTTTTCTGGGCCATTGGCGTCCCCATCTACCAAGGCTACGGCCTTACCGAAACCAGCCCCGTCCTCACCTCAAACTATCCCCAAAATCGCATCGGCAGCTCCGGCCGCCCCATTCCCAACGTCGAACTCCGCATCGCCTCCGACGGCGAAATCCTCGCCAAGGGCCCCTGCGTCATGCAGGGCTACTATCAAAATCCCGCCTCCACCCGCGAAGTCCTCGACGACGACGGCTGGTTCCACACCGGCGACATCGGCCACCTCGACCAAGATCACTACCTCTTCATCACCGACCGCAAAAAAGACCTGCTCAAAACGGCTGGCGGAAAATTCGTCGCCCCGCAACCCATCGAAAACGCCCTCAAAGCCAGCCCCTACATCCTCAACGCCATGGTCGTCGGCGACAAACGCAAATTCGTGGTCGCCCTGATCGTCCCCAACCGAAAAACCATCGCCTCTTCCGCCCCTCCCGAAAAAATACGCTTCACCACCAACGCCGAAATGGCGCAAGACCCTTTCGTCCACTCCCTCATCGACTCCGAAATCCGGCGCCTCACTGCCAACCTTGCACAATACGAAACCATAAAAAAATTCGCCCTCCTCCCTGACGATTTCACCTTCGACGACGGCAGCCTAACCTTCACCCTAAAACTAAAACGTCGCGTCGTAGAAAAAAAGTACGATCAGGTCATCGAGTCCCTGTACGCCGACAACCCCGAACCCCGCCCCCAACTCCAAACCTGATCCTCTCTCGCCTTGCCGTCTTTCTCGCTTGATTTCTCTGCGCGACTCTGCGTGCTCTGCGCCTCTGCGGTAATCTTTCGTTTTTTCTCTGCTCTCTCGTTTCTCTCTTCGTCTCTTCCGATCTTCTGCTGCGTCCCCCCAGGCACGCTGTGTCTCGCGAGCCATGGTCAATCCCATCGCTCCACCGGCTAAACCATGTATTTTCAATGCATTCCATATGGCACAAGCGTTGCCATATCACTCCCCGTATCTTACAGGAGGACAAAAACATGGCACCGCAAAGCAAATCAACTGCTTCACCAAACGCAGCGAAACCCAATTCCAACGACGCCCCCATCTTCCACACCGTCGACCGCGATTCCGGAGACATCTCCCGTCGCGCCCGCATCATCACCGTCTGGCTGGGCCTCTTCACCTGCGCCATCCTGGTCAGCCAATTCGGCCGCCCCTCCCGCGCCCGCGAAGCCGAATTCCTCCGCACCTCCGCCAAAATCGACGCTCTGGGCAAAGTCCCCGCGAGCCAGCCCGTCCCGGACAAATCCCTAACCGCCCGCTCCGAGGAAGCCAAAGAAATCACCCCCGCCATCTACATCAGCAAAAAGTTCGGCGTAACCTGGCAATACCCCCGCACCTACGTCCTCCGCAAAGGCGCCAACGGCAACCTCAATCTAGCCGGTCACCCGGCCGCCGCCTCCGCCTTCATCGACGCCGGCGCCACCGCCTTGGCCACCGTAAATATCCCCGCCCGCCTTTACGCCGGCACCAATTTCAAATCCGCCTCCCTAACTATCCGCGTCAACCCTTACGTCTCCGAATACTCGTGCTCCCAGCTCCGCATCTCGGACGCCGACGGCGGCGACGGCCAGGACCTCCCCGTCTCCGAAGACACCATCGGCGCCATCGAATTCACACACGCCGCCGTCGACGTCGACGACACCACCGCCGCCCAACGCATCACCAAAGAACAATTTTTTCACGTGTATGAAAACGATGCCTGCTACGAATTCGCCGAAAGCGTAAGCGTCGCCCCCGCAAACTCCGCCGCCCACGCCACCACCATTGTCAGCCCCAACGACCTCTTCGACCGCCTCAACGAAATCCTCACCAGCGTCACCATCGTCCCAGTCCGCATCCCAGCGTCTCCGGCAGTCCCGGTCCCGTCCGCGTAAGGGTCGACGATACCAGCGCCGGCAGTCCAACCGCCCGCTGTCACGGTCCCGCCTGCGCAATCGCCGATCAGCCAACCGGCGATCAGCGGCCCGCCGCCTAGCACATTGCCTAAGGCAGAGCCGCGAATGCTTCAAATTTAGCTATGGTCCAGTGCCGTAAGCGCGGCACAAGTTAGCCCAGGCCGCAAAGCCTGGGTACCTATCCCCGGCGCGATCCGGAGCCCCGTAGGAGCGGCACAATGCCTCGCACCCACCAACCGCATTCACCCGCGCAACCGCTCTTCGCCGCTCTATTGCACCACTTTCCCATCCGGGCTCAATACATGCACCTCGCCCAGCTTCAACTCCCGCACTCCTGCCTCGATCTTCGCCCGGTCTCCCACCACGATCCAGATAAAATTATCCGGATGCACGATGGTCTTCGCCGCCCCCGCGATATCCGCCGTCGTCAACGCCCGCACCTTCGCCGCATACGTCTGGTAATAATCGTCGGGCAGGTTGTACTGCACCTGGTCGTTGATCGACGTCCCCAGCGCGTCCAGCGTCTCCCGCGACCCCGGCAGCTTCAACGTCTCGTTCGCCTGCGTCTTCGCCAGCTCCTCGCCGGACACCGGCTTGTCCTTGAAAATAATGTGCAGCTCGTTGTTGATCTCCACCAGCGATTCTTTCGTCTTGTCCGTCTGCACCGGCGCAATCACCACAAACGGCCGTTGCGCCCGCGCCTTCACCAGTTGCGAACGCACTCCATAACTCCAGTGTTTGTCCTCGCGCAGATTCATGTTCAGCCGTGAACCAAACGTCCCGCCCAGTTCGTCGTTCAACGCCACCAGCGCCACTTCCTGTGGATTCGACGTCGGGGGCGCAATGCTCGCGGCAAAAATCACTGATTGTCCTGCCCCCGGCTTATCCATCAGATACACCGCGGACTTGCTCGGCAGCTCCACCGTCCCGATTTTCTTCGTTGGCACCGTCCCCGGCTTCCATTCTGCGAACAACTTCTCCAGCTTCGGCTTGATCTCCGCCATCGTCGTGTCGCCCACGATCACCAGCGTCGAATCGTTTGGCCGGAACCACGCACTATGAAATTTCACCAAATCCTCGCGTGTCAGCTTCGACACGCTCTCCGTCGTCCCAGACCCCGTCAGCGACCCGCTGTACGCATTGTTCGGTCCGTACAGCAGCGCCGGAGCCACCCGTTGCGCCATCTGCAACGGTGTGTTTTGCTCCCGCGCAATTGTCGCCAGCTGCAGCTTCTGTTGCCGTTTGAAATCCGCCTCCGGAAACGAGGGATGCAAAATCACATCCGCGAAGAGGTCCAGCGTCGGATCCAGCTTCGACTTCAGCGCCGAAATATCCACAATGGACGAATCCAGATTCGACCGTGCCGTCAGCTCCGCGCCCAGCAACTCCAGCTTGTCGTTGATTTGCAGCGCATTCAGCGTCTTCGTCCCGCCCGTCAACAGCGACGTGGTCAGCGTTGCCGTCCCCGGCGACGCCGACTGATCTGCCGCGAATCCCGCATCCGCAATCAGCGAGAAATTCACCAGCGGAACGTCATGCCGCTCGGCTAGCACGATCTTCAGCCCGTTAGACAGTGTCGAGTGCTGCAGCTTCGGCAGCTTCAACTCTGGCGGCGTCCCGGTATCCGGCAGCTTCGAGCGATCCACGCCCGTTGACGCCGTTTTGTATTCCGGGAACGGCAGTACCTCCAGGATGTACACTCCGTCGCTCAGCCACCGCCGCGCCGCTTCCCGCAAATCTTCCGCCGTTGCGTCGTGAATCCGCTTCTCGCTGATCTGGTACGCGCCGGCATCCCCCAAAAACGTCTCGTTCATCGCCAGCACGTCGGACTTCCCGCCAAATCCGCCAATCCGCTCCGACCCGCGCACAAACGCCGCTTCATCCTGCACCTTCACGCGCTCCAGCTCTTCCGCCGTCGGCCCGTCCTTCAGGAACTTTGCCAGCTCCTCGTCGATCTCCTTCTCCACGCGGTCCAGTTCCTTCTGCGCCTTGTCCGGATCGGCTGGTTTCGCCGTCACTTGAACGTAAAACTGCCCCGCGATCGCGTTGGCGTCCGCAAACGCCACCGTAGCCGTGGCAATCTGATCGTCATAGATCAGCCGCTTGTATAGCCGCGACGTTTTCCCCTTGCTCAAAATGTCGCTCACCATATCCAGGTAATCGGCGTCCGCGCTGCCAAATTCCGGAATGTTCCACACCTTGTAAATCCGCGCCTGTGGCACGCGGTCTTGCACCGCTTCCCGGTGCGTCCCCGTCCGCTTGGCAATCCAGACTTGCTGGTGCGCCACCGGAGGTCCTGCCGGAATGTCTCCGAAATACTTTTCCACCTTGGCCTTCGCCGTTTGCGGATCGATATCCCCCGCGATCACCATCACCACGTTCGAGGGCCCGTAGTACGTCTTGAACCATTCCTGCACGTCCGCCATCGACGCCGCATCCAGATCCGCCATATCCCCAATCGTCGTCCACGAATACGGATGCCCCGCGGGATACGTATTCTTCGTCAGCAGTTGCCGCGTCACGCCATACGGCTGATTCTCGCCCTGCCGCTTTTCGTTCTGCACCACACCGCGCTGCAAATCCAGCGTCTTCTGCTCGAGGCCCAGGTGCCCCATGCGGTCCGATTCCATGAACAGCGTCAAATCCAGCGCCGACGTCGGCACGTCCTCAAAATAGTTCGTGCGGTCCAGATTCGTCGTCCCGTTCAAGTCCGTGGCCCCGATGCGTTCCATCACGTCGATGTAGCTGCCTCGCGCGTGCTCGCTGCCGCCAAACATCAAATGCTCAAACAGGTGGGCGAACCCCGTCTTGCCTGCCTTTTCGTTTCCCGAGCCCACGTGGTACCACATGTTCACCGCCACAATCGGCGCCTTGTGATCCTCGTGCACGATCAGCGTCAACCCGTTATCCAGCACAAATTTCGTATACGGAATCTCCACCACGCCGTCTTTTTGCGCCCACACACCCGGGCCCGTCACCAAGCAAACCATCGCCACCATCGCCACTAACAAACGTACACGCATTACCCATTCCTCCCAGCGTCGCTCAAGCGACGTAAACCCTTGGACTCGCGGAATCTGCAAGAGTCTACACCCGTCCCCCGCACAATGAAAACGCACTCAGTCCCAAATTAGTTCCGCAGCCGGATTCTTTCGCTTTGGACTCGCCACTCAGCACTCGCCACTCGCCACTTCTTCTTATATTCAGAACCTCTTCTGCGGATGTACGCTCGGCACGCGATTTGTCCCCGCCCTACCCCGGGCGCTAGAATCAACCAGGGGAATCTCCATGTCCGACCAACTCGTCATCGCCGGCCGCGCCTTCAAATCCCGCCTCATCGTCGGCACCGGCAAATACCGCAGCTTCCACGAAATGGCCCGCGCCCACGCCGCCTCCGGCGCGGACATGGTCACCGTCGCCGTCCGCCGCGTAAATCTCACCGACAAAACCAAGGAATCCCTCCTCGATTTCATCGACCGCGAAAAAATCTTCATCCTCCCCAACACCGCCGCCTGCTACACCGCCGATGAAGCCATCCGCACCGCCCGTCTCGGCCGCGAAGTCGGCCTCTCCAACTGGGTCAAACTAGAAGTCATCGGCGACCAGCAAACCCTCTTCCCAGACACCGAGCAGCTAATCGAAGCCACCCGCGTCCTGGTCAAAGAAGGCTTCGTGGTCCTCCCCTATACCAACGACGACCTAATCGCCGCCAGAAAGCTAATCGATGCCGGCGCCTCCGCCGTGATGCCCCTGGCCGCCCCCATCGGCTCCGGACTCGGCATCCAAAACCCCGCCAATCTCCGCATCCTCCGCGAACGCATCACCGAAGTCCCCCTAATCGTAGACGCC
The DNA here is from genome assembly GCA_003161195.1 of Acidobacteriota bacterium. Taxonomy (GTDB): domain Bacteria; phylum Acidobacteriota; class Terriglobia; order Acidiferrales; family UBA7541; genus Acidiferrum. The sequence goes on along the minus strand of PMOV01000183.1, from coordinate 11,924 downwards.
GGCGTAGGCACCGCCTCCGACGCCGCCGTCGCCATGGAACTGGGCGCCGACGCCATCCTGATGAACACCGCCATCGCCGAAGCACAAGACTCCGTATTAATGGCCGAAGCCATGCGCGAAGCCACCTCCGCCGGCCGCAAGAGTTTCCTCGCCGGCCGCATGCCCAAACGCCTCTACGCCACCGCCAGCAGCCCCTTCTCCGGCGTACTCCGCTAATCGCTTGCCCATGAGTAGCACAGGCACCCCCGCTTGTTCGGACGCAGGAAGGACCTGCGCCTGGCGTAGTCCGCACTAAAAATGTGTCACCGCAACTCAACACCAAAATGTGAGTCCTAGTACGCAACTTTGGTCTTGACAGAGCCGCCATACATCAGGTATTCTTCAACCGTACAGAAGTGCGTCTGATCGCCGCTCGACTCCACATCCCAACCCAAACATCCTCAATCTCTTAGCCGTCTCCGTCTGCCCACGCACCCCAATTTCCCTCGGCATTCTCCGAGGTCCAAAAAACTTTTTTTGACGCAAACAAAGCACTTAAGTAGCTTTCCGCCTGTTCGTCTTTCGCACGCTCATAACCCACTTAGAATGAACACTTCCAAAACCGTATCAAAACAAAGGACTTTATCTGCCTTTAGAATGAACACTTACGCAAAATCAGGGGGGGCCAGTCACCGCCACCGCAAAATCACAAACCCCAATCCCGTACTCAAGCTCCAAAACAACAGCGTCCACTTAAACGAAACCGAAAACGCCCGCAAACTATCAATCTTTACCTTACAAATCTGCGCCAACTCGAAAACCTGATCCGTAACATTCCGCAGCAACTGATCCGGCCTAGCCCCAGCGACAGCCGCGTAATACCTCTCACTGTCCGCATGCCGGATCACATGTTCGTAATACAGCAACTCGGACCCCTGCCGTGGCGACTCGTGATGCCGCGCAATCCGCGGCATCAGCACATGCGAGATCAGGTACAGCGACCGCAGAAACGCCAGCGCCAGCCCTGCATACATCGCCAGATACAACAACCCAATCGCACCCGAAAAATCGGCGGTGCGGTGCAGCTTCGGAAACACCGATTCGCCCAGCGGAATCGTGCTAGCCGCAAAGAACAGCAGAAACGTCACCANNCGCCGAACTGGAAACCGAGATGGAATCGTTGCTCGCCATAGTCGAACGTGAGAATAATCGTGCGTGAGAATAGCGCAGCCCACGTTGCGAGACCACGCCTTTCTGCACCACCCGTCAGATCGTCCGAAATAGGAAATGCCACAGCGCATCCACCAGCGCATGCACAATCGCAGACGCAAAGATGGACTCGGTCTTCCGCCAAGTCCACCCATAGAAGAATCCCGCAATCGTAGCCAGCAGCACATATCGCCAGTTGGGAAAGTGTCCGTTGGTAATATGCGCGAACCCAAACAGCACCGACGCGATGCACCATCCGGCAAAGTTGCTGCCCGTGCTGCGCGTAAGCATGTTCTGTAGCAGTCCACGAAACAGAAACTCTTCCGGCCACGCGGTAAACACTAGTATGCCCAGCGCCGTAAGCGGCAGCATCGGCGCAGCCCGCCATTGCGGAGCGAACTGCACGAAACGCATCGCCGATCCCAACGGAATCGAGATTGCGGCAAAGAGCAGAAAGCTAGCCGCGATGTAAGCCGCCCAGTCCTGGGCCCAGCCAAGCACGTAGCCCACGCCGTTCAGCCGCCGCATAAACAGGAACACAGCAACGCCCACGTTCACCATGAGCAGCACGGTGAATACGTAAGACAGTCTTCCATCTGGATACGGCCACAGCCACCGCGCAGGAGAGAATTTCACCGCCGCCCACACCGCGCCGACGATAGCGAAGTCCTGCCAAGCGCCCGCAGGCCGCCGCTCCGCCCATGCCGCAATCGCCAGCGGCACGAAGATCAGCGCCAACACGGCACCAGCACGCGCAACCGCGAAAGTGTTTGTTCCCAGAGCGTAAATCAGGTATGCAAGAAGCAGGAGAGTTGCGAGCAGTATTCCAGCGGCGGAGCCAAGTCGCGCCCAGACTCTGTCTGTCACGCCGCGCGCCGCGCACGGGAGCATGACGAACAGCAAAGCGCAAAACGCGCTGAGCGTCGCGGCATACGCGCGGCCGCCCAGTCCGTTCCAGGCGCCGTAAAGCCCGGCGGCCAGCGAAAGTACGGCCCACAGACCCACGGCAGGCAAGGGACCGAGTTGGCGCGCAGCAGACAAGTTTTTTACGAAGGCAATTGTAGCGCACGAGCATGGCGGACCAAACGCACAGCGCGGAACAAGGGTCAGCGATGACCACGCCGAAGGAGCACGCGCCCGCGCAGGCGGCGCAGGGAGGCCGCACGCCAAGCGATGCGTTGTCACTGGATGCTTCACCTCACATCGCCACACAGGCGACTGCCGCGAAGCGCGTGTCGAGCAGCCGCCGACTCGCGTACATCGACTGGATGCGCGGCCTCGCGTGCTTGCTCATGTTCCAGGACCATTGCTACGACTCGTGGCTCACGCCGGCAGCACGCGACGGCGACGTCTTCCGCTGGTCGCGCTTGCTTGGCACGATGCCTGCGCCGCTCTTTCTCTTCTTGTGCGGGATTTCCTTCGCGCTCGTCACGGAGCGCTTGTGGGAGCGCGGCGCTGCGCGCGACGCCATCGCGCGCCAAACCATCTGGCGCGGCTTCCTCATCTACCTGGCGGGCGTCCTGTTCCGCCTGCAGGAATACGCGCTTGGCTTTCCGCACGCACCATGGACCGATCTCCTGCGCGTGGACGTACTAAATATTCTCGGCATCTCCATGATGCTCATGGGCGGCCTCTGCTGGATGGCCACCTCGCAGCGTGTGGACGTCACCCGCCACGTGACCATCGCGGGCGGCGTGGTGGTGGCCGCCCTCACCGCCATGGTTACGCCCGTGCTCTATACCACGCATCGCCTCTATTTCCTGCCCTGGCCCATCGAGTCGTACATCGACGGCATACACACGTTCCAAGCGCCGCAGCCGTGGCTATTCCCCATTTTCCCATGGATCGCATTTGCCTTCGCCGGCTTGGCGATTGGCCTTTTCCTCTTCACTGATTTCGCTAAGCGCAGCGAATCGCGCACCTTCCTTTTGTTGGGTGGCGCAGGCGTACTGTGCGGAGTGTTGTCGTTCGCGGTGGATCTGGCTCCCGTGCACTGGTACGCGGTGTACGACTACTGGCACACCAGCCCGCAGTTTCTGCTGATGCGCTGCGGAATTCTGCTGGTAATCATGTTTGCCGCCTATGCATGGTGCGAGTGGGGATGGGCGCAGAAGGGTTTTAGTCCCGTGATTCAGCTGGGGAAAACCTCGTTGCTCGTGTATTGGGTGCATATCGAATTTGTTTACGGCCGACTGTCCATTTTGCCCAAGCTGCGGTGCTCCGTTCCGGAAGCCACCGCAGGCTTGGTGATCATTTGCGTCGCCATGCTTCTGCTTTCCATTTGGCGGACAGAGTGGAAACGCAAAGCAGCCTTGAAGAAAAGCGCCGCAGCGCAGGCAGCCACTAGCCCGGCGCAGCGCGAGACCACGGCAGTCGCCAGGGAACTGGCCTAGATTTGCGAGAGATCACAGAAACGCTGCAGTACGGAACCTGGCAGTACATTTCCCCGGTCAGGGTTTTGCCGGGTCGCTCGGCTCGAACCATTGATCTTGCGGAATGTTGATGATGATTTCGCCCTGACGGCCAAGCTGCATTTCGCGCGCGAGTTTTTCGATGGTGGCGGGGTCGGTCTTCAGGTCGTGGACGCGGCCAGCCAAGACGGCGTTTTCGGCGTCGAGCCGCGCGATGTTGGCTTTGACCACGTTGATTTCCGACTGCGTCCGGCGCATGGCGAGAAAACCGTGCGTGCCAAACACGTCATGGACGCAGAGCACCAGAATGAGCAATCCCAGCAGACCCCGCCCGTACTGGCGCCACAGCGCGGCAAAAGTGTCGCCGGCGGTGGCCGGTTCTGCCGCTTGCGCACGCGATGAATTTTTAGCTCGCAGCTTCAACAGAGTTCAACCCTTCAAAATCCAGTCGGTAGCTTCCTGTGCCAGTTTCGCGGAAGCGGCGGCGCTGTCGGCTTCGATGTACAGGCGCAACAGCGGCTCCGTGCCGCTGAGCCGCGCCAGCATCCACGAACCGTCGTCAAACACAAATTTTGCACCGTCCGTTCGATCCGTGGATACCACTTTGCGGCTGAGCAGTGTCGAACTGTCCACCGCGACCTTGTGAATGGCGTTTGCTTTTTGTTCGTCGCTAAGATGCAGATTTTCTCGGATGGGCCAGAATTCGCGGCCAAGTTTCTTGAACATCGCGCGAATCTGTTCGCCGATGGACGCGCCGCGCGCGGCGGTCATTTCCGCCACCAGCAGGCAAGCGAGGATACCGTCCTTTTCCGGGACGTGGCCGCGAATGGTGAGCCCGGCGCTCTCTTCGCCGCCCAGAGCGATTTTGTCCTCGCGGATGAGCTGACCGATGTATTTGAAACCGACGGGCGTTTGATAGGTGGTCTGGCCGTGGGTTTTCGCGGCCGCGTCGATCATCTGGGAAGTGGCTACGCTGCGCGCGGGCGGCAAATTCCAGCCGCGGCTCTCCACGATGTAGTCGTACACCAGCGCAAGAATTAGATTGGGTTGGATCCACTGGCCGTCGCGGTCGACAATGCCGAAGCGATCGGCGTCGCCATCGGTGGCCAGGCCGGCGGCGGCGCCGGATTCCTGCACCGCTTTGCGCAGTGGTGCGAGATTGTCTTCCGAGACATCCGGGCCGGTGCCATCGAACAAACAATCGCGCTCCAACCGCAGGCACTGCACGGGAATGCCGTGGTCAGCCAGGATTTTGTCCAGATAGCCCGCGCCACAGCCATGTAAACCGTCGTACACAAATTTCATCTTCGCTTTTTGCAACACGTCAAAGCGCACCAGTTCGCTTATGCGCTTTAGATACGGGTCGCGCAGGCTGATCGGTTCGCCCTTGGACGATTGTCTCTGCCCATGCGCGGGGGCCGCGCCTGCGGCGGCGCCCTCCTGTTCGAGGATCTTACTCACGCGCGCCTCGATATCTTTCGTGACCTCCGGCAACGCCGGCCCGGCATCGCTCGAGGAAAATTTCAGGCCGTGATATTCCGCGGGGTTGTGGCTGGCGGTGAAGTTGATGGCCCCATCCAGCTTCCCGCGCATCACTTCGTACGCCACGGCGGGCGTGGGGCTGAAGGTGTCGGAAAGTAGCGCTCGGATACCGTGCGCTTCCAGGATGGCCACCGCAAGCTGCGAAAACTCCTCGGAGTAAAAACGTGGATCGTAGCCCACGAGGATGGTCGGATGCGGCGCTTTACTCTTGACGTGTCCGGCGATAGCTTGGATTGCCAAACGTACGTTGGTAAAGGTAAAGTCATCAGCAATCAACCCGCGCCAGCCGGATGTACCAAATTTTATCGGGGAACTCTTCGTATTCATCGGGGAGGTAGCCATAACGGTATTCTAGCCTTTCACCGGCCTCATACAACCATCGGTCTCATACCTAACAGATGTTCCAGGAAGAAGGACAAGCAAGGAGGCCGCGCATGAAGACCAGCGTGGAACCGAGAATCGTATTGGTAATGGTACGCACACTTTCCGAAGGGAGAAAGATCGCACGCAGCGTGGTGAAAAAACAACTGGCGGCCTGCGTCAACATTGTGCTCTCGCCGGTAAATTCGATTTACCGGTGGGAAGGGAAGGTCGAAGTGGCGCACGAGTACCTGATGCTGATCAAGAGCACCGCGCAGAGCTACGCGGAGCTGGAGAAAGAGATTGTGAAACTGCACAGCTACGACGTGCCGGAAATCGTGGCTTTACCGGTGGCTGGGGGTTTGCCGGAGTATTTGGCGTGGTTGGCCGCATCGGCGGCATAAAGCAATGCGGCCAGTGCAAAGGCCCGGCCGCTACTACCCAGGGCATGAACTCGCTGCTACACGTATAGCAGAGCTTGGTCCAGGTCCGCGTTGATGTCTTCCACGTCTTCGATGCCTACCGATAGTCGCACCAGGCCGTCGGTAATGCCGATGCGTTCGCGCACCTCGGCGGGCATGGACGCGTGGGTCATTTGCGCGGGCAGCGAGATCAGCGTTTCCACGCCACCCAGGCTTTCCGCTAACGCGCAGAGTTTTACCTGATTCAAGAAGCGGCGCGCGGCGTCCAGCGTGCCTAAATCGAAGGACAACATGGCGCCCGGTCCGCGCTGCTGACGGCGCGCGATGTCGTGCTGGGGGTGCGAGGGCAGACCCGGATAGAAAACCTTGCGCACCTTCGGATGGGCGTCGAGATGCCGCGCCACGGCGATGCCGTTGGCGTTGTGCTGCAGCATGCGGACCGCCAGCGTCTTGATGCCGCGCGAGACCAGAAAGCAATCCATGGGCGCGAGGCCGGTGCCCGCGGAGCGTTGGATGAAATAAATTTTCTCGGCGTCTTCGGGACGCGTCAAGACCACGGCGCCGCCCATGGCATCGCTGTGGCCATTAAGATATTTGGTCATGGAGTGGACCACGATGTGCGCGCCTAATTCGATGGGGCGCTGCAGGTAGGGGCTGAGGAAGGTGTTGTCCACGACCACCGTAATGTTGCGGCCGCTGGCCAGCTTGGCTACCGCGGCGATATCCGTGACGCGCATGGTCGGGTTCGTTGGCGTCTCGATGTACAGCATTTTCGTGTTGGGGCGGAAGGACGCATGCACCAGGTCCGCGACCGAGGTGTCCACGAAGCTGAATTCCAAGCCGAAGTGCACCAGAAGCTGCGTGGCCAAGCGGAAGACGCCGCCATAGACCGCTTCGGAAAGAACCACGTGGTCGCCGGGCCGGAGAGTCCGGAAGACGGCATCGATGCCGGCCATGCCCGTAGAAAAGACATAAGCGCTGTGGCCGCCCTCCAGCTTGGCTACGGTGCGTTCGAGAGCCTTGCGATTCGGGTGATTGGTGCGCGCGTAGTCGTAGCCTTTGTGCTTGCCCAGTTCCTCGTAAACGTAGGTGGAGGTCTGGTAGATCGGCGCGACGATAGCTCCGGTGGTGGGATCCGGTTCCTGGCCGACGTGAATGGCGTTGGTGGCAAAACCCATCGTGCTCTCCTCTGCGTGTTTCCGCTTGTTACCACTACTCGTGTTGCGTGCTGCTTCGCGCGGCATCCGGACGCGCGTTCGGGATGCGATTTTGTAAACGTCCCGTGTTGCGTGGAAAGGGTTTTATAGAACGCTACCGCAGCCCCCGCGGCGCGTCAATTTTCGCGCGGTGTCTTGCGCGGGTTCCTGTGCCTGAAGGCAGCGGCTTGCGGCGCGAATTTTTTGGAACATGGGATAGGAGAAGGAGCAGCCGCCGGCATCGGCTTTGGGCCGGCCGACGTCGCCGCAGTCGCCGTAGCCGTGGGTGCCGATATTTTGCGGGCGCTGGTGTGAGGACCAGCGAGCGACGAAAAGTTGCGAAGGGTTGCGCACGGGTAGGGATTGCAGCATGACGGCGTTAACGAGGGAAAAGATGGCGGTGTTGGCGCCGATGCCGAGGGCCAGGGTTAAGATCACGGCCAGCGTGAGGCCGGGATTCTTGGCCAACATGCGGAGGCTAAAGCGGAGGTTCCGGATCAGGCTGGTCATCATCGTCCTCGTCGTCTTCGTCGTCGAAGTTTTGAGTGCACTGGATTTACAGGTTGTCGCGGTCGACCATGCTCATCAAGAGTGGACTGCTAGAGAGAAGTCGCTACCCGAAGCGCGCCGGAGACGATGCGATCGATCCTGGATGCGGCGCTGCGGGAATCGAAGAGATCCCTGGAGAGCGATTTGCCGCGGTGCGCGCTGGTCTTGAGCGAGCATTCGAGTTGCGGAGCCGAAATGTGCCGCTGTAGTTGGAACTCCATCCCGGTAAAGGTCGCCGTGATTGCCAGAATGCCGGTCGCGAGAGTAAGGAGCCGGTGTCTCTGAAGGAACCTGACGAGATTTCGAGATCGATTGTGCATGTTGCGCCTCATTGCCTGTCTCGCCGCGGAATTGGAGCCGCGGGACATCCTCTCTGATTACACGTGGAGTGCCATTCCTTCAATTGGACTAAATGGCTGAAAAAACGATGACTTGCGGGGATAGGCAGATGCGCGCGAAGGCAGCTGGTTGGCCGCTGACGAACTTGGGTGTCCGGTTCCGGACGCGATCGAGCCAAGAAAGGAGTTTCTTGAATGCCGTTTCGATGGCAGGATTTCGGGATTGAAAACTAACGCGGAGTGATAACGCCGCCGACGGCGTGGCGGCGCGGGAGAAGAATTCCGCGATGATCGACGTCACGCGGCGGAGCGTCCGGAGGATCGAGATCGGGACCGGGTTGAGCGACAAGCGCTTCCCCGCAGGCCGGGCAGCAGTCCGGATTGGACCGCAGCGAGACGATGGCGTGGCAATTCCGGCAAAGCAGGTTCACAGGAAAAGATTACACCGGAGTGGTTCTGTTATGGGAACGCCGGAAGTCGGCAAGCCGGACCCAACTTGCGTTGAATTATGACTGGCCGTCGTATACTGGAAGGAGAATCGGTAGCTCTGCCGCCCTTTCGCAGCATTCCTAGTTATCCCAAATCATCCTCTGTCCCACGGCGGATCGGCATCGATTCGCACTTAAAAAGTGCGCAAAAGCGGCGCAAAACACCCGCAAATCGCGCCCAAAATTCCACGTAAGCTGCAGATTCAATTTAGGATATGCCACGCAAGGAGTACCCTCCCCTGGGTGCTCCAATTGGTTTGCTCGCATTTCTCGAGTCAAGGCCACATTTTCTGTTCTTCAATTGCCCTTACGTTGACGGGACCTTGATGCTGATTTTTCGATGTCCGGGTAGACTGGGAATATGGATCATTCCCTTCCCAGTACATCTTTTGACGACTTTTCTTCTTTTTCTCACCCAGTCCGACTGGTGGCAATCGATATGGACGGAACCCTGCTGCCGGACTTTTCCACAATTGTCAGTTCGCGCAACCAGCGTGCCTTGCGTGACGCGCAGGAGGCTGGAATTATTGTTGCGATTGCAACCGGACGCCGCCAGGCCTTCACCGCTCCGCTGCTTGAAAACGTCGGTTTGCGAGCGGATACGCCGCTGATCACGTCGAATGGTGCAGTGACACGCAGTTATTCGGGTGAACGCATCGATTTCACGCATCTGGAGCCGAAGATTGCCCGGGGGTTGTGCGGCGTGTTGCGTGGCCTCGGATTACTGGCATTCACATTGGACAAGGCAACGAATCCTGATCTGATTGTCGAAGATCTGGCCCTCGTAAAGGGGCGGCTGGCGAAGTGGGTAGAGTCGAATCGGCTTTCGATCCAGGAAGTTCGGCCGATAGAGAATGCATTGGGGGATGATGTAGACCTGATCCAGGGCATGGCTGCCGGAACCATCGCGGAGATGATTGAAGCCGAGCAGCGGCTCCTGGCGAGCAGTTGGGCGGGCCAGTTTGAATGCATCCGGACCGCCTATCCGGGCAACGATCTTTCAATTCTGGACCTGTTGCCGAAAGGCGTCTCAAAGAGTTCGGCGCTGGAACGGCTGGCCAGACGACTGGGAATCGCACAGGAAGAGACGATGGCGATCGGTGATAACTGGAATGACGAGTCCATGCTGGATTGGGCGGGAACCGGCGTTCTCATGGGCAATGCGACTGAGGAACTGCGTGATCTGGCTCCCCGGCGCGGATGGCAGATCGGACCGACCAATCGGGAAGATGGCGTGGCGGTGATGCTGGAAAAAGCCATCGCCGATTTTAGTTCTGCTAGAGTTTGAGCACAGACCTTTGAACACAGACCAATGTTGAGAATCAGGAATCTTTCGGCTTTCGAGACAAGCGCATTAGCGCCAGTTGCAGCGCTGTGCCTTGCCGCTTTTCTGGCGACTCAAGCCGGTGCGGCCGAACGCATCACGCTCGCCAATGGGTTCGACATGGTCTGCAATCATCACGAAAACGTGGACGGACAGGTGCGGGTCTTTCCCAAACTGGACGAGGCAAATTACTTCGTCCTCAGGCCCGAGGCGATCACCGGCTACGAAGTCGTTCCCGATCTGCCGGTCGTAGAGAACTCAGAGCACACCAACACAGGCGCGGCGCCGTCAACGAGACAAGTCTCCAGCAGGAACACGATTCTTACGGCTTCCGATCTGCATCAACTGCTCTCGAAGGCGGGAGCGGACCACAATGTGGACGAGGATCTGCTGGCCAGCGTGGTCAAGGCCGAAAGCGGCGGACATGCTCAAGCCACTAGCCGTACAGGCGCGCGAGGGCTGATGCAACTGATGCCGGGAACTGCCAAGCAGCTCGGCGTTTCCGACAGCTTTGCTCCCGACCAGAACGTGCGGGGCGGAACTACTTACCTGGACTGGCTGCTGACGCGCTATCACGACAATATTGCGCTGGCCCTGGCAGCCTACAACGCCGGCCCGGAAGCGGTGGACAGGTATCATGGAATTCCGCCGTACCACGAGACGCGAGCCTACGTGGCACGGGTAGTGCACGAGTTTAATCGGCGGGTCACAATCCGTAGAAAAATGGCGGCAGGTGCTGCCGGGCAGACAGGCATCCAGGCAAGCGGCCTGGCCGGCGTCCAGACGGGCATTTTGGCATCCGGAGAAGGCAAGGGAGCGGAGAGCGAGTGAAGAGCGGAAAACTGATTATCAGTCTGGCAGTTCTGGCACTGTTGGTAGGGCTTGGAACCTGGGCCTATTACCATGTGAATTTCAGCTTTGCCAATTTCCGCTCGCAGTTGCAGATGGCGGACTGGCGAATGATTGTCGCCGGACTGGGCTGCATCTATCTGGCATATGTCTTCCGATCCATCCGGTGGGCGCTCCTCCTTCGACCCAACAAGCACGTCGGCCTCTTTTCATTGCTCGGAACCCAGGTGATAGGCTTCAGTTCTGTCGCGATGGTCGGTCGCGTTGCCGACCTGGCGCGCCCTTACCTTGTGGCCAAGAAGACCGGACTCGAACTCAGCACGCAAATCGCGGTTTACATTGTGGAGCGACTGTTTGACGCCGGATCGATGGCGCTCATCTTCTCCTCGGTGATCCTGCTTGCGCCGGCGGGCGCACTGCCGCATCCGGAGATTTTCAGGAAAGTCGGGCTCTGGGGACTGGCAGGGACCTTTGCCGGAGCGCTTTTCCTGGTGCTTGTGCGGATGTCAGGAGGGGTAGTGGCAAGCTTCTTCGAGGGAACGATCGGCACCGTTTCCAAAGGCCTCGGACACGCTATCGGGAACAAGATTCGCAGTTTCCGAACCGGATTAAACACGTTGCGCAACGCGAGCGACCTGGCCCTGACTCTGGGGCTCTCGCTGGGCATGTGGGCGCTGATAACGCTGGCCTACATCGTGACCGCTCGAGCTTTCTCAGCCAGCCCTCAATTGCATTCTCTGACTTTGGCAGAAGGCATGGTCTTAATGGTGGTCAGCGGCGGGGCCAGCGTTTTCCAACTACCGGTGCTTGGTTGGTTCACCCAAATTGGAGTGGTGGCAACGGCATTATCGAGCTTCTTTGGCGTCGCACCCGAACCCGCCACTGCCTGCGCAGCAACACTTCTTCTTGTGACGTTCCTCGGGATTGTGCCTGTAGGCCTGATCTGGGCTCAGTTTGAACACGTGAGCCTTCGCACGGTGGCTGCGGAAAGCGAGCATGCCGGTGAAGGGATCGAGGAAGCGATCGCGGAAGACCGGCCCGGTGAAGAGCTTGAGGAACCCAGCGGGGCTTAAGCCTGTCCTGGAAGGCCACTCGAGCCCAGTTTTAATGCGCTGACACCGTATTCCTTATCCGAGTCGGTGATTGCGAAGCCTGTAGAATCAGACCCAAGATGAAATGTCCATTTTGTGGGTTTGCGCAGGATCGGGTGGTTGACAGCCGCGAGAGCAAGGAAGCGGATTCGATTCGCCGCCGGCG
>PMOV01000070.1:2143-11489 GCA_003161195.1 Acidobacteriota bacterium | reverse complement strand
GGGTGGCGTTGGTGGAGGACCAGGTTAGGGTGGAGGACTCGCCTTTGTTGATGGAGCCGGGGTCAGCCTGCAGCGTGACGGTGGGCGTCGCGGGAGGCGGAGTGTAAGGAGGCGGCGGCGCGGACTGCGTGACGGGCTTTTTGGAGCAACCAAAGGTAAAGAGTGCGGCGGCGAGTGTCAGGCAAAACAGGGCCCGGTGGTGCGTTCGCGTGACCTTCATTGCTATTCTCCTCGACATTAGGATCCCTTAGGGTGGTTTTGCTGCTGGTTAGATGCTGCCACCGGCTGGTTCGGTCTGGGCAATATCTCGTATCACGATATATTATACATCGTGTGCGAACACGGGTGGTAAAAAGTTTAAATTTGGATCGGCGCGGTGCACGAAGAATTAACGGGGCGACCAGTTGGGCGATTCGTTATGGCCGGCAGAGGTTAGCTGGCGGGCTTGCGAGCCGTCCGCCAGCATGCTCCAGATCTGGCGGTTGCCGCCGCGGGTGGACTCGAAGACGATGTGGCGGCCGTCGGGAGCCCAACTGGGGCGCTCGTTGCGGCCGGAGTCGCGGGTGATTTCGACGATCTGGCGGGTGGCAGCGTCCATAACGTAGATGTCGTAGTTGCCGGAAGGACGGCGCCAACTGAAGGCCAGGAGTTGGCCGTTNNGAGAAGGTGAGTCGCTTGGGGTGGATGCCGTTGGCGTCGGTGACCCAGAGTTCGGGATTGCCGGCCATGGAGGAGGAGAAGACGAGTTGCGCGCCGTCCGGGGACCAGGCAGGGGCGCTGTTGGTGCCCTTGAAGCGCGGGAAGGAGAGGAGTTTGCCGGCGTCGACGCTGTACATGCAGATTTGCGGGCCGGTGACTTTGAGGTATTGGGCGAAGCAGGTGAAGGCGATGCGGGAAGCGTCCGGAGACCAGCGCGGGGTGAGGGAGATGGAATGGAGGTTGGTGAGTGGATGCTGATTGGCACCGTCGTAGTCCATGACCCAGATTTCCTTGGAGCCACTGCGGGAGCTGACGAAGGCGATTTGTGTGCCAGCTACGCTGGGGAGGCCGCCGGAGAGTTTATTGATTATTTCGTCGGCGAACTGGTGGGCGAATTTGCGGACTTGGGCGTCGGAGGGAGTGCCGCGATAAATTTTGCCGACTACGGCTTGTGAGCTGGGATTGTGGACATCGTAAAGCCATGCTTGAATAGCGACTTCGGTGGGGGATTCGACGAGATTGCCGAAGGCGACCATGTTGGCGTTTGCAGGGGCGTTGGTCCAATCGAGGTTGCGCAGCTCGTTGGGCAGAGTCGGTTGCGAGGTGGGATACATGCTGGGGCTGACGAGTTCGAGGATGCCGCTGAAGGCGAGGTCGTCGCGCACGACTTGGGAGAAGAGGGCGGAGTGAGATTTCGCGGCGTCGGAGCGGGGGCCGAAATCGGCGACGGCGACGCGGGGTTTGGTGGCATCGCCTAAGCCGATACCGGCGCGGAACCAATCCTGCGCGCGAACCGCTTGCGAACACGAGAGGGCCAGCACTAGTAGAATTGCGAACGCTTTAATCTGCTGCGATACGTTCAAGACGAACCTCCGTAAAAACTTGGGGCTGGAAGATTGTGCCGCGACGAGCAGCAGCGGTGTTGGTGAACTCATCGGCTGCGCTCCGGGAAATCCCAGGTGACATCGACGCTGCTGCCGGAATAATCGTTGGGCAATGCGGGGAGCGGATTGGACGCCTGGATGGCGCGCAGACCGGCGTTGTCCCAAGAACGATTGCCGCTGGACTCAGTGACGCGCGCGTTACGAATGGAGCCATCGCGGGAGACGGTGAAAGATACGGCGCAGTGCAGGGCTTGCGAGGCTCGGACATTCGGGTCGATCGTTAGCGGGTCCCAATTGGGCTGAATGCGACGGCGCACGGCAGCGACGTACCAGCCGTAGCGGGTGGCAAAATCGCCGCCACCTTGGCCCTGGATGGCGACGCCGGTAGAGCCTCCGGGATTTTGTGAGTAGCCGGTGGGAAGGTTTGGGTTGCCGCCTTGGCCGTAGGGGACGGCGTTGGGAGGCGGGGGTGGGGCCTTGTCGACTTTAGATTTGTGCGACGGCGGGAGCGGCTTTTCTTTTTTGAAGTCGGGGAGCTTGGTGGCGTCGGTCGGAGTCTGGTCGATCTGCGGAGGTTCGACCTGGTGCATTCCCTGAGTGGGATCGACGGCTTGGCTTTCCGTAGGAAGGACGGGGCGGGGCATAGGAATACCAGCGTTGCTGACGAGACTTACTTTGGTGCCGCCGAGGTCGCCGCCTTCGCCAGCCCATTGGTTGCCGTGAAATTGGAAATAGATAGAGGCGGCGATGGCGACGGCGGCAAGGGCATGTACGGCGCCGCTATAGACGAGGAATTTGGTGAAACTAAACTCCTCGTCGGGGACGGCGTACGAATTGGCGGCGCTAGTCATTTCGCGAGGGTCAGCGAGTTTTGGCGCGATCGTTGATGGGCTGGGTGACGATGCTGATGTTGTTGATGCCGGATTGGCGCAGGGAATCGACGACGGTGGCAAAGGCGCCGAAGGGGACGGTTTCGTCGCAGCGGAGATAGATGGTGTCCTGCGGCTTTTTGAGGGCGGCGTGGATTTTGTCGCCGAGTTCGTGGATGTTGACGGGCTCGTCGCCGAGATAGATGCGCTGGGCTTTGTCAACGGTGATGACGAGGTGCTGCTCGGTGATCTGGTGGACGGTTTTGGTTTTGGGGACGTCGACTTCGATGCCGGACTGCAGGATGGGCGCGGTGATCATGAAGATGATGAGGAGGACGAGGACGACGTCGATGAACGGGACCATGTTGATCTCGGCGAGCGACGATTGAGTTTGTTTGAGTTGCGGCATATTGTGTGTGGCGGCGCTTTACAGCAGATCGCCGCGCGAATTCTTTAAGCTAACCGAAGGTTTTCTCAATCTGGGCAGCGACTTCGAGAGCGAAGGTGTCAAGGCGCTGGGCCAGGTCGCGAATGTTCTGCAAAAACTGATTATAGAAGATGACGGCGGGAATGGCGGTGAAAAGGCCGGCGGCAGTGGTGAACAGGGCTTCGGAGATGCCGGGGGCGACGGCGCGGAGGGTGGCGGAACCGGCGTCGCCGAGACCGGAGAAGGCGTCGATGATGCCCCAGACGGTGCCGAAGAGGCCGATGAAGGGGGAGACGGAAGCGGTGGTGGCCAGCCAAGCCATGCCTTTCTCTGCGCGACGAACTTCTTCGGAAGAGGCGATCTGCATGCTTACGGTGACGGCGGAGAGGCTTTTGAGGTGGCCGTTGGCACCGGAGGAGGTTTGCTGGGAGGCGTTGAGCTGGTTCTGGAGTTCGCGGAAGCCGCTGGCGTAGACGGAAGCGAAGGGCGAGCCGGCGGAGGCGAGAGCTTGTGGGTTGGCGACGCCGCGGGTGGCGCGGAAGATACGCAGGAACTGATCGCTGTCGCGACGGATTTTGGAGAAGAGGCCAAGCTTCTGGAAGATCATGGCCCAGGAAACGACGGAAAAGACCAGGAGAAGGGCCAGAACCGCGCGGGCGACCCAGCCCGTGTTGCTAAGGAGAGCGCCGAGATTGGAGACGAGAAGCGCAGCGAACAGGTGAATGATGTACCCCACAGTGAAAGCGATGAGATGAGATTCGGGTCCGCGAAACAGGTGAAACAAGTGACTAAAGCAGGGCTTCGGCAAGTGCGAGGCCGAAGACGAGCATTACGCGCAAATTTTATGAGCCTTCAGAAACGTAACACACGGTTTGCCGGGGACGCAACGACGCCCGTAAAAAATTAAATGTGCACGAAAATAATGGAGGATGCGGATTAGAAGACCACAAGTTCGCCTGGTACGCGGCCGCGGGCATGTGAATGTGATGCCGGAAGTGCGTCAAGTAGGTGCCAGCGGGCTGTGATAAACTGCGCTGGAGATGGCGGAAACTTTTCATGTGGCGGTGGAGACGCTGACGAGCGCCGTTAGGCCTGTCGAGACCGGCGGCGAAGTTGCGGCCAGGGCGACCGCTTTGCGGCCGGTGACGCGCGATGGCGCAGCGGGGACGTTCTTTCTGGAGACCTTTGGCTGCCAGATGAACGACCACGATTCGGAGAAAGTGGCCGGAGTGCTGATTTCGCGCGGGTACCAGCAGGTGGAGAAGCCCGCGGACGCGTCGGTGATTTTGTATAACACCTGCAGCATTCGGGAGAAGGCGGCGCAGAAAGTGTTCTCGCGGTTGGGTGAGTTTCGCGGGAGCCCGGACGAGCGGAAGATCATTGGCGTGCTAGGGTGCGTGGCGCAGCAAGAGGGCGAGGATATCTTCAAGCGCGCGCCGTGGGTGAGTTTAGTGTGCGGGTCGGCGAGTTACCGGAAGCTGCCGGAGATGCTGGAGCGTCTGGAAGCGGGCGACCGGCGTGTGACGGGACTGGACAACGACACGGACGAGACGTTCGAGACGGAGGTAACGCGGAGGGACAATCCGTTTCGCGCGTTCCTGACGATTATCGAGGGATGCGACAAAGCGTGTGCGTATTGCGTGGTGCCGTTCACGCGGGGGCCGGAGCGGAGCCGCGGCAGTGATTCGGTATTGCGGGAAGTGCGGGAGCTTGCGGAGCGGGGTTACTCGGAAGTGCAGTTGCTGGGGCAGACGGTGAATTCGTATGCCGACCCAACGCACCGGAAGATGAAGTTTTCGGAGTTGCTACTGGCGGTGGCGGCGGTGCCGGGAATTCGGCGGGTGAGGTATACGACGTCGCACCCGCGGGATTTTTCGGCGGACATTGTGGCGGCGATGGATGCGGAGCCAAAGCTGTGCGAGCACGTGCATTTGCCGGTGCAATCCGGGTCGAACGAGATATTGCGGGCGATGGCGCGCACGTATTCGCGGGAAGAGTATTTGGAAAAGATTGCCATGATTCGCGGGGCGCGGCGGGAGATCAGTATTACGACGGACGTTATTGTGGGATTTCCGGGCGAGACGGAGAAGGAGTTTCAGGAGACGCTGAGCCTGCTGCGCGAAGTGCGGTATGACGCGCTTTTTGCGTTCAAGTATTCGCCGCGGCCGAATACGCCGTCTCTGGCGTTGCATGACCCGATACCGGAGGAGGAGAAGAGCCGGCGGTTGGCGGATTTACAGGCCGTGCAGCGACAAATACAGTCGGCACGGCATCAGACCATGGTGGGGTCAACCATGGAAGTGCTGGTGAGCGGGAAGTCGCGGCGGGAAAATCGCTGGTCGGGGCACGCGTCGTCGAACCGAGTGCTGAATTTCACGTCGAGCGCGGCGGATTTGCTGGGGACGTATGCGAATGTGCGGGTGACGGACGCGGGCCCGGCGAGTTTGATTGGGGAGCACGTTTTGTAGGACGGAGTTACCGGGATTGGCCACGGCACTTTGGTTGCAGCAGGTCGGCAGCTTTACGGGAGGCCCCATGGAAGTGGAGATGAAGATACGCGGGCTGATGATGGATCCGGTGACGAACATGCCGATCGTGGTGCTGAAGGATGTGCAGGGGCAGGCGATACTGCCGATTTGGGTGGGCGTGTATGAGGCGAACGCCATAGCGCTGGAGATTGAGAAGGTGGAGACCCCGCGGCCGATGACGCACGATTTGTTGAAGAATGTGTTTCTGGGGCTGGACGTGCGGGTGCAGAAGATCGTGGTGAACGATCTGAAAGACGATACGTTTTACGCGATTATCTGGGTGGAACGCGAGGGGCAGATGATGACCATCGACTCGCGGCCGAGCGATGCGCTGGCGCTGGCGTTGCGGATGGATTGCCCGATTTTTGTGGATGAACGGGTGTTGAAGAATGCCAAGGTTTCCAGCGCGCTGACGGAGCGGAATTCCAACGAGCAGTTGCGGAATTACCTTGAGGGCCTGTCGGATGACGACCTTGGCCGATATAAGATGTAGGGCAGGATTCGCTGGGGTGGTTTAGGCGAGCGGGTCCGCGGCGGGGCTGCTTTGGACAGCAAGCTTTGAGAAATTTTCGACGGAAGCGTGTAGCAGGGAATGTACCTTCCGGTTCCATACGAACAGCAAGACAATTCCGATCACAATTAACGCGAGGCTAAGGCCGGACCAGAGGCCGAAGGCGCCCCAATGGCGGCGGAAGCAGAGCCATGCGCCGAGGGGCAGGCCCATGGTCCAGTAGGCGAAGAAATGGCAGAGCATGGGAGTGCGGGTGTCGCCTGCGCCGCGCAACGCACCGGTGGCGACAGTCTGAATACCGTCGAAGAGTTGGAAGGCGGCGCCGGCAGCAAGAAGCGCGGCAGTGCGGCGGATGATGAGTTCGTCGGGCGTATACATCAGGGCGATCCAGCGCGGGAAGATTAGGAGAGCGGCGCTGGCGACGGCCATGAACACGGCGCCGAGGAAGATGGCGGTGCCGCCGGCGTTGCCCGCGCCGACGGGATCTTTGCGGCCGAGGGCCTGGCCGACGCGGACGGCGGCGGCGCTCGAAATACCGAGCGGGACCATGTAGGTGAAGGCCACAGTGTTCAGCGCGATCTGGTGACAGGCCAGGGGCACGGCTCCCAGACGCGCGATGAGCGCCGTGGCCAGCGCGAAGACGCCGCTTTCGAGGGTGAACTGCATCGCGGCGGGATAGCCCAGGGTGATGAGGCGGCGGATGCGGCGAAGGTCTATGTCGACGGGAGTTTTGAGGAGTTCGGTGCGGTGGCGACGGTCGTACCAGAGCAAGTAGCCGACGAGGACTGCAGCCATATAGAGGCGGGCGATGGCGGTGGACCAGCCAGAGCCTACTGCTCCCATCATGGGGAAGCCTAGCTTGCCGTAGACGAGGGCGTAGTTCCCTACAGCGTTGACGATGTTGGCGGTTACCAGGGCGAAGGCCACGGGCTTGACCATGTCCATGGCCTGAAGGCAGCGGCGGACGGCGAAGTAGAGGAGCAAAGGGAATAGGCCGACGGTTAACGCGCGGGTGTAAGGAATCGTAAGCGACAAGACGCCCGCATCGATGTGCATGCCGGCTAAGAGGCGCGGTAAAAGCCAAACGGGAGCGGCCAAGATTGGCGTCAGAGCGATGCTCATGTAGACGCCGTTGATGAGCGAGCGGTGACAATCTTCGCGCTGACCTGCGCCGAAAGCTTGGGAGACCAGGGTGTCCAGCCCCATGAGAAGGCCGCCGCCGAAGAGCGCGAGGACCATGAAAAGGTTGGAGCCGAGACTGACGGCGCCCATGGCGTTGGCGCTGTCTGGGAGATGGCCGACCATGACAGTGTCCACGATAGCCATGCTCATCCAGCCGAGCTCGGCCAGCACCAACGGAAAAGCCAGACGGATGGTGGGGCGAAGCTCCTTTCGCAAAATGGAAATGCTGAGCATGGCGGACGGTGCAAGAAGTTTATGCGGAGAGTGGAGAAGTGGCAATCGGAACCGGAATTGTCGCGGGTGCTTGGCGAGGCGGGGGCGCCGTTGGGAGCGATTGGCGGGGTTACTGGTGCGGCGAATTGCCGCAGGAGTTCCATTGACCCGGGCGGGGGCGGGCCCTAGGCTAAAGGGCGCACAAGATAGACGTTTGGCGAATCGCAGCGTGGTGTCGCTGGGAACTGCGTGTGCGGTAGCAACGGGCGCGCGGTAGCACCTCAGGAGCGGACTGTGCCGTTTGTGAATGCGGAAAATTTTGAAGAGCGAATGAAATACACGCGGGCGGTGGCGCGGGTGAATTCGCGGGTGAACCTGGCAGTGGAGTGGACGGAAGACGGGCGGAATCTGCGCGCGGAAGGGTTTACGGTGGATGTGAGCGCGAAGGGTTGCCTGGCGATTGTGCCGCAGGGCTTTACGGTGGGGCAGAAATTACGTGTGGTAAACATGCTGAATAATAAGATGTCGGAAGCGGTGTTGATCTGGCGCGGGCATGAAGGACGGCAGGGGTGGGAAATGGGATTGGAGCTGGTGCAGCCGCCGGAAGGATTTTGGGGGATTGAGCTGTAGGAGTTTTTTCGAGATGGATTTTGGCGCATGCGCCTGGCGTTTTTAGTGCTTACCTGACGTAAATCAAACTTCAGTTAATAATTCGCCATAGCTCTAGCTTTGTGAGCGTGCAGTAATGCGGCGGCGGAATGGTGTGTTTGTGAGCACATCTTTGCGGGCTGGCCGGACCTTGGTATAGTGCGGGGGATTTGTAGTTGATTTGATGGCGTGACGCATCGAAGGTGCTGTTTAAGTGGCCGTCGGAGAGAATCGTTGAAGAGCGCGTCTAGGGTGGGAGCTGCGTTGGTGCTTGCCGGAGTGGTGCTGTGCGCAGGCGCGGGTACGCGGGCGCAGACGACCGGAACGGGTGAGGCGAGTTCGCCGGGACAGGCAATACCCGGGACGCAGGGCGTGAGTCCATATGGCGGGAGCGTACCGGGGAAGCCGGTGGCGGGCGTGCTGCCGCTTTCGTTGCAGGACGCGATCGATCGCGGCTTGAAGCAGAACCTCGGTGCGCTGTTATCCAGTGCCGATGTGCGTTCGGCGCGCGGTCAGCGCTGGGAGCAGTTGAGCGCATTGTTGCCACAGGTGACGGCGTCCCCCTTTGTGGCGGATTCCAAAACGAATCTATCGGAGTTGGGATTACTCAGCTTAGGCGGAATCAAGGTTCCGTCGGCGGTGGGGCCGTTTTCGTATTTTGATGCGCGGGCGGCGGTATCGCAAAAATTATTTGACTGGAAGTCGATCAATGCGACGCGGGCAGCTTCGGCGAGCGTGAAGTCCGCGGAGTATACGTTTAAGGATGCGCGGGATTTGGTGGTGCTGGCGGTTGGGTATACGTACTTGCAGGCGATCGCGGACCTGGCGCGCATCGAGACGGCGCAGGCGCAGGTGGATACCGCGCAGGCGCTTTACGATCAGGCCAACGACCAGGTGAACGCGGGGACCTCGCCGGAGATCGATGGGCTGCGAGCGAAAGTGGAGCTGCAGACGCGGCAGCAGCAGCTGATCCAGGCGAAAAACAATTTTGCGATACAGAAATTGACGGTGGCGCGGGTGATCGGGCTGGCGCCGGGGCAGGAGTTTGAGATTACGGATAAGTCGCCATACCAACCATTTGACGGGATCACGACGGAGGAGGCGTTGACGCGTGCGTTTGCGGCGCGCTCGGACTATCAGGCGGCGGCGGCGGATGTGAAGGCGGCGCAATTTTCGCGGAAGGCGGCGGTGGCGGGATATTTTCCTTCGTTAGCCTTCGACGCGGACTTGGGAGAAGGCGGCGGCCATCCCTCGACAGCGACCACGGTGTTCGACGTGAAAGGCACGCTGTCCATTCCGATTTTTCTGGGCGGACGAGTACACGGCGACATTCAGGTGGCGGATGCGCGGCTGGAGCAATCGCGCGAACGGCTGGACAATTTGCG
>PMOV01000070.1:0-2097 GCA_003161195.1 Acidobacteriota bacterium | reverse complement strand
TTGTACAGTTTTAATTTCGCGAAGATATCGCTGGCGCGCGCCATGGGCATGGCGGAAAAAGGCGTTAAGGAATATTTTAAGGAAAAATGATTATGGCCGAAGAAAACCCATCCCGTTCGGGCCCTGGAGCAGGCGGTGGAAACGCGGCGGACGCGTCTCCCGCAACGGACGCGAAGACTCCGGAGAAAACGGCTTCGGCTTACACGTATAAAGGGAAGCCGCCGAAGCGCCGCAGAATTTTGATCCTTGCGGTGGTGGCGGTGGTCCTGCTGATTGGCGGTTTTTTTCTGTGGCGGTATTTGAGCAGTTATGAATCGACGGATGATGCACAAGCGGATGTGCACCTGTCACCGGTGAGCGCGCGCGTGGGCGGATACGTCATCAAAGTGAACTGCGAGGACAACCAGTGGGTGGAGAAGGGCACCGTGCTGGTGGAGATCGATCCGAAAGATTATGAAGTGGCGATGGCGCAGGCGCAGGCAAATCTGGACAGCGCGGAGGCCACGGCACAGTCGCTGAATATTACGGTGCCGATAACTTCGGTAAATACCACGAGCCAACTGCGGTCTACGGCGTCGGATGTGTCCAACGCTGGCGCCGGAATCGCCGCGGCACAGAAACAGCTTAGCGCGGCGCACTCGCAAGTGGTGCAGGCGGAAGCCAACGATGTGAAGGTGCAGGACGACCTGGCGCGCTACAAGTTGCTGGTGGACAAGAAGGAAGTGGCGGCGCAGGTTTACGACCAGGCGCTGGCGGCGGCGAGATCGAGCACTGCGGCGGTCTCGGCGGCGCACGACAACGAGGCGGCCGCGGAGGAGTTCGTGAAGCAGGCGGAGAGTAAGTTGGCGACGGCCGCGGCCAATCATCAGTATGCGGAGACGGGGCCGCAGCAGGTGTCGTCAACAAGGTCGAAGGCGCAGGCGGCGATTGCGGATGTGGAAGAGAAGCGCGCGCTGCTCGAGCAAGCACAGCTCAACCTTTCGTACACGAAGATAGTCGCGCCGGTCAGCGGGGAAGTGAACAAGACGGTGGTTGTGGGACTCAATGTGGTGCCTGGTCAGCAACTGCTCACGGTGGTGCCCCTCGACGAGGTGTGGGTAACAGCCAACTTTAAGGAAACACAATTGCGGCACATGAAGGTGGGCCAGAAAGCGGAATTGCATATCGATTCCAGCGGTAAGACGTTGAAGGGCCACGTTGACAGCATCGGTGGCGCCACCGGCCCCTTGTTCAGCCTACTGCCGCCGGAGAACGCCACCGGGAACTACGTGAAGATCGTGCAACGTATACCCGTGAAGATCGTCCTGGAACCCGGGGAGAACAAAGACCGCGACTTGCGACCGGGCATGAACGTGGTGCCGGATGTGTATTTGCAATGAGCAGCGCGGCGCCACCCATCGAGCAGGAAGTCTGGCGGCCGAAGTACAACCCGTGGCTGATCGCGTCGGTCGTGGCGCTGGCAGCGTTCATGGAAGTGCTGGACACCAGCATCGCGAACGTAGCCTTGCCGTATATAGCGGGCAGCCTGGGCGCCAGCAACGACCAGAGCACTTGGGTGCTAACTTCCTACCTCGTTTCGAACGCCATCATTCTACCGATAAGCGGCTGGCTCGCCGGCGCGCTCGGGCGGAAACGCTTTTTCATGATATGCCTGACGATATTTACGGTGAGCTCGCTGCTTTGCGGCTTCGCACCCAATCTCGGCTTACTGCTATTTTTCCGGGTATTGCAGGGCGCGGGCGGCGGCGGCTTGCAGCCGATGGCGCAAGCGATTCTGGCCGATACTTTTCCGCCGGAGAAGCGCGGCTTGGCGTTCGCTCTATACGGCATTACGGCCATCATGGCGCCGACGATCGGACCGACGCTGGGCGGCTGGATCACGTTTAACTATTCGTGGCGGTGGATATTCTTCATCAACATACCAGTCGGCGCCGCCACTTGGCTTTTGGTGCGGCGGTTCGTGGAAGACCCGCCGTATCTGGCCAAGATCAAGGCGGCGGGGGTGAAGCTGGACTACATCGGCATTGCGCTGCTGGTGCTGGGGATTGGCGCGCTGCAGATCCTCCTGGACAAGGGGCAGGAGGACGATTGGTTTGG
>PMOV01000003.1 GCA_003161195.1 Acidobacteriota bacterium | reverse complement strand
CGGGATGAGACGGCTCGAGGAGGGACAGGAATCGCGGAAACGTCCCGTCTGTCCCCGGCGCTTTGTCCCCGGCGCTTGTCCCCGGCGCTCAGAGTACTAGGCTGGTCTCACCGATGTTGGCA
Organism: Acidobacteriota bacterium; assembly: GCA_003161195.1. Taxonomy (GTDB): domain Bacteria; phylum Acidobacteriota; class Terriglobia; order Acidiferrales; family UBA7541; genus Acidiferrum. Next base: position 2,832 of record PMOV01000003.1, on the reverse strand, counting down.
CGGAGGGAGTCGAGGCCCACAGGAGGCATGAGAACGGCAAGTATCTCCGAGCGATTTTGTGAGTAGTCCCGTGAAACCTGCAGTCCCCGTTTCTTGCAGAGGATACGGAATGCACCAACGAGCGAGCGTCTCTCTTGATACACTGGCGAGGAGAGTTCAAAAGAATCTGCAGGCCATCCGGACTCGCCTGCGAATTGGATATTCAGCGGAGTTCACTCATGAAAATCGCTTTGGTGCTTGTTCTTTTCAGCGCATCGGTCGCGCTCGCGCAGGAATCACTCAAGATCGATGAACCTGTGAAACGTCAAGTTACCTCTGGCTCGGTCCAGTCTTATGCGATCGAACTCAAAGCAGGGGACTACGCTGACTGCTCGCTCGACCAGCACGGCAGAACAGACCTTACGATTCTTGCACCGGATGGCTCGCCCGTACGGCACTATCCTGGCCCGGCGGGAGATGCAGAGCGTCTCTGCGTCTTCATCGCAGACACTCCGGGAACGTATCGGATCGACGTCACAACATCCGAGACGCAGCCGGTCGTTTACACGATGACTCTCGACCAGGTGTTGTCGCGCGACGAACGCCTGAAGCCGAAGCCGTGGCAAGATCCAAACCCCAGCCCACGGATCGACGCGCTGCGAAAACAGGTTGCTTCCGGCAACGCGGATCTAAAAGCCTTCTGGAAGCAAGTGACAGCGGAAGGCACACCGCTCGTCGAATCCATCGAAAAAGATCCCCAACATCAACTGGTCACATTTCTATGGCGCGGAAGATCGGAAACCCGCAACGTATTCCCGATTGGCTCTTTTAAGGTAGGCGGGCGCTACCCGTTGGACTATGTTTTTCACCAGATACCTCTCACGGATGTGTGGTACTTGACTGTACGGCTTCCGACTGGAGCGCGGTTTACCTATGGTCTGTCACAGAATGATCCGCTGGTGTTCAACGGTTTCCAGCCGGAGCGATTTGCGACGACTCAAGTCGATCCGCTGAATCCCCACCGATGGGGATGCGCGCCTGATGCGACCCGATACGACTGTCAATCCATGGCAGAAATCACCGGCGCCGTACCGCAGCCCTGGATCGTCAAGAACCCCAACGTTGCGGCGGGAACGATCGAGAAGCAAAAGATCCACAGTGAGCTTCTGAAGAATGAACACGATCTGTCGATCTACCTTCCCGCGGGATACAAGGCGAACGCTGCCCCCTATGACCTCGTGGTTATTTTTGACGAAAACGCCTATCTGTCCAAAGTCCCGACGCCCATCATCCTCGACAATCTGATCGCGGCAAAGAAGATACCGGCGACGGTCGCCGTGCTGATCGCCAATACGTCGCAAGCGACGCGCAACGAGGAATTGCCGCCGAATCCGAAGTTTGCCGATTTTCTCGCGAAAGAGCTAATCCCTTGGATCCGTGCTCATTACAACATCACAAACGATCCCGGAAAAACCGTTGTCGCTGGGTCCAGCCTCGGAGGGCTCGCAGCGGCCTACGCTGGCTACAAGCACCCTGAAGTTTTCACAAACGTTCTGTGCCAATCGGGGTCGTTCTGGTGGGCTCCCGACCATTCAGGGGCCATACCGGACGGAGTGATCACCGAAACGGGATGGATGGGCAAGCAGTTCATCGCGAGTTCAAAGTTGCCCCTCAAATTCTATATAGACGCAGGGTCATTTGAATTCGACTCGAATGGGACCGGTGGTGGAATCCTTGAGACTAGCCGGAACATGCGAGATGTGTTGCTAGCCAAAGGATACGAAGTCCACTATCAACAGTTTGTCGGCGGACACGATTATTTGAGCTGGCGAGGCACATTTGCAGACGGCCTGATGGACCTTATCGGAACGACAAGTAATACTTCTGCTGGCTCATAACCCTTACGGGATTTCGGGATTTCAAATCCATTGGTTGCGCTTTTCATGGGCATCTTTGCGTCCGGCATAGCGCGGCCCAGCCCTCTCGGCACCGGCCACTCCCTACGCTACGGCCAGACCGTTCCCGCGCGGCGGGCGATTTCGCGCAGATAGAATTGCTCATCCGTGTGGCCGCACAGCAGCCCGAGAATCGATCGTCGGGTCTGACCAAATACGATCTTCGAAAGTGCTCCAGGCGTTGTACCCATATCAGGTACAATTGTACCTATCTTGGGTACGCGCAGCGAGACAAATGCGAAAACACGGTTAACGATTACACACGAGCGTCCGCATGATGATCGTTGCCGCGTTTCTTATGAGAAGGAAGGCCGCCTGACTTATGCCTGGGTGTAGCTTCGAGAGGAACTCATGATGGAATACCTGAGCGTCGTCGCGATCATTGTCGCTGGATTGATGGTTGGGAGTGAACTGGCCATCGCCGCGTTTATTCATCCAACGCTCGATAAACTCCCGGATGACGCTCATCTGCCAGCCGCAAGCGCCATCGCGCGTGTGATGGGGACAGCCATGCCGTTTTGGTACATCCTTACGCTCTTGCTTACGTTGGCCGAGGTTGTGACCTGACCGGCTTGATTTAGTCCAGCGGGAGTGAGAGAAAATCACTCTAAAGGAGAGCTGGACATGCCGATGAAGAAACACAGACCGGAGCAAATCGTAGCCCTGCTGCGGCAGATTGCAGTAGAAATTGCGAACGGGAAGAGCACCCCACAGGCCTGCAAGGAAGCAGAAGTCACCCAACAGACGTACTACCGCTGGAGAAAAGAATTCGGCGGCCTGAAGCTAGATCAAGCGAAACGGCTGAAGGAGTTAGAGCGAGAGAACGCGAAGCTGAAGCGTTTAGTCGCGGAGCTGTCTTTGGAGAAGCAGATCCTGAAGGACGTGGCCTCGGGAAACT
>PMOV01000027.1 GCA_003161195.1 Acidobacteriota bacterium | reverse complement strand
TGGCAGCGCGTGGCGCTGGCACGGGCGTATCTGCGCGATGCGCAATTGCTGGTGCTGGATGAGCCGACGGCGGCGCTGGACGCGCGTTCAGAGCACGAAGTGTTTGAGCGTTTCGCGGAGTTGACCACCGGGAAGATGGCGCTGCTGATTTCGCACCGCTTCTCGACGGTGAAGATGGCGGACCGCATTGTGGTGCTGGAGCAGGGGCAAATCGCCGAGGAAGGGCGGCACGAAGAGCTCATGGCGCACGGCGGACGGTATGCCGCGATGTTTGAGATGCAGGCGTCGAGTTACCGGTAGAACTGTTCATGAGCGACGAGGATTTAATCGAACTGGAGCGCGGCGCGGAGTGGAATGCGGAGCCGCGGCTGGCGGTGGAAGGTGCCGTGGGTCTGGGCGCCGACGCGCGCCCCGGCGCATGGCGTTTGCAGGCAGACGCGCGGGCGGTGGCTGCTCGGTGGAATGCGGCGGGCAAAACCAAGCATAGCGCGGAGCTGGAAGCGAAGCTGGAAAAGACGAATGCGGTACTCGCCGAAGCGGGCAAGAAATTCGTCGCCCAAGAATCGGAGCAGCTGAGCGAAGAAGATCGCAGCCTGGCGCACAATTTGCGTTTGCTAAGGGCGGCGGCGCTGGAGGTGCGGGAAGGGCTGAAGCTGGACCTTCCGGTGCAATTGGTGAAACGGGCGGATGATGCGAAGGGGGAGACGCTGCGGCCCTATGTAGCGGCGCGCGCTTATCTCGNNCTTTCGAGATGCACGAAATCTGGGCGCTGAAGCCCATGATGCTGCTGGTGGCGCTGGAATGTGTGGCCGGGAAGTTGACCGCGGATCGCGGGGCAGCGGGGACTTCACCGGACGCAGAGGCGCTGAACGAGGCATCCGGAGAGATTTCTTACGCCGCGATTCCCTATTCGACGCTGATGAAGAGTTTTCACCGGTTGAGCCATACCACGCTGAAGGAAGCTTTTGTGCAGTTGAGCCGCACGGAGGCGATCCTGCTCGAGGATCCGCTAGGCGCTTACGGGCGGATGGACTTCGAGAGCTGCGATCTGTATCGCGCGTCCATTCAGGAGTTGATGAAGTTCTCCGACACGGAAGAATTTGAGATTGCGCGGCTGGCGGTGGAGTTTTCGCGGCAGGCGCTGCAGCAGCGCCATCCCAACGAGCGCGCCAAGGAGCGGCGTGCCCACGTGGGATTCTATCTGGTGGACCGCGGTCGGCGGCTGCTGAAGCAGCGCATCGGTTATCACGCGATCGGAGCGGAGGCCTTCGTCGAGACGTTTCGGGAAGCGCCGGAGGTTTTTTATTTTTTGACGCTGGAGCTGCTGCTGTTCGCGATGATGTTTTTCGTGGTGGCTGGCGTAAACGGAGCGGTGCCGATCATTGCCGCGGCGCTGCTGTTGTTCCTGCCCGCCAGTGAAGCGGCGGTGGAAGTCGTAAATCAGCTGGTGACGTTTTTGACGCCGGCGCGGGCGCTGCCGCGACTGGATTTTTCCGCGGGCATCCCCGCCGAATGCCTGACCATCGTGGCCGTGCCCACGCTGCTGATCGCCGAAGCGCAAATCAAGGACCTGGTGCGCAGCTTGGAGGTTCGCTACGCGGGGAATCGCGACCCGCACCTCTATTTTGCGCTGCTGACCGATCCGCCGGACGCGGAGCAGAAATTTGACGAGCGCGATCAACTGGTATCGTTATGCTCGGCGCTGATTGAGGGATTGAACAAGCGCTATGGCAGCGGCAGCAGCGGGCCATTTCTGCATTTTCACCGCCACCGGGTGTTCAACGAAATCGAAAACAAATGGATGGGATGGGAGCGCAAACGCGGCAAATTGCTGGACTTTAACGATTTTCTGCGCGGGCAATACGATCGCTTCCCGGTAAAGGTCGGCGACCTTTCGATTTTGCCGCACGTGCGCTACGTCATCACGCTGGATTCCGACACGCAATTGCCGCGCGAGTCGGCGTACAAATTAGTGGCGACGCTGGCGCACCCGTTGAATCGCGCTTCCGTAAATCCCGGGACGCACACGGTGAACGAAGGCTACGGGGTGCTGCAGCCGCGCGTAGGCATCAGCGTCTCTTCGGCGAACCGCTCGCGCCTCGCGTATATCTACTCCGGACAAACGGGGCTGGATATCTACGCCCGCGCGGTTTCCGACGTGTATCAGGATTTATTTGGCGAGGCGATTTTCACGGGCAAAGGCATTTATGAGGTGGACGTCTTTCGCGAAGTGCTGTCCGGGCGGTTTCCGTCGAATGCCATTCTGAGCCACGATTTGATGGAAGGCGCCTACGTGCGGGCCGGGCTCGTTTCGGACATTGAGATTATCGACGATTACCCCTCGCACTTCAGCGCGCACAGCCGGCGAAAACACCGCTGGATTCGCGGCGACTGGCAGATTCTGCGCTGGCTGCTACCGCGCGTGCCGGACGCGCAGGGCCAGCTGGTGCGTAATCCGCTGGACGTCGTGTCGCGCTGGAAAATTCTGGACAATTTGCGGCGCAGCGTGATCGAGGCCGCCACGTTCGTGCTGCTGCTGGCGTGCTGGTTTTTTCTGCCCGGCTCGCCAGCCAGTTGGACGGCCGCGACCGTGGCCCTGCTGCTGATTCCAAGTTATGTGCAGTTGGTGCTGTCGCTCTCGCGCTTGTGGAAGGCCGAAGACCGCGCCGGAGTCTTGCGCCAAGCGTTCAACGATTTTACCTC
>PMOV01000054.1:1500-5111 GCA_003161195.1 Acidobacteriota bacterium | reverse complement strand
CCCAGCTTGCGTTCTACCGCGCCAGTGAACGAGCCTCGTTCGTGGCCGAAGAGTTCGCTCTCCACCAGGTTGGGCGGCAGGCTTGCGCAATCAATTTTTAGATAAGGTGCGTCGCGCCGCGGGCCGATTTCGTGAATCAGGCGCGCCAGGTGGTCTTTGCCCGCGCCACTTTCGCCGATGATCAGCAGCGTGGTGCCCGTGGGCGCTACTTTTTGCGCCAGCTCCGCAAGACGAAGCGATGCGGGATCCTGGGAGACCCACGGCAATCGCTCCGCGCTCATGGGGCTACGGCGTTGTCCACGGAGTGCGCGTCGCGATACGCGTGGCCGCGGTCCACGCCTTCGGGCTCGTCCGGCAGCACCAGCTTGGGAGCCGAGCGCCACAAGCGTTCCAGGTCGTAAAAGCGCCGCGCCTGCTCGCCAAAAACGTGCACGATGAACGAGCCGTAATCCAGCAACGCCCACTCCGCGCTGCCGCGGCCTTCGCGATGCTCCGGGGCACGCTTCATCGCCTTGTCGACCTGTTCTTCGACTTCGCTCAGGATGGCCTGCACTTGCGGCGTGCTGAATGCCGTGCAGATCACGAAGTACTGCGTGAACGCCCCGAGCTCTTTCAAATCCAGGATAGTGATGCCCGCTGCTTTTTTGCTTTGCGCCGCTTCTACGGCCAGGCGCACGCCGTTTGGTAGGGTTTCCAGTTTCAACGATATAGACCTTGTTTGAGAATATATTCCTCGACGCGCGCCGAGACCAGCCCGTGTATGGACTGGCCGCGGTTGGCGCGACGGCGAATGTCGGTGGCGGAAATTTCGCTGGCCACGTTTTCCAGCAGATAGACGGTGGTGCGGCGCAGATGCGCCACCACTTGCGATGGGTGCTCCGTTTCCGTAAGCCGCCTGTCGCCGGGACCCGCCAGCAAATCCGGCGGAATCACCAGGCGCAGCGCTTCCGTGCGTATTCCGGGACGATTGGCCACGATGAAGTCGCAGATGCCCAGCAGCGCTTCGTACTCTTTCCACATGGGAATATCGAGAAACGCGTCGGCGCCGATGATGAAGAACACGCGGTCGCCTTGGTTATTGTTCACGTGGCGGAAATAGCGCACCGTGTCCACCGAGTAGTGCAACTGCGTGCCGCTGAAATCTTCGCCGGCTTCCGCAAGCGACGGCACAAAGTGCGGATGCTCGCTGCACGCCAGTGAAACCATCGCAAAGCGGTGCGGAAACGGCGCCAGATGCTGCTTTAGCTTGTGCGGCGGCCGGCTCGCGGCGATGAAATTCATTTCGTCAAAATTGAAACGTCGGTCCGCCGCGCGCGCCACGCCCAGGTGGCCATTGTGAATCGGGTCAAAGGATCCGCCGAAAAGTGCGATGCGGCGGGGTTGCGTCTTGGCGGCGGTGCTGCGATGCGCCTGCGCGGTCGTCAATGCGCCTCCCGAGTGGGGTGCGAAGAGTCTTGTTGCGAAGCGTCTTGCCTATCTTCGGCGGAGTCGTCCGCCAAGTCCAGCGCGGAATCATGCGCGCGCGGAATTTTGTCCAAACCATCGGCGATGGAGCGCACCAGTTCGTGCACCCCTTCGCCGGTGGCGGCGGAGATGGCGTGAAACTCCAGGTGATGCTGCGCGCAGAAATCGCGCAGCGCGTCAAGCCGCGTGCGGTCCGTGGTGGCGTCCAGCTTGGTCGCCACCACAATCACCGGCTTCTCCGCCAGCAGCGCGCTGAAGCTCGATAGCTCGCCCGCAACGACGCCGTACGCCGCAATGGGATCGTCAACGTTCGCGTCGCTCGTGTCGATCAGGTGCACCAGCAGCCGCGTGCGCTCCACGTGGCGCAGGAAGCGGATGCCCAGGCCGTGGCCGAGATGCGCGCCTTCGATCAGTCCCGGCAAGTCGGCAACGACGAAGCTGCGGCCCACGCTCGCGCCTTCCTTGCCGTCGGCGTTCACCACGCCAAGATTCGGCTCCAGCGTGGTGAAGGGATAATTGGCAATCTTCGGCCGCGCCGCGGAAATCACCGAGATCAGCGTGGATTTGCCCGCGTTCGGGAAGCCCACCAGCCCCACATCCGCCAGCAGCTTCAGTTCAAATTTGATGTGGCGTTCTTCGCCGGGAAAGCCCTCTTCATGCTCGCGCGGAGCCTGGTGCCAGGGCTTGGCGAAGTTTTGGTTGCCGCGTCCGCCGCGCCCGCCGTGCGCGACCAGGAAGCGCTGGCCGGGCCGCGCCAGGTCCGCCATGGTGCGGCCGTGCTCATCCAATACCAGCGTGCCGACCGGCACTTGCAGCACCATGTCCACGCCGGAGTGGCCGGTGCAGTTCGAGCCTTCGCCGTGGCGCCCGCGTTCGGCCTTGAACTCGCGGTTGTAGCGGTAGCGCAGCAAGGTATTGTCGTTCGGGTTGGCCTCGACGTAGATGCTGCCGCCGCTGCCCCCGTCTCCGCCGCTCGGTCCGCCGCGCGGGACGAACTTCTCCCTGCGGAACGCCACGCAGCCGTTGCCGCCATCGCCCGCTTTTACCAGGATTTTTGCTTCATCAACGAACACTGCGATCAACCTCAAGAATTCTTACGCTGCGACACATTGGATGCGCGCAGCCGCTAGATAGAAACGAATGCGTAAACCAAGGGCGCGCAGAAACTTTGCGCGTAAAACTTCGCACCTACAAAAAAAGAGCGGCCCTGATTTGCCAGGACCGCTGGGAAAAATCGGACAAAGCATACAGCCTATGTGCCAGAACGCGCGCTAGTTGACGCTGGCCCTGTGCTCCGACTTGGAGTCATGCGCGGCCGGCTTTGCGTGCTCGGCCTTGCCATGCGCCGCGGCATGCACTGGAGCCTCCACCGGCGCGTCATGCGGCACAACGCTGATGTGCCGCCCATGCCGTCCGCGGTCGGTAAACTTCACGTAGCCGGTCACCAGCGCGTACAGCGTGTCGTCCTTGCCCTGGCCGACGTTTTCGCCCGCGCGATGCCGCGTGCCGCGTTGCCGGATCAGGATGGTGCCGGCATTGACCAGCTGCCCGCCGAAGCGCTTCACGCCCAGCCGCTGCCCGTGCGAATCGCGGCCGTTTGTCGAGGAGCCGCCGCCTTTTTTGTGTGCCATNNCTGCGGCTGGTAAAGCCTGCAGAATGTGCCCGTTACCGCTCGTTGCAGGCTGGTAAGGCCGGCAAGATGTTACGCTTACAGCTTGATTTCGCCGACCTTCACCGCGGTATAGTTCTGGCGGTGGCCGCGGCGGATCTTGTACTGATTGGTCTTCTTGAACTTGAGCACGATCACCTTTTTGGCGCGATCCTGCGCCACGATGGTGCCCGTCACGCTGGCTTTGCCGGCGTCGTCGCCGTGCAGAATCTTCTTATCGCCATTGTGCACCGCCAGCACGGAGCCGAAGGTGACACTTTCGCCGACTTTGCCGTCGACGCGTTCAATCCGAATCGTGTCGCCCGGCGCGACGCGGTACTGCTTTCCACCGGTCTTAATGACTGCGTACATCATTCCTCCAAAGCTAAAGACAAACACCAAGTATAGAGGTGAGCCGGGTAGCCCGTCAATGGCCGTTGTAGCGGCGGCCTCCCGAGGCGGGCAGCCTTTGCCGTTGCAGCGCCCGTCTCCCGCGCGC
>PMOV01000054.1:0-1468 GCA_003161195.1 Acidobacteriota bacterium | reverse complement strand
CTCGCTTCTCGAGCTTCTTGAGGCAATTCGTAAGTCGCTGAAAACAAGAGCCGAGGGGTAGGCGATAAGGTACACGGTAGGGCAATTTGTATCGTTATCAAAGCAAAGGGCTTGCGCGGGGAGCAATTCATATCGTTATCAAAACAAAGGGGCAAAATTTGGGCGTTTGGCGGGAGCAAAAATTCGGGTGATTGGGGTGCAAGACAGGCAAAGCGGGCGTGAATTCTGGAATTCACGTTGCATCCTAGCATCAAAATCGGTTTTATGTCAATGGACGTAACGCACTAGTACTGCTATGTCTACCTCGGGGGCGCCGCCTGCAAAGGCCGCACGTCGCGCTGGACCTTGGCGGCGATCTCATCCTCGGCCACTTCCAGGTCATAGCGCGTTTGCAGATTCATCCAGAACGCCGGACGGTTGTTGAAATAGCGTGCCAGGCGCAGGGCGGTGTCCGCCGTGATGGCTCGCCGCTCCTTGACGATATCGGCGATGCGCGTCACCGGGACGCGCAGGTCCATAGCGACCCTGTTCCTGCTCAGGCCCAGCGGGGCCAGGAACTCTTCGCGAAGGATTTCTCCCGGATGCACGGGCTTGAGTTTGCTCGCCATAATATGTTCTATGAATAAGACGAGACTTCGATCGGAGGAATGCCCTATGAGAATCGCATTGCCGCACGTGATTCGCGCGGACGAGGAATGCCAGCGGCTAACCGGCGAACTGCTGCGCCTCCTACGGGCTGGAGACCAGACGAACTCGAGAACGCCAGCCCGGGAGAGCACGAGCTGGCGGAATTGCTCACCGTCCTAATCGGCGATTATAAGGAACAGCTGATTCTCGAAGCGAAAAAGGGCATCAGTTCGTTGCAGGTAGGCCGTCACCTAGGCGTAAAGGAAAACAACACCAAGTCTACGTGGTTCCTATGCCATCGCATCCGCGAGGCCGCTACAGAGGCCGGATTCGAGTTCCTGACTGGCACCGTGGAAGTGGACGAAACCTATCTCACGCCGCGCAAACCGCGCAAAGGCGAGCCGAAGCCGAAGCGCAAAGACGAGATGGTAGTTCTGGGAGTGCGCCAGCGCGGTGGGCCGTTGCGCCTAATTCCTGTAAAGAGTGGCCGCATGGAGCACGTTGAACCGGAGATGGAAAAGCACATTCACCCTGACGCGCTGGTGCAGACCGACAAGGCCACCATCTACCAAATAATTTTCCGCCGTCGCTTTGTGAACCATCGCATGATCGATCACATACGCACCTATGGCGAGGGCGAGAATCACACGAACACCGTAGAGAGAGCGCATTCTCGCTGCTCAAGAAAGGCGTCTACGGCACGTTCCACAAGGTTTCGATAAAGCACCTTGGCCGCTACTGCAATGAATTTTCGTATCGGTTTGATCGTCGCGGAATACAGGAACAGATGTTTGAGGAAACGCTAAAGCGGCTGGTGAATGGCAAACACCTGTCGTTTAAG
>PMOV01000020.1 GCA_003161195.1 Acidobacteriota bacterium | reverse complement strand
CACGCGCAAGATACCGGCTCAGCTGCAACGGAGATGCGTGGCCGTGGCGTTGCCCTCAGCGTAATCGTGCACAGCCCTTCTGGCGCGCTCGTTTCCTCATCGGCCATGGTCCGTGTGACTCTCGGCAGTTCTCCGGTCGCACAAGCGGAGACCAGCAACGGCCGCGCCGAACTCGTAGTCAACCGTCTCGGCGACTTCACCGTGCTCGTGCAAGCTGCCGGATATGCCATCGCCCAGAAAGAGGTTTCGATCCATGCCAGCGGCAAAGAGCAGGTGAATATCTATCTGCAGGCTTTGTCTGCCAGCCCGACCGGTGTTCCGGGCCGTGCCTTGCTCGCGCCCAACGCCAAGAAAGCTCTCGATCAGGCCCTGCAATCGCTCGCTGCTGAAAACTTGGCAGAAGCGCAGAAGCACGCCAGCGAAGCCATCCGGCTCGCGCCCGGCCTTCCCGACGTCTTATATGTGCAGGGTGTGATTTTCCTGAGGCAACGCGACTGGTCCAAAGCGCAGGAGGTACTGGAAACAGCCACGCAGCTTGACCCATCCCACGCCAACGCTTTGGCTGCACTCGGCATGGCTCTGTGCAATCAGGGGAAAAACAACGCGGCAATCGCGCCGCTGGAAAAGGCCCTCGAACTCAAGCCCGCTTCCTCCTGGGACACGCGCTGGGCGCTGGCCAAAGCTTATTACGGTGTGGGCCGCTACGACCAGGCGCTCCAAATGTCCCAGGCCGCGCTTTCATCCTCAAACGGAAAAGCGCCGCAAATCGAACTGGTTGTGGCGCAATCGCTGGCCGCGGTTGGCCGTTACGACGAGGCTGCACAGACGCTTCGCCAGTTTCTCCGCGATCACTCCGATCGTCCGGAAGCGGCTACGGCGCGCCAGTGGCTGAACCAGATGGCCGACAACGGCAAGGCTCATCCCAAGTGAAGCTTCAGGCACGTTTGCGAAATGTCAGCCACGCGTAACTCAGCGTAAGCCCGACAGATCCGAACACCGCCGCGTTCATCGGAGCCAGCATCAAAAAGATTTCCCTGGGCGCCGGATCGAACGTCATTTTCACAAAATACATTGGGCACAGCACCAGCATGATTTGCGGATCGAGGTTCCAGCGGTGCGGAGCGTAATCCGCTACCACCGCCACCAGATAAGCGATGGCGGCGAATCCGCTAAGCACCTTGAGCGGTGTGCCGAACAGTCGCGGATCCTGCCAATCCATCTTGCACAGCCGCGCCGTCCACTTGCTCGGCAGAACCCCAACCGCGACGCTGACCAGGCCCACCACCGCGAACACGGCCACAAACGGGATCCACTCGCTCTCCACCGGCAACTCAACGCCGCGCAGTTGCGCATAAAAAAAGCCGGTGAAAAGCGAAGTCAGCCCGCAAACGCAGAAGACCACGCGAGATGTATTCCTGATCGCGCGTCCGGCCATGCCCAGATTCTACCGCGTTTATCTCGACATCCGATCACCTCGACATCCAGGTCACCGTAAAGCTGGTTCCGTCCGCCGAAATGCTCGAAGGCGAGGCCAGCAACACATTCCGATCGCTCACCATTACCGATTCTTGCACCTGTTTTTCGAACGCGCCGATCGGACCGGAAGCCGTGGCATCAGCCGCAGTATTCGTTTCGTTAACGCCCGTGAAATCCACGCCAAAAGGCACCGTGCCGAAGTCAGCCAGCCCGTAACTTCTGTTCAGTTCGGCAATCCATTCGGCGGAATTGCGCTCGGCTCCGGGAACCTCCCAGCTCGTGCCATAGGATTCTCCCGTGCTTTGGTTCGTCATCTCGATAAAAAACTTCGCCCCGTCGTAATAAACCGACGCCGACATCTGATCGCCCGGCTTGACCGAGACGCTCGCGATAGTTACGCCGAGCCGCGGATAGAACTGGTACCAGGCGTAATAAGTCGGGGTCAAGCCGTCACAGTCGGAATCGGTTCCGGTCTGCTCCACCGTCGAACTCGACCACCCGTCAATGCCCACCCAAAACGACACGGAAGAATTCGCGGCCCCGCTGCAATCGACAGCGGGCACAATCCAAGAACCGCGCACCTGCGTGAAATCGGACCCGATCACGGCATACCCGCTCCAGTTATTGCTCATGAAGGTCTTGACATCGGAAATGGACTTGCCGCCGATTTGTCCGGAGCGAGGCCCGTAGGGCTTTCTAGGACCGTGCTGACCAGGGGATTCGCCCTCGATCAGGGATTTAGGGACGGCTCCGCCATGCGCCTGCGCCCAAAGCGGGGACGTCGCGATCGCGAACGGAAGCATAATCCTGAACAGTCTCATAAACTTTCTGACCTACTCAACACCATTGCTGAGGCCGGCCGAACGCTCGCCGCCGCTGCCAGAGCGCAGCAACTATATACCGAGACGACGGGATCGGCTAGTGTGCAAAGTATTTCAACTCGGATATTGGCGGCTAATCCAGAGGCATGACAGGCTGCTAAAATTCCTCCAGCATGTCTGCGGCGCCCCATTCCGCTCTTCCTCGCGCCGCCTTTCCCCGCACCATCTTCCACGTGGATATGGACGCTTTCTTCGTTTCGGTGGAAGAACTGTACGATCCGTCGCTGAAAGGGAAGGCAGTCGTCGTTGGCGGACAGCGCGATGAACGCGGCGTGGTCTCGGCGGCCTCGTACGAAGCCCGCAAGTTCGGAGTGCACTCCGCCATGCCGCTGCGCACCGCGGCCAAGCAGAGTCCGCACGCCATCTTCGTCAACGGACATCCCGCGCGTTACCGTGAGTGCTCGGAAAAAGTCTACAAGGTGTTCGGTACCTTCACGCCGCAGGTTGAAATGGCCTCGATTGACGAAGCTTATCTCGACATGACCGGCACGGAACGGCTGCACGGTCCGCCGCTGAAAGCCGCACATGCCCTGCATCATCGCGTGAAACAGAACACCGGCCTGAACTGCTCCGTGGGCATTGGCTCGTCGCGGCTGATCGCGAAAGTATCCTCGGCGCAGGCCAAGCCCAACGGCGTGCTGTGGATCGTTCCCGGCGAAGAAGCGAAATTCCTGGCGCCGCTCGATGTGCGCGAGATCCCCGGCGTCGGCAAGGTG
>PMOV01000009.1 GCA_003161195.1 Acidobacteriota bacterium | reverse complement strand
ACGTTTGGCCCACCCCCTGAGGCGTGGTTCGCGGTGAGGCGACGGCAAAGCGCCAATCTGTTGATTCGAGACTAAGCATTGATTCTGTTGGAGTTACGCCGAGGGATGGAAAATTGGAGGAGTGCATTGTGTGCCACGGTAGGGCAATTCGTATCGTTATCAAAGGAAAGGGGTTGCGTGGATAGCAATTCGTATCGTTATCAAAACAAAGGGGCGTTTTTGCCGGGGTACGTGCGAGCGTTGCCGAGGGTATTGGTGCGGGAGGAGGGACTGGTCGGGGCTGAGTTGCGATGCTCACAGGGCAAGGTAGCATGGGCGTTGTGATTTGTCAATATGAACATATTACACGGTTATCATTCGAACGAGCGGCGCGGTGGGGCGCGACGTGGGGGGGCGAGGCGGGTTTCCAGCACCGTTCAAGCCTGGGCTACCAGAGGNNGCAGCTTCGGGGCGCCGGAGCCAGAATGGCATTCTGGAATCCGAGATATTTACAGCAGCGACCGGGCGTCAGTCTTATCGCATGGAAACGGTTCGGGCCACCGTGACTGCAGGTGTTTGATCTAACCCACCAAACCTTTCGACCGAAGTGATCCGGTGGGGAGTTGGTCTCCGAGTCGCTTTAAGGACCATTAAGGAAATCCTTCGAAGAGATTCTCCCGACCACGACGCGAGGCAAGCAGACATGGAAGGGCGCCGTGGCAACGAGCTGCATGAACGAGATGGTGATGCTGGAGTTCGACAGCGCAGTTGTATGGCGGTAGACGGTTGGATGTCCGGGGATACAGGATCAGGAAAACAACGCGACGATTTGGTTCAAGACAGATATTTGTCCACCGCCGCCAAATCCTCCTGGTCTTACAGACCCAAAAGCTCGGTAAGTCGCGTTTGTCGGATGTGTGTGCTTCGAGTATTGGTCCACTTGTCCGGCAGCGTTAATCAGGAGTTGAGATTGAGCAGCATTGGTAGAATTGCCCGTAGTGCGAAACTATTTGATCCGACTTGCGCGCAAATCAGTGCCGCCTTCGTGCCAGACCAGTTCCGTCGCCCGACCGTTCCCGTCGGTCACAAAGGTGATCTGAGCGTCAAAAGCCCTAAAAAAATATTCGCGGGAGCCCTCCGGGAATATCTCATTCTTCCGGCCATTTATCTCCGCGAATAAATGATCGTCCTCTCGAACAATACCAATAACGAAAGAACTCATGGCGTAACTTCCGGTGTAGCCGTCGTACAATTTCGGGTCGACGGTACTCTCCTTGTGATCGCCAGGGGGAAGTCCCAGCACAATTTCCAGGAGTTGTGACGCCAACTCGGACGCGCCGGCGGCGTCGGAATTGATCAGCACGACCACGCCGGCCTGCGCATCCGGTGCAATCAGCATCATCGCGCTGGCTCCCTGCTGAGACCCGCCGTGTCCGACATCTGCCACGCCGTGGGTTTTTCCGCTTTGCCACCCAAGCCCGTAAACCATTCGTCCCAGCCCATCCGAAGGCATTTGCGGTGTCCACATCATGTCTCGCGTGGCGCGCTGGATCAGACGGTCCGAAAGAATCGCCACCTCGAATCGCGCCATGTCGGGTGCGGAGGAAAGCCAGCCCCCGCCGGGAACTTTGTAGCTTGCATCCAGAAATTCGGCATTCACCACGGCACCGGACGTATTCTTTGAGTAGAAACGCGTGCGCAACGGCACAATATCGAATCGATCGTCAGGGCGGGTTTGCAGCATACCTGCCGGAACCAAAATATGGTCGCGCACATAGTCTGCATACTTCTCGCCGGACGCCCCTTCGATGGCGCATCCGACGATGGTGTAGCCTTGCGTCGAATAGTTAAAGTGTGTTCCAGGCGGCGCCACTAGTGGGTCGTTTGCAAAAAACTTCAGACCACCTTCGATTCCATTTTCGAAGTGACGCGTGTTGCCCACTTCGGCGTCGCTCTGGGATTCAGAGTAGGGGACTTCTGGGACGCGGTAGTAGCGGATTCCGGCCAGATGTCCTAAGAGTTGTCGCGTGGTGATGGGCCACTGCTTCTGCGGAAATGATGGACAGTACTTCTGCACCGGGGCATCCAAATCCAGCTTGCCGTGTTCCCAAAGCTCCATGGCCGCAGTGGCCGTGATCGATTTCGAGATCGAGCCGATGCGGTATACCGATTGCGGTTTTGCGGGAACAGCGTTCTCCAGATCGGCCATGCCGAAGCCTGCGGACCATACGAATTCTCCATCCTGAACCGCAGCAGCGGAGATGCTCGGCGCCTTACTGGTCTCCATGAAATTAGAAATGGTGCTTTCCATCTTGGCTTGCTTCTCGGCGGAAAGCTTCCCGGTCTGGGCTTGTACGCAACTCGCGACTAGTAGGTACCCGAGAAGTATCCCAAGCATGGTCGCGATTTTCTGACATTTCTGAAGACGAAATCCGCCATCAATGCAGCGAGTCTTTTGATTCATAGCTCACTCCGCCAGCGTGGGCGCGTTGGATCTCAAGTCGCCTGCCCGCCATCCAGAGCCTGAATTTATCACGATCCACCTCAAGATCGCGCTGCGTCTAAATCAACGTCCACGAAAAACTTTGAGCTTTCAGACTCCTGCTAATAAACTGCGCGCAAGTGTTGCGCCGCCCCCCTGAACCCGCACGCGTAATCGGAAACTGACCCACTACCGCGTCTTCTAAAGACTAGCTTTTACACAGAGGTCTGTGTAAACTTATGTGGAGACACTTCCATGCCGACCAACTTGGCCATCGACGACCGGCTGATTGTCCAGGCGCAGAAGCTCGGGCGCCACAAATCCAAAAAAGACACCGTGAACGCGGCCCTGGATGAATACATTCGTCGCCGCCAGCAGGCCGCGCTGATCCCGCTCTTCGGCACCATTGATTACGATCCGGCTTATCATTACAAACGCGAACGCAGCAAAAAGCGCACGTGAATGTTTTGGTGGACACCAGCGTTTGGTCTCTGGCGCTGCGCAGAGCGCCGCACCAGCTGAGTCGTCAGCAAGCCGCGATTGCCGGCGAGCTCACCGAGCTGATCCACGAAGGGCGTACGCGAATCATCGGCATCATCCGCCAGGAGCTGCTTTCTGGCATTAAAGTCCAACAACAATTTGAGAAGCCGCGGGAAATCCTCAGAGCCTTTCCCGACGAGCCGCTTGATTCCGCGGACTACGAAGCAGCAGCTCGAGCCAGCAACCAATGCCGGGGCAAAGGCCTCGCGGTGTGCGTTTCCGATATGCTTATTTGCGCCGTGTCCCAGTCTCGCGGGTGGCCCATCTTCTCTACCGATCCGGATTTCGGGCGGTACGCAAGAATTCTTCCGATACAACTCCACGCCGTACGCGAGTGAGTTGGCCGAGCGGTTCGCTAGCGTTGACCCTATGTGCCGCACCTACGGTGCTCGGGATCGTCTGCTTCAGCGGACCCAGGCCTTGCGGCCTTGGGCTGACTTGTGCCGCGCCTCCGGCGCTGGATCTCGATTTCCCGCGTTCGCAGTGCTGAGATGGGGTTTTCTGGCGGTCAATTTTCCTGTGGGGGATTTGCGCACGTTTACCCGATGGGTGGGGTGACTGGTTGCGATGGGTGAGGCGGGCGGCTGGCGATTAGGGTGACTACGCTGGCTACGGTGAGGATGGCGGCTACGCTTAGGAGGCCGGCGCGGAAGCTGCCGCTGG
>PMOV01000173.1 GCA_003161195.1 Acidobacteriota bacterium | reverse complement strand
GGGACCTGTAGCGCACCGCTAGTTCAACGGAAAAAAGGCCGCCTGCCAACCGCCCCTTCCCGGCTTCTAAAACCCGCAAAACCAACCTACTAGTAGATACAGGACGCTCTAGGCAAGAACGCTTTTTCGGTATACAGTCGGCCCGGTTGGAAGACTCTCCCCGCAGTGAGTAAGTCCTTCCTGACACGGCGCGCTCCGTAAATATGGCGCGCTGGTTTTGACGAAAACTTGTTTGGCGAAGCATTGAGCAGGCGTTGTGAGCACGTTCGGAGTCCCCTGAGCGCACGCACCGTGTGTCGGCGCGGGTATTGCCGCAGTCTCGAGCGTCGCGGGCGGGGCAAGGTCGACGCTCTTAACGACCCGCTCGGCTCATCGTGTGCGCCTGTGGATAACAGTTGGGACGGATTTACGTTCCAAAATGAAACGCGCACAATAGCCGCTGAAGCAGCGCGCGAAGAATTTGCCGATTGGCGGTTGCTCTTGCGTTAGGGACTGATGGACGTGAGCTGCGTAAAAAACGAACGGCGGACGTGTTTATGGAAGACCTGGGCGGCAACTTTGCCGATGAGACGACCGACATGGAAAACGCCATGAGCGCGAGCACGGAATTGCGAAAACGACGGAGCACGCGCATCGTGCAGGCCGTGCCCCTGGCCGTCACGGGTGTGGACGCCCTCGGGCGTCCCTTCACGGAACGCACCTCGACGCTGATCATCAACTGCCACGGCTGCCGCTACCAATCGAAGCATTACGTTCTGAAAAACATGTGGGTGACGCTCGAGATTCCGCATCCGGAAAGCGGCCAGGCGCCGCGCAGCGTACGCGGGCGCGTGGCCTGGATTCAGCGGCCCCGCACCGTGCGGCAACTCTTTCAGGTGGCGCTCGAACTGGAGCAACCGGGCAATGCCTGGGGCATGGCATTTCCGCCGGAAGATTGGTTTTCGTTTCCGGAAAATTCGGCGCATTCCGCGGCACCGGGAATGCACGGCGTGACCATCTCCGGCGTGCCGGGTTTGCCGCACACCACGGAGGCCGGACATGTTGAGCATCTGGTCGGCACGCCCGGCGAACCGGCCACCAGCGACTCCGACGTTCCGGTGATGCCGGGAGCAGACAACGTGCGCATCTTCCCTTCTCCCGTGAGCACCACGGACGCTGCGCTGCAACTGGCGCGGCAGGTGGCGCGCCTGCTGAGCGATGCCAAGCAGCAGATTCAGGCCACTGCGCGCGATGCGGCGACAAACGCGGTATCCACGGAACGACACGTGGCCTTCGAGCAGTGGGAGCAGAAATTCGCGGCCGCCCGCGTGGAGGTGGTGAACGAAGCGGAGCGCGCCATCGAAAAGCTGCGGCTGGAAGCCGAGACGCTGACCAAGCGTGTCGCGAGCGCCACGGAGGAACTGGCGGAGAAAACGCGCCACGATTTACCCGCAACGCTCACGCCGCAATTGCACGAACTGGCACAGGAGATGGCGCACAAAGTCGCGCACGATACGGCGCAGGAAGTATCCGCGGAATTAACCGCCCACCTGGCCGAACGAGCCGCGGCGGAAAAAATGCAATTTGCCGAGCACGCCGCCAGCACGGTGGAAACGCTGCGCGGATTGGTCGCGCAGGCGGAGGTCTCCGCGCGCCAGCTGGCGGCGCAGCGTGAGAGCGCGGCAGCGGAACTGGAGCAACGCTCTGCCGCCATCTCCTCTCTTTTGGCGGAAGCCCATCGCACACTGGAAGAACGCGCGCAAGTGATCGAGACCGCGGAGCGTTCCATCACGGAGAACGCGCGCCTGCTCGAAGAGCAGGCGCGGGCGCTGCACGAGTCGCGCCAGGCTGCCGAAGAAGACGCGCGGCGCCGTGCGGCAGCCTTAACCGCGCAGGGCGAAGCGCTGCAAGCCGCGGTGCGCGAGAGCGAGGGCCGACTGGCGGAATTGCACGCGGCGGACACGAAAGCGCAAGACACCGTGCAGGCGTTGGCCGCGGATGTGGCGGAGGGCGCGGTGGCGCGGCTGGTGGTGCTGCAAGACGAGTCCATCGCGCGTCACGCGGCCGCGCAAACGGCGGTCGAGGCGAGCTGGCGCGAACAAATGAGCGGCGAGCTGGAAGCCGCAAAGACCCATTGGCATGCGCATGTAGCGGAGACGCTGCATGCCGCCATGGCCGGCGAAATCGCCGGCGCGGTGGCTGCGGCGCGCGAGAATGCCAAGCGCGGCCTCGAAGAGCACGCGGCGGCTTTGCGCGCGCAACTGGCGGAAGAAAGTGCGCGCACCATGCAACAACAGCTCGAACAGCATTTGCAAGGGCACGTGTACGGCCAGCTGGATGAGCAACTTGCCGCGCACCTCCAGCGGCAACTCGGCGAGCGCCTCGCGGGACACTCCGCGTCTTTGCATGAGACCGCGGCGCGCATGGCCAATGAGTTGGAGCAGCGCGTAGCAGCCCAGTGCGGCGCGGCGGTGCAGGCGGCGGCCGAAGCGGAGCAGCGCTTGAGTGCGGCCGGCGAAGCGGCGGCGCAAGCGGCCAACGAAGTAGCGCAACGTTCCGCCGGTTTGCGCGCCTCCATGGAAGAATTCGTAGCCGGCACATTCCGCGAGAAAACCGAAACGCTGGTGCCGCTGCTGGCGCAGGCCAACGAAGCCGGCGCGCGACTCGAACACTTCACCGCGCGGCTGGACGCGGCGCGCGAGGATGCGCTGCACGGCTTCCGCGCGCAACTCGACGACGTGCTGACGCTGCACCGCAACGAGCTGCACCGGCGCTCGGAATCGCTCTTCGACGAAATCAACGGGCGCGTGCGCGCGGCCTTTGAAGAAGCCAGCCGCGCCGCGGTCACCGAAGTCGAGCGCAAGATCGGCGAAGTGGTGCAGCCACATGTCACCCAGGCGGAGGAAGCGGTGCACCGGCTGGCGGGTGGGCGCTCGCTGCTCGATGCCGCCATGACCATGCAGCAGGACCGCATTCGCGGATTTGCCGACGAGGCCTTTGCCGAGGCGCTCGGACGCTTCCGCGAAAACCTGGGCACTGTCGAGCAGGTCTTGCAGGAATCCTCGCAAGCCATCACCGAGCGCTCGCTGACCGAGCTCGAAGGCAAAGTGGAAGGGCTGAAGCATCAAGCCGTCGAGGACGTCTTCAAGTCCGCGGAATGGTACGAAAAAAAGGCTCAAACGCATATGCAGAGCGCCACCGAGCGTGCCGTCGAGCAGGCGGCCAATCTGCTGCGCGAAAAAGCCGGCGAAGTATCCGGCACGTTCGCCAGCGAGGTGGATCACGCCAGCCGGAATTTCATCGGCCACACCACCACGCAGATGGAAGAGGTATTGCGCGATGCCTTTGCGCGCTCGCGCGGGCTTTTCGCGGAGACGGCGGAGACCACGCAAGCGGCGTTCACCGACGAAGTTCAACGCACCGCGCTGCGCGAGCTGGCCGGGTTTGGCGAGGAACTGCAGCGCGCGGCCGGGGAGATGCGCGGGCAACTGGAAAACGCGCGGCTCGAGCTGGCGGTACGCGTTACCGCCGAACAAGACGATTTTTTGCGCCGCTTTCAGGACGGCATGCACCGCGCCATGGAGAGCAGCGTGGCCGAGGCGCGCAAATCCGTGGAGGCCAGCTTTGCGCCGCTGCTGGAGACGGTGCGCGGCGTGAGCGCCGTACAGCAGCAGGAACTGCAGGGCCTCTATCAGCAGGCTGGGGAAGAAGCCGCGGAACATCACCGCGAGCGCTTACAAGCCATTTCCAACCAGTGGATGCTGGCGACGGTGGCCTCGCTCGATCAGCAAGCGCGCGGCGTGGTGGCGGGAATCGCAGAGAACGCCGAGCAACAATTGCGCGCCGCGTGCGAACAAATCTTCAGCAGACTCGGCGATGCGCTGCGTGAGCGTATGCGCGAGATTACGTTCACAATGGATCCGCAAAAGGCCAAAGGCCAATCAGCGTAGATGACAGCGGCGAAAATGGGAACCGGACTCCTCGTTTTGTTGGCGCTCGTTTCTCGTAGTTCGTCATCCCACTGCGGCGCCATGCCCTGCAAACTCCGCCATACAGGCGTGGCACCGGCGAAGCGGTTATAATGGCGTATCCATGGCCAATCGAGCTTACTTGCGCGTATGGACACGCGATTTTACCGAGGCGACGCTGATTGCGCAGTTCGCGCGATTTTTAGCGACGGCGCCGCTCTCCGCTTCGCAACCTACCTTCACCGAACTCACCGTTCTGCCCATCGACGCCACAGAAACACCGCTGGCCTCGTGGGATTTGCGGCCATTGAAATACGGCGCCGCGGAAGTGGCGGCCTTGGCAATCCAACAGCTCAATTTCGATTCCGCGTATCAAGTGACCGGCAAATGGGATTTGTGGGGCGTGGATTTTGAAACACTGAAGTTTCGCCACGCGCCGGAGCCGCTGCTGCTCAGCTGCCAGGGCCTCGAGTTCGACGGCGGCATCGCCGCAACGGATGGAAATTTCCTGGTGGACCTGGGCTTCGAGCATTATTTCACCGGGCATGGCGGTCTACTGGCCCCGGGGGCCGCGGCGAATCCATTCGACACCTCCGATCATCCGTTGGAGCAGACCTTTCGCCGCTGGATGTCCACCGGCGGAAATTTGCAGGAATATCACGCCCGCACCCGCGAAAACATCCAACAGTTGTTTGCCTGGGTGGAACGCGTCGAGGGCGCCCTGCCGGTGGAGCGCAGCGAATTGTGGAGCGAGGGTGAAGAGAATTTTGAGGCGCGCCTGGATGCCATTCTGGGTCAGCGTTAGTTTGCTGCTGCTGGCGGGTGTTTCCTTCGCGCAGGCGCCGGGCGTCACGTCCACCGCGCACCAGCCGGCAGTTCATCGCAAATTCAACGAACTCACGCTGGCCGGCCTGCGGCCGGGACGCGATAACCTGGCCAAAGCGATTCGCTTGTTCGGCAAACCGGATACTCGTTCGGCGGACCGGCAATCGGCGGGATGGAGTTTTGCAAGCGCTGACGCAACGTTTTACCTGAATCTCGATGTAGACAAGGCGGACGTCGTGCAGTTCATCCGCGTGTCTGCCAATGATGGTCCGAGCGGCGTGGCGTTGCCGAAGCATAAGGGACTCGCGAATCACTCGTGGTCCAGCGGCCGCGGTTTGTGGGCGGGAGCGACATGTGGCCGCGCGGTTCAGCTATACGGCGAACCGGACTCGCGCAGTCCTTCCACCAAGGCTGGCCAACAGTTAGAATTGCTGTACTACGCCTTCGACTGGGCGGGCGCCGATGTCCCGCAAGTGATGGAAGTGGTTTGCGGCGTGCAACAGAATGGCAAGCCCGGGCGTGTGGTGGAGATTACTCTGGCGGCGCCGAGTTTATAGCCCGCTTGGTAGCCAGGAAGCGCCAGCAAAATTATGAATAACGATCCGCGTGCTGGTCGAGCGAGCAGGATGCCGGATGAGGTGCGAACCGGTGCGCCCCTGGGTGCAGGCCTGTATGAAGGCGTGTATCGAGGAATGTGCTGCGGGCAGCTGAATCGATTGCCACCGGCGCACGTCTTACTCCTAGCGGGTTTCCTGCTGGCCGGGTTTGCGTTTGCCGGTTGTGACTCCAACGCGCCGGCTAGCCCCGGCGCGGCAAGCAACACACCCGCGGCGGCAGCCAAGCCCGCGGAGCCAGTCGTGCCCGACGAGTTTCAGTCCGCGGCCAACGCCCTGCTCGGCAGCGAAGCGAAGGTGCTGCTGTTCGGAGATCTGGCGCACAATGGCAAGCAAGAGGTGCTGGCGGCCAACGTGCTCCCAAAAACGCCGACCAACAGCATCCCCGGCACCGTGGTGACGCGCGCCGTCATCGTCGAGAAAGACGACGGCAAGTGGAATGAAGTGCTGCTTTGCGACGAGCACCTGAAAAATACCAAAGGTCTGCTGGCCTTGACCCCGCGCGACCCGGTTACCGGATGGCGTTTGCAATATGAACAGGACGCGGCGAAAGGTTTACAGCTCTATTTCACGCCGGAACACACCGGCGATGCGCACGTGTTGCCCATCGGCGTCGGTTACAACCCAAAGACCAATCGTTATCAATCGCTCGACCGCGCCTTTGAAAAATTTTTGCCGGAGGCTCTGCCCCTGGGTGAGACGCCGAGGTCGTCCTTGAAAAAATGAGCGCGTCCGCCACAACCTCGGCCACTCCGTCCGCGGCCAAGCCGCCGAAAAGTTCCTGGGTGAAAAACCTCGCGGGTCTGGGTCCCTATCTGCGGCGATATCCCGGCGCCATCACGTTCGGGATGTTCGCGCTCGTGCTGATGAGTGTGGTCGGCAACGTTGTGCCGCTGGCTACTGGCGTTCTCACGGACACCCTGGCGGGCAGTCCTCGCCCCTTTGCGCATGCGGCGGGAGAAAACGGCGCTCCGGAGATCGGCACGGGTTGGCTCACGCGTGTGATTCCCTTCTATCAGCCGCACAGCCGTCACACGTTGTTGATTTATTGCTCGCTGCTGGTCGTGTGCATCGCCATCAAGGGCGTGCTGTCCTTCACCACCCGTTGGATACTGATTGGCGTATCGCGAGATATTGAATTCGACGTCCGCAACGATCTATTGCGCCGCCTGCTGCGGCTCGAGCCGGAGTTTTACGTGCGCAACCGCACCGGCGAGCTGATGTCCCGCGCCACCAACGATCTCAATAACGTGCGCATGGTTCTCGGCCCGGGAATCATGTATAGCGGCACCACGCTGGCCACCATGGTGCTCGCGCTCGGCATCATGATGAAGCTTTCTCCCATGCTGACCCTGTGGGTCATGCTACCCGTCCCCGTGGTCTTCGTGGTCGTACGCCACTTCGGAAAAATCATTCACGAGCTGTACGAAAAAATCCAAGCCTCGCTCGCCACGCTCTCCGCCAAAGTGCAGGAAAATCTCGCCGGCGTGCGCGTGGTGCGCGCCTATGCGCAAGAAGCAGCGGAAATCCGCAGTTTCGACGAGCCCAATCGCGAATACGTTGCCACCAACGTAAAGCTCATCCGCAATTGGAGCATGTTCATGCCTTCTCTCCAGGCGCTCATCGGCACGACGTTCTTGATCGTCTTGTGGCAAGGCGGCCACGAACTCCTGCAGAAAGAGATCTCTCTCGGCGCACTGATCGCCTTCTACACCTACCTCGGCCAGCTTGTCTGGCCGATGATCGCGTTAGGTTGGGTCACCAATATTTTCCAGCGCGGCGCCGCTTCCATGGGCCGCCTCACCTATATTTTGCAGGCTAAGCCGCAAATCGATGACCGCTACGCCAAG
>PMOV01000374.1:5821-6720 GCA_003161195.1 Acidobacteriota bacterium | reverse complement strand
TTGGCGCCGGCCGAGACCGCTTCGCGTTTCTCGATCCAAGTGTCTCTCAATGCCATAAATCCCCCAGAACTTACGTCTGTCGCAGTTTTGATGCGCCAGGTGCGACGGCGACGACCACCTTCTTTGAAGTAGGGATTATGGCACCGCTCCAGTGGAGCGGCAACTTGCCTCCTGGGGACGAGAATAGCTACGCGGGTAGAGCATTCTCTTTAGATCGATAGGCGAAGTGCCGTAGTCGGGGCACTTCTGCAGGGATTACAGTACGGTGTACCCGCAGCGTGCGTGACACAATTTCTTGCAGGCGCAGGTGGGATATGCGCATGGAGGTGCATGGTGTTGAAGCTGCGGAAATTGCATAGCGTGAAATTCTTTCTGATCGAGACACTGATGGCCGTGCTTTGTGTTGCCGGTATCGCCGTGAGCGCGGCGGCGCAGGATAGCAAGGTCATGGGCGAGGTGCAGTTTGAAGGGGCTTCTAAGGTGGAGAAGGATTCCGGCGTATGGGTGGATGGCGGGTATGTCGGTTACCTGAAAGAACTGAAAGGGAACAAGAAAGTGCTGCTCTTGCCGGGGGAGCACGTGATCACCGTACGGCAATCCGGATACGACGATTTTGAACAGAAGATCGTGGTGGAGCCCCGGCAGACGCAACTGGTACAGGTGGTACTGCACCTTTCGCCGCGGGCGGAAGTGCCGGCGGTGACCGCCACGCTGAAAGTAACCGTGCAGCCCGGCCGGGCAGCGGTGTTTCTGGATGGAAGATACGTGGGGCATGCCAGCGAGTTTGGCGGCGCCACGCACTCGATGCTGATCGGGGTGGGGAAGCACCAGATTCGGGTGGAACTGCCGGGGTACCGGACGTTTGAGACTTCCGTGGACTTGCTGCCTGGGCAGAAGTC
>PMOV01000374.1:0-5797 GCA_003161195.1 Acidobacteriota bacterium | reverse complement strand
TGCAATGGCTGAGCGCGGGGCAAAAGGCTTGGCCACGAATTTCACAATGTCGGTTACAATAGAGGGGGCACGGAACTGTGGGTGTATGACCGCGCACAGGCGGTCCCTGTGCTACTTGGAAGCTAAGGATTACGATGCCGGTACCGATTTCGCAGGCGTTTACGGTTGCTTCGTACGTGTTGAAGCAAAAGCTGATGGGGAGGAAGCGCTACCCCTTTGTGCTCATGCTGGAACCGTTGTTTCGTTGCAATTTGGCTTGCGCGGGGTGCGGGAAGATTCAATATCCGGCGCATATTTTGAAGCAGGAGTTGACGCCGGAGCAGTGCTTCGCGGCGGTGGAAGAGTGCGGGACGCCGATGGTGTCGATCCCCGGCGGCGAACCGCTGATGCACTCGCAGATTGACGAGATTGTGGAAGGTTTGGTGGCGCGGAAAAAGTACATCTATTTGTGCACCAACGCGCTGCTGCTGAAAGAGAAGCTCGATCTTTTCAAGCCCAGCAAGTACTTGACGTTCTCTGTGCACATGGACGGGCAGAAGGAACACCACGATTTCTCCGTGTGCCGCGAGGGCGGGTACGACTTGGCCGTGGACGGCGTGCGGGAAGCGGTGAAGCGCGGGTTTCGCGTGACCACCAACACCACCTTGTTTGACGGGGCCGACCCGAAGAGCGTGCGGGAATTCTTTGACGAGATGATGGAGTTGGGAGTGGAAGGGATGATGCTTTCACCCGGTTACTCCTATGACAAGGCGCCGGATCAGAAGCATTTTCTCGGCCGGGCGCGTACCAGGCGGTTGTTCCGCTCGATTTTGGCCAATCGCAAGAAGAGCTGGCAATTCAATCAGTCGCCGTTGTTCCTGGAATTTCTGATGGGCAAACAGAATTACAAGTGCACGCCGTGGGGCATGCCAACATACAACATTTTTGGCTGGCAGAAGCCGTGCTACTTGTTGCAGGACGGGTACGCGGATACGTTTGCGGAACTGATGGCGGCGACGGAGTGGGAGAATTACGGGACGGAGTCTGGCAATCCGAAATGCGCGAACTGCATGGTGCACAGCGGATATGAGGCATCGGCCGTAGACCACACGTTCAGCGGGATTGGTGGGTTGTGGGCCACCGTGAAGTCCATGCTCGCGGGCTCGTATGAGGATTCGGAAGCGCTTTCGCTGCTGAATGAGCCGGCCAAGCCGGTGCACTCGTATAATCCGCTGGTGCAGATTGCAGAGAGCAAGGCGCAGTTGGAAGAGACGCACGCATGAGCGCACCAACCCATGCGGAGCGACAGGGCGCAGCGATGGACCCCGAGAAGCTGGAAGTAGCGCCGGGATTTGCGCATGCCAGCGTACAGGGCTGGGTGCCAGAGCTGGCGACTGACGAAGAAGTGCGGCAGGCGCTGGAGACGGCCTTTGATTATCGGGGAGACGTCACACTGACCAAAAAAAATGGAAGCGTGACGGAAGGCTATATTTTTGACCGGATTAGCGCGGCGACCCTGACGAACAGTTTTGTGCGGATCGTGCCGAGCAACGGCGGGGCGCGGCAGAAGATTCCGTATGCCGATATTCGGGCACTGGCGTTTACGGGTCGTGATACGGCGGCGGGAAAGAGCTGGGAAGCTTGGGTGCGCAAATATTGGGAGAAGAAGGGCGTCGGGGACGTAACGCCGACGCTGGAGCCTGAGCCGCTGGATTAAGCTGGACGAGTTCGTTTNNACTTTTGGTATGATTTTACGTAGCGTTGTTGCTCTTGCATTCCCTTTTGCGGCGCGAAAGGGGCATCGAGTCGCGAGACGATTGCTCAGTTTTCTTGCTGCAGAAGGCAGTGACGGACCTGGATATTGCGTAAGGTGCAGCTGAAGCGCCCCACGTAGCGAAATCTTCAGGCGACGGCCCAAGACGGCAAAGCAATTCAATTCGAGGTTGCATTGTGAAGGAACAAGGAACCGTGAAGTGGTTTAACGCGTCGAAGGGGTTTGGATTTATTCAGCGGCAGACCGGAGAAGATGTATTCGTACACTTCTCGGCGATTGCCATGGAAGGTTACAAGTCGCTGAACGAAGGGCAAGCGGTGGAATTTGAAGTGAAGAAGGGCCCGAAAGGCTTGCAGGCAGAGAACGTTACGAGCGTTTAGATGAGTGCGGGGCCGGAAAGTGCGGGGCCCGAAAACCGGGTCGATTCCTTGGTTCCCGAGGGTCAGCGTTAACTCCCGACCGCGACGCAAACACCAGGGATTCGAACGGCTTAGTTCGAGCGCAACTGAGATGGGTCCTAAGGAGGACATTGTGCAGACGATGCAAGAAGGACAGACAATCAAGCACGAAGTCTATGGCCTGGGTATCGTGACGGCCTCGGATCAGGAACGCACGGCAGTGGATTTCGACGATCACGGCCCGAAGCTGTTTGTCACGAGCATCATGACCGCCGAACTGATCGGCGAAGCGCCGGCCACGCCTCCCAAGACCAAACGCCGCCGGAAGGCGTCGACGGTGGCCAAGGCTGCGAAGAAAGCGGCCGCTGCGGCGGCAGCGGGTGCCGCGGCTTAAGCATTCGGCTAGTTCCCGCCTGAAAAATCCTTGCAGTAAAACCACTCCCCGTCCGCAAGGGCGCGGGAGTGCGATTATACATCTCCGGAAATTCGACCCCAAACCGCTGTGAGCTAATCAGTTGGCGTCACCCTGCGGCTGGCAGGGTTGACTCCCCGCGCGCCTACGATTAAACAGGTATCGGGTAAACATATCTGGCGCTGTTCGGTGCCGCGGCCCTGCTTCCCTCGATTTCGTCACGGTTTGTTTGCGCATTTGGAGGAGCCATGATTTCTTTCGCGCGAAGTGTCCGAAGTACATTTGTGTTGCAGGTGGTCGCGCTGATTTTTGCGCCTTGGGCGCGGCCGCAGGCGGCGCCCGGCGTTACGGATACGGAGATCGTGATTGGGTCGTGCTCTGCGCTGGAGGGGCCATCGAAATTTCTGGGGACGGAAACAGTGACGGGCGCCAGCGCGTACCTGGATTCCGTGAATGAAAGCGGAGGGGTTAATGGGCGAAAGGTAAGGCTGGTCACGAGCGATGACAGCTACGATCCGGCGAAGACGCAAGTCTGCTTTGATAAGTTGATGAGCGAGAAGGTGTTTGCTCTGGCGTTCTTTGTGGGGACGCCGACAGCGGTCAAGTATGTGCCATTGGCGGAGGGCGACAAGATTCCCCTTGTGGGGCTGTTTACGGGCGCGCAGACGTTATACCAGCCGTTGCGCCATTGGGTGATCAATGTTCGGGCGTCCTACTTTGACGAGACGCGCGAACAGATCGACGGGCTATGGACGACGCTCGGTTATCACAAGATCGGGGTAATTTATCCGGACGACCCGTTTGGCGCGGCGGTGCTGGAAGGCGTGAAGACCGCCCTGAAGGCGCATGGCGCGGAACCAGTGGCGGCAGCTTCCTACACGCGGCAGACGACTAACGTGGGTGCCGCGATTGACAGTGTGCGCGCGGCGAGTCCGGATGCCGTGGTGATGGTGGGGCCGTCCAATACCGTGGCGCCAATTCTGAAGCAGTCGCATGCGAAGGGCTGGAAACCGCTTTTTTCGACGGTGTCGTTTGTGGGGACGGACGAACTAATTTCGGAAGCTGGCGCCGACGCCGAGGGCGTGGTGATCACCCAAGTCGTGCAGCCGTATTACCTTACGGACTTCAAGGCCGTGCAGCTGTACCGACGGGCGTTGCAAAAATACTATCCAGGCGTGACGGCGAATTTCGTGAGCCTGGAAGGATTTGTGGACGCGGTGGTGCTTGTCGAAGGATTGAAGCGGGCGGGTAAAGATTTGACGCGCGAGGGGTTAATTCACGGAATCGAATCCATTCATGATTTGGACATCGGGCTCGGGGCGCAACTGAAAGTGGACTACAGTAGTAAGGATCACAAAGGGTTCGATCACGTGGTTCCAACCGTGATTCGCGGAGGGCGAGCCGTGCCGTTCACAGACTGGTCGATGGTGGAAGCGAAGTAATCGTCGAGGATCTTGATAGCGCGGCGTCTTGGCCGAAAATCCCGCTGAAAAAAATCCTGCTACAAACTGCAACTATTTGACGGAGCGGAGTTTGTCTGCGCGGACTCAGTTTGTTCGCATGCGTGGTACGAGGAACGAACCAGCGGACCCGATTCCACATGGCTGAAGCCCATGGCTTCGCCGCGGATCTTATATTCCGCAAATTCGTCCGGGTGAACATAGCGGATGATGGGGAGGTGATCGCGCGTCGGCTGCAAATACTGGCCGAGGGTCAGGATGTTGGTGCCTTGGGCGGCTAAATCCTGCATCGTGGCGAGGACCTCTTCAGGGCCTTCGCCCAAGCCCAACATGAGTCCCGTTTTTGTGGGCACTTCGGGATGGGCTTGTTTGACGCGACGGAGCAGTTCTAGCGAGCGTTCGTAGACGGCCCCTTTTCGCACTTGGCGATAGAGGCGCGGAACGGTCTCGGTGTTGTGATTCAAAACGTCCGGGCGGGTAGCCAGAACGAGGTTGAGGGCTTCCCAATTGCCGCGAAAGTCCGGAATTAAGACTTCCACTTTGCAGCCGGGAACGCGGCGGCGAATCTCTTCTATGGTGCGGGCGAAAATCTGCGCGCCACCGTCCGGCTGGTCGTCGCGATTCACGCTGGTGACTACGGCGTATCGCAGCTTCATGCGGGCTACAGCTTCGGCGACGCGAAGCGGCTCCTCGTCGTCGGGCGGTCCGGCGGGCTTGCCGCTCGGGACGGCGCAGAAGCCGCAAGCCCGCGTGCAGATGTCTCCTAGAATCATGAAGGTAGCGGTGCCGTGCTCCCAGCATTCGCCCATGTTGGGGCAGCGGGCACTTTCGCAAACGGTATGCAGATCGAGCGTGCGCATGGTGCGCTTGAGTTCCTGGTAGCGCTCGCCGCCGAAGAATTTGACGCGCAGCCACTCCGGTCGCGGGTGAGCCCCGGGCGCAGGCACGGGAATGGACGGGACGTTGGAAACAATGTGGAAAGGCGAGGCCATGGGATCAGCAGGCTTCATCTTACCCGCAATACCAATGGCGTACAAACGGCGGGCACGAACTGCAACACACAGGCCCGTTACGCGTTGATGTTATAGCGGCTGACGTTCCGCGCGGGCGAAATCGCGCAGCGCCGTGACGTTGGGGCCGTAGGCGCCCATGCGGCCAGCGTCCACGGGGAGACCGAGGCGTTCGGCTAACTCAAGGTCGATGTGCGCGTCATCCAGCTCGGACAGGCTAAATCCCGCCGCAGGCAACACACGATTCAGGCCGCTCGGATAGATCGGCCGAGGCGGACGGTGATGCCGCCAAGGCCGGCGAGCCCGCTCGTAGAACTGGTACCAGTCGCGTTTTTGCCAGGTGGTCATCTCAATTCATAGATACGTGCCGCTCGGAGAGTTGGATGCGGAAGCGCGGGAGAAGGTTCGCTTCTTCATCTCAGCCGCCCTTAGCACCAACGACGTAGCGTGAAGATACTGCACTGCGCCAGACAGTGGCGATATTCTTCGGCCGGTGTTTCAAACACGTTACGAGGGGATTTGTTTCTGGAGGGTTGTGAAAAAGTCAAGCGGGCGACCATAGCGTCACGGGAGGTGACGGCGCGAATAGTCAGAACCAGGGCTACAGCCCAGTCGGCGATCGGTGTGGTGAGAGAGAACAAAAAGGTTAGAAGCTGCTACCAGCGATTGCCGCGGTCCCCACGGTCTCCGCCGCCTCCGCCGCCACGATCGCCGCCGCGCCCGCCACCACCGCCGCCTCCGTAACCGCCGCGGCCACCACCGCC
>PMOV01000268.1:12072-12926 GCA_003161195.1 Acidobacteriota bacterium | reverse complement strand
ACGCGGTAGCGGATCCAATCGTGGTCGTAAGAGAGTTCCGCAGCGGCCATCTGGGCGTTCACCGTGACTTTGCGTCCGGCGATGGGATTGAAGGTATCTTTGCCCGCCGCTTCATAGAAGGCGTTAGTGAGATTGAGGCGACCGATGTGACCGTTGCCCAGAAAGCCGAAATAGCCAACGCTGAGGCTGTGCAGAACGACGTCGACACCCTGGTCGATGACGGTACCCACGGGAGCGGGCCGCACCAGGAAGCCGTTGTCGTCGTAGTGCAAACCGCCATCGTCTTTGTTCCACAGCCCGACAAATTCCGCGGTGTATCCAGGGAAAAAGAAATCCTGGATGTAAACGTTGCCAAGGGTGACCTGCTGGTTGCGCTTGTGAAACGTGTTTAGCCCGCTGTTGGTGTTTTTCTCCAGAAAATTAAAGTAGGCGGCGTTGTATTCGATGCGATCAGAATTCAGATCGCCGAAAATCCGCAGACCCGGTTGCTCATCGACGAAGACGAAGCCGCGAAAATCGGCATTGAACTGCTGGATGCCGCCGCGGGCGGAAACGAAATCGTAGTTGGGGCTGAGATCGTGAATTTTTATTTCCACGAATGCTTCTTGCAGGCCGAGGTGGTCGTCAAAGCGGTTGGTGCCTTTGCGGACATCGGGGCTGACGATGCCGAGTTCGCGCACGTCGAGATCGTTGAGGCTGAGTTCGGGGGTGATGCGGATGCGCCAGTCGATGGGCTTGAAGCTGGCATCACCGTGGAAAAGATCGAAGGAGACGCGCACGGTCTGATCGACAAACGCCTGCTCGCCGCGGCCGAAGAAGGCAGAACTGCCCGGGCGGGCGGCGCTGACGTCGCT
>PMOV01000268.1:0-11976 GCA_003161195.1 Acidobacteriota bacterium | reverse complement strand
AGCGAGTCCGGAGTGAGATTTTCGATGTAGCTGGGGTCCGCATCCAAGCGATGTCGAAATTCGCGGTACGTGCCCAGCGAAGCGGGTGATTCGGCGCTTAGTGCCGGGCCTAGTTCGGGGAGACGCGGGAGGCGTGAACGTGCCATGGCGGCCGCGACCGTAACCATGGAGATTTCGAGGCTGAGAACTTCGTTGGCGTGAAGCGTGATCTCCTGCAAGACGAAGGGAGCGTAATCCTGCGCTTCGACACGGAGTTCGTAGCGACCCGGGGAGACGGGGAATACGCGGAACACGCCTTCGGCGGTGGTGAGGATAGGCTCGCCGTGAGCGGTTTGGTAGGGCCGTCCGGTTTGGAGATCGCGGAGTTGGATGCGTGCGCCCGGAACGGGCACGGTTAGGTTGGGAAAGCCGGCGTCGCGAACGACGCCGTCGAGCGCGGAAGTCGTAAGTGCTTGCTGGCGCGGGATGCGCAGCTGCGCCGCGGGAGTTTGTTGAGATTGCTGGGCGCTGGAAGCTGGCGCCTGTTGGGCCGCCCCTTGTGGGGACTCTTGTGGTGCCCCTTGTTGCGATTGTTGCGTGGGAGGTTGACGGTCCGTCGATGGATGAGCTTTGGACATCGGCGCGCTTACGAGGCCACCGAAAGCGCAGGTCAGCACCACGCAGAAATACACGCGAAGCAAGCGTCGAATTCGCTGCGGGGACAGACCCATCATAAGCGCGACCTGGGTAATGCCGAGTTTTATGCGTTCCGAACGACGCTGTGAACGCCGGGAGATTCGGTACTACATAACAATATTAGGCAGGATGTCGCAAGGGCTTTCGGAGCGCTGCGGGGAGCAGCGGTTATCGGTCGCTTTTTTTTGCCGCGAAGGCCAGGTTTGTCGGCGTCAGGATGGCTCCGACCGTGGCACTTGCCTTCTCTGCTGCGTTTTCTCTTGCGAGGCCGGTATGCGCGTTTCCAGATACGCGGCCGCCAACCCCCAAACGTATAGCGCGCACAAGAATATGAGGCAGGTGGTGGCGAGATGCAGATAGCGGTCCACCAATTGCTTTACCGACCAGCCGTACATTTCGGTGAGCAGGCTAGGGTCTGACATGTTTACGCCCTCGATTTCGCCAAACGGCATGTCTTCGACCGGCCCCGACCAGGTACGAAAAACGTGCATGAAGGTCAGCGCGCCGATGGCCAGCAATCCCCAGCGCAGGCCCCAGCTCGTACGGAGCGGGCTCTCGCGGGGTGCGTAGAACGCGGTCATGAGAATGGTGGCCAGAATCAGCGCGCCGCCATCGCCGCCAAAAACGATAAGAGCTTCCTGGATCGGCAAGCTAAGAACAATGAGTTGGAGAAGAAGCACCGTTCCAGAGATGCCAATCCACTGCCAGCGCCAGCCCCACCATTCGGCTTGCCAGGCCAGAAATCCCGTGAGAACGATGGCGGCGGATAGCATCAGAACGATCAGCCAGGAGCGCGACTCGCCGTGCATGGTGACCCAGGGCATGGGCACGGCCCAGCGGCCCGTAAGCCAGGAGGTGATGGCGTGCCCGCTTTCGTGCAGCACCATCGCGAGCATGCTCACCGGTATGCGCAGGCCCGTGCTCACCACCCAGCGGGCCACAAGCAACGCCACGGGCAGCGCCAGAAGCCGGTACTTCAATTCCCGCAGGGCGTCGTTTCGGCCAGGAACGGCTTCGCACGGTAACAATGCGCGAGGATGCGTCATCGATTCGAATTGCGGCACGAACTTCGGCGCGGCCAGCGAGACATCGTTTGTCGGAAGGCGGGGCGCAACCTGTTTCGCAGCCGCATCCAGCGCCGCCTGGTAGCGCGCGAAGACGATGCCGCACTTCAGACACTCGTTGGTCTGCAAGGCATGATCGAATTGGCATTTCGGGCAGCGCATCGCACACCGATACGCCAAACGCGGGTTCCGAGAGCGGAACGTCCGGAACTAGCTGCGAAGGCGGTACCCGATTATGTGCGGAGAAGGGTGACCATCGGCAGATTCCTCCCGGTAAAGCGCGCCTATCGGTAACCGCTTTACTCGCTTTGCGCAGCACAGCCTGCGTGCCAAACCACAAACGCCGCGTGCTATAACGGACCCATGCGCTTACACGATTACGCACCGCGTCCCGCGCACCTCAAATGGCTGCTCGATTCAGACCCCGCCATCCGTTGGCAAGTCATGCGGGATCTTACCGACGCAGCCCCCGACGCGATTGCTGGCGAGCGGTCGCGCGTCGCAATCGAAGGCTGGGGAGCGCAACTTCTTGCCCGCCAGTCTCCTGCCGGAAACTTTGGGCCGCCGCACGAGGACCGCGGCTTGCTTGTCACCTTGAACAGTCTCGTCGTACTGAAGGACCTCGGCTTGGATCCCGCCAGCAAGCAGACGCGCAAAATGATCGACCGCGTCGACAAGCGCCTGGTCTTCAAGTGGCTCCACAACCGCCCTTTCTTTCACGGCGAAACCGAGCCGTGCATCAACGGTAGAATCCTCGGCCTCGGCGCGTACTTCAAAAAAGCAAACGACGCGCTCGCCAGGCAACTCCTAAGCGAGCAACTCGACGATGGCGGCTGGAATTGCGAAGCTGTGGAAGTCTCTGCGAAACGGCCCCTGAGCCGGCGCTCTTCGTTCCACACCACCATCTGCGTACTCGAAGGGCTGCGCGATTACGAACGGGCCGGGCGCAAATCGGCGGCCGTGACCAAGGCGCGCAAGCGCGGCGAAAACTATCTGCTCGAGCGCCACATGTTCCGCTCGCTGCGCACCGGCGAAGTCATCGACCCACGCTGGCTCCGTTTTTCCTTTCCGACGTTCTGGCACTACGACGTGTTGCGCGGACTCGATTACCTGCGAAACGCGGGAGTCAATCCGGACAGCCGCGTCCGTGAGGCCATGGAAATCGTCATCAAGCGCCGCCATCAGCATGGACGCTGGCCTATCGACTTGCTACACGCCGAACGCATCCCATTGCAGATGGAGACGGATGTCGGCGCGGCCAGTCGCTGGAACACGCTACGCGCGCTGCGGGTCTTGCGTTGGTACGGCGAATCCAAAGCACAGTGATCGCCCGGGCAGGTTCGCGCTATGACTTCACTTGGGCGCGGCTTGAGATTTGGCTTCCCGCACGATTCGCAGGATTTGGCGTTGAGCTTCTGGGTTATCGCCAAAAGTGGTGAACCACAGTACATTTTTTTCGCGCCGGAACCAGGTTTGTTGCCGTTTGGCGTAGTGGCGCGTGCATTGTTGGATGCTGGCGCGCGCGGCGTCCAGGGTTAGTTCGTGGCGTTGGACGGCGGCCAGTTCGCGATAACCAAGAAAATCGAAAGGCTTGGATCCCGTCAAATGATTCGAGTTGCTGAGCAGATGGGCCACTTCGTCCTGCCAACCAGCCGCTAGCATCGCGTCGATCCGCCGGTGAATCCGCTCGTAAAGTTCAGCACGCGGCGGCTCCAAACCGATTTTCAATACGTGCCAGCCCTGCAGCGGAGTGCGGCCCTCCTCGTGGACCTCGGTGAGTGGGCGACGCGCCAGCAGGCAGACTTCCACCGCGCGAATTAATTTTTGAACGTCCGCAGGCGCGATGCGCTCCGCCGACGCGGGGTCCAGGCGCGTCAGGAGTTTATGTAGATGCTCCTGCCCGTGTTTCACCGTACTGCGTCGCAGCCGGGCGCGTAGCTCTTCAGAGCGCTGCGGCAGATCGGCCAAACCTTCCAGCAGCGCGCGCAGGTAAAGTCCGGTACCCACCGTCAAGACGGGAAGTTTTGTTCGCTCGCGAAGATCGCCGAGAACGTTCAGCGCCAGCTCGCGGTAACCGCCGGCGGTGGATTCCTCCGCCGGATCGAGCACGTCCAGCAGATGGTGTGGAACGGACGCCCGCTCGGCGCGTGTGGGTTTGCCTGTGCCGATATCGAATCCGCGATAAAGCTGTGTGGAATCACACGCTAAAATTTCGCCGTCGAGCTCTTTCGCCAGGTGCAGCGCCAGCGCGGATTTACCGGAGGCCGTGGGACCAAGAATGGCAATCAACAATGGAGAATTCTCAAGCGGCATATCGCAGTTAGGGAAACAAGATGTGGCGCGCACGGATCAGAAATATCGCCAGAACGATCGCGGCCAGCAATAGAGCGCCAAGAATTTGTTGCCGAGGCGGTTTNNCCAGAAAAGCTAGTGACCGAGCGAGTTGGGGTTGATGTTGTAGTAGTACGTGTAACGCAGCTCGATGTTCGGCCCGCTGAATTGCGGCGGCAGCGGGTCGAACGGACTCGACGCGCGGATCGAAGAATAAGCCGCGCGATCCAAGGGTTCTTTGCCGGACTTTGCCAGAATTACCGGATCGCTGTGCGTCACGCTCCCGTCGCGGTTGATGTGAAAGGTGAGCTGCACGATTCCCTGGTCGCCGAGTTGCGCGGACTCTGGCATCACCGCGATCCAGTTGCGATACACCGTCAGATAAACACGCTGCAAGTAGCCGCTGAAGTCCACGCCTTCATCGGGCGTGAGCATTTCCAGACCGCCATAAGCTTGCCCGCCGGAACCGGCGCGACCGGAAAGTCCGCCGGAGCGAACCGGGCCGCCGCCCACGATGGCGCGCGGCCCGGACGGCCGGTCGCCATGCAACAAATCGTTGAGCGATTGGCCGGAGGTGGCGCCCTGCGGCAACGTGAGGTGTGGATTCCGCGGCGTTGGCGCGTCCGGAGTCTCGAGGATCAATCCCGGCTTCTGGTTTTCGACCTTTTGCGTTGGCGCCTCTGTCGGCGCAAGCGGCGGCGGGGTGTTCTTCGGCACGGGAGCGGCCGGAAGCTCGCGCGGCGGCTCGACCACTTTTGGCGGCTCCGGTGTGGGCCTGACGGGCGTCGGCGCAACGCGGCGTATATCTTGCGGATTCACCTTTACGTGCGGCGCGGGCGGGGCCACGCTTTTGGGCTGCTCCAGATCGAAAGCCCCAGGCGCGACGAGCGGCGTGAAAATGGTGCGCGCAATCTCTTCCTGCTCCTTGGTAGGCGCGGGGCGCGCAAAAAACTGAATCAGCGCGATGATCGCCAGAATGTGCACCGCCACCGAAGCGACGGCTTTGGCGATGTCCCATTTGGGGTTTTGTTCCTTGGGAGTTTCCGCGACCAGGTGAACTTCACCGGACGTAAAAACGTCGGGCGCCACCATGTCTGGCGGGCTGAACACCGCGGGCGCGATGATCTCCGGAAGCCGCGAGCCGGCGGGAACCGTAATACGGGAATCAAGATCGGTGGGCTGGGCTGGAACCGAGTGATCTTCGACGACGTTGTACGCTTCGCGATTAATGTCCCGCGGAACTACCACGCGCGCCGAAATGGAATCCAGCGGCAGGCCGGCGGGAATGCTCGAGCGGCCATCCAGCACGACGATGGGCAGCATCGCGGGAACGAGGGTCCGTTCGTCCAGACTGGTGGGCCGGCGCCGCGTCGACGGCTCCGCGCCATTCAAGGCGGGCGGCCGCGCGTCGACTGGAACGAGGGTTCGCGGAATCATTGGACGCTTTTTTCCACCAGACTTTTTTCCAGCACACCCTTTTCGAGGAGAACCTTCGAGCCGTCGGAAACGGATGGTGACGTCGAATTGCTGTGGATATTGACGCTGGCAGCGTGCGCAAGGATGCTCCCCATCACGCGTGTCGCCAGCTCCAGCGCGGCGCGGCCGGCGACGCCGCTGGTAACCGGCGGCTGACGCGTCTTAACTGCCTGCACAAATGCCTCGAGCTCCGCGCGCAACGGCTCGGTTTCCGGCGCCGGCAATTTCTCAAAGGAAAATTCCGGCTGCGGACCGGGCCGCTTGACGCCTACGCGCAGGGCATCGCGGCGCGCATAGTCCAGCGAAATGTATTCGTGCTGCTGGAAAAAGCGCATTTTGCGCACACGTTCCGTGGAAACGCGGCTGGCCGTGACGTTGGCGACGGCGCCGCCCGCGAATTCCAGCCGCGCATGCGCGATATCCACCTTATCGCTCAGTACCGGAATGCCCACGGCTTTTACTTCGGTTACTGGCTCCTTTACCACTGCCAGCAGGATGTCCAGGTCGTGGATCATCAGATCGAAAATAACGTCCACGTCCAGGCTGCGCGGGGTGAACACGCCCAGCCGATGCACTTCAAAAAACAGCGGCCGATGGACAATGGGCAGCACAGCAATGACCGCGGGATTGAACCGCTCGACATGCCCGACCTGCACGATGCGCTCGTTGCGGGCCGCGGTCGTAAGCAGTTGGTCAGCCTCCGCTAACGTGGCCGCCATGGGCTTTTCAATCAGCACGTCGAGCCCGTACTGCAGCAGCGCGCAACCAACCTGCGCATGCGCGATCGTCGGGACGGCTACGCTAACCGCGTCGGCCCGAGACTGCAGCTCCTCGAGCGACGCGATGACCGGCACTCGAAACTCTGCCGCCACCGCCTTGGCGCGCTCCGCATCTGCGTCGTGAATGCCCACAAACTCGACACTGTCCATTTCGCGAAAAACACGCGCGTGGTGGTGGCCGAATTCGCCGGCACCGACCACGGCTACTCGAATTTTTCCTGATGTGCTTGCGGGCGCGGTCATTTTTTATTTGTTCCCGCCGTTTCAGTCGTTCCCACAATCTTAGCCGTTCCCATAGAGCTGTGGCTTGGTTCCGCGGCGACCGGCGGCGGAAACGCTTCAATGGCGATTCCCGCGGCGTCGGCGGCTTCCAGCAATTTTGTGCGATCGAAGAGAAGCGTGCGTCCAGCGTCGATAGCCAGCGCGGTTGCGCAGGCTCGCTGCATGTGTTCGATGGTCGGCAGGCCAACGACGGGTACGTCAAAACGCATGTCCTGCCCCGATTTCCCCGCTTTGCTCACCTTGATTACCACCAGCGGCGTTTCCGCACTCCGGCCTGTCGTGATTCGCGCGGCCCGGTCAATGGCTTCGTCGGTCCCTTCCATGGCTTCCACCGCCACGCACGCTCCTCCCGAAACCACCACAGTCTGTCCGATGTCCATGCCAGAAATTTTTCGCGCAATGTCCAGTCCATAGGCCATGTCGGAGGATTCCGCGGCGCTCGGTGCACGCTTCGTGAGCACCCCGGCTTCGGGAATCAACGGCTTGAGGAACAGCGTCGAGTCGACCAGCTGAATGCCCTCTTCTTCCAGAATTTTCGCCACGCCGCCGATCAACGCATCGGTATTTTTCGTGGTCAACGAGAAAAGCAGTTTCGCCAGCTTCCAGTCCGGCCGGATCGAACTGAAAATTTTATTGTGCTTCACCTGCCCGGCCATCACCGCTTGCTTCACGCCTTCTTTGTGCAGCAAGTCGATGGTTTTGCTCAGTTCCCCCAAACTCACCCAGTGGATGCGCGAAGCCTCACTCGCCAGTTCCGGCGCAGCCTCTTCTTTGATGGCGATGACCGCCATGTCGATGCCCTGCTGCCGCGCGCCCTCCAGCACCAGGAACGGAAATCGTCCATTGCCGGCGATGAGTCCCCACCCGGTCGCAGCCAGCGGCGGCTGAACGTTCGCGGGAGTGTTTGAAATAGCGTTGGCCATAGCGCTTGCGGAAGGTGGCGCGCTACTTAACAATGCCGCGCTCGGCGCTTTCGATGAACTGGATCAACTCGCGCACGTCCGCAGAGTCGCCGAGAGATTTCTTCATCTCCTCAAGAGCCTGCGAAGTATTCAGCTTGGCCCGCAACAGCAGCCGGTAAGCGCTCTTCAACGCGGCCAGCCGCTCGGCGGAAAATCCTTTGCGCTGCAGACCCACGGCGTTGATGCCATAGCTGGTGGTCTGCCGTTCCGTTACGACGCGAGAAAACGGTGGCACGTCCTGGGTGA
The DNA here is from genome assembly GCA_003161195.1 of Acidobacteriota bacterium. Taxonomy (GTDB): domain Bacteria; phylum Acidobacteriota; class Terriglobia; order Acidiferrales; family UBA7541; genus Acidiferrum. Next base: position 4,161 of record PMOV01000268.1, on the reverse strand, counting down.
TTACCGTGGAAGCGCCAATGTAAGCGTACCGCCCAATACGGCAAAATTGATGCACCGGAGAAAACGCGCCGACGCTCGCGAAGTCCTCCACGGCAACGTGCCCGGCCAGCGTCGCGCCATTCGCAAAAATAGTATTGCTCCCCACGTGGCAATCGTGCGCGATGTGCGCGTACGCCATGAACAAGTTGCCGCCGCCGATGGTGGTTTCGCCGCCGCCCCCCACCGTTCCGCGGCTCACCGTCACGTACTCGCGAAAGGTGTTGTCGTCGCCAATCGTCAGCGTGGTTCGTTCGCCCGCGAATTTCAAATCCTGTGGGTCGCCGCCCACCGAACAGAAAGGATGAAAAATATTGTTGCGTCCCGCCACCGTAGGACCGGTAATGACGGCGTGCGAATGAACCACGCAGCCTTCCCCAAGGGTAACGTCGTCGCCGATGATGGCGTAAGCCCCCACGCTAACGCTGCCGGCGAGCTTCGCGCTGGCTCCCACCACCGCCTGCGCATGAATGGCTTGCGCGATCATTTCGTGGAGTCCGCAGTCTCCGTAGCGGCAGGCTCGGCGCCCGCCATGTCTCGGTCCACCATCCGGCACATCAGCGTAGCTTCCGCGCACAGATGTCCATCCACGGTCGCGCGACCAGCCAGCTTGCAGAAATCGCGCCGCCAAAACAGCAAATTCATCTCAATGCGCAACTGCTCGCCTGGCTGCACCGGCCGCCGGAACCGCGCGTCATCCACCGCCACAAAGTAAAGCAGTTTCTTGTCGCGGTCCGGAATCTCCAGCAGGCACAGCAACCCGCCCGTCTGCGCCATCGCCTCGATGATCAGCACCCCGGGCATGACCGGCTTGCCAGGAAAATGCCCCTGAAAATAGTACTCATTGATGGTGACGTTTTTAATGCCCACAATACGCTTGAGCGATTCCAGCTCCACAATGCCATCCACCATCAGAAATGGATAACGATGCGGCAGCAGTCTTTGAATGGCCACGGCGTCCATCAACATGCGGTTCTCTCCGTTAACGCCACGCGCACCCCTGCCGCAGCGAAAACATCCCTGACAAACTTCTAATTATATGCGAAATCGCCGCCGTTGTGCGAGGCGCTTTGCGTCTTAGCAGTGGCTCAGTTTGCAGCCGGAGCACGCCTCTTGTTGGGTTTAAGTAGCATAGGCTTCAGCCTGTGCGCGGTGTAACCCACACTAAAAAATGTCCCTCACCACCACGATCGATAAGTTAACCCCGGGAACGCCGATCTCCGTATCGGCCGCCTTCGCCTCCGGAAGCGCGACTCTGCCGCGCAAACCACCCAGCACCTTTTCCGCAGCCGACGCCGTAGCCGCCTCAATGTTCAAAAATGTTTGTGGCTGCACGAGAAGCCATCACCCACCCACCGCGTACCGCAAAAAAACCACGCCATTACGGAACCGCCGCTCGTCCATCAATTCCAGTTGCAACCGCACACCATCCGGAAAGAACCTCTTCCCGCCACCCACAATCGCCGGGCAAACATACATTTGCAGCTCGTCCACGAGCCCAGCCCCCAACGCGTGCGCCGCCAACCCAGGCCCATTCACGGTAATGTCGTGCCCAGCCTTGCCCTTGAGCCGCCGCACCACCTCAGGATCAAACTCGCGCTCAATCCGCGTCCGCGCGCTCCGCACCTCGCTCAGTGTTCTCGAGTAAACAATCTTCTCCGCCGCCAACCAGTGCCGCGTCCACTCCCGCAAAAACGGCGGCATGTCCGGAATCGCGTCCGCCGTCTCCCAATACACCATCGACTCGTATATCCTCCGCCCGTAGAGGTACGTCCCCACGGCCGAGATGCGCTCGTTAATGAATGTATTCACCTCCTCGTCAGGCCGCGCAAACCCAAAGCGCCCGTGCTCGTCCTCCACGTACCCGTCCACGGACATCAGCATCGAGTAGATCAACGCCATTTCGTCATCCCCGCCCTTTTTGAAACTTAGCTGGCCATCACAGCAAACGTCCCGCCTGTCCCCGCCACGCTTTCACTCAGCCGTGCGGATGATCCGTTCCAGTATGGCGGCAAACGCCTCGTCGCTGCCGCGGTGAAAGCTCGACAGTGAGGCAGCCAGCATTTCGTCTGCCGTGACCATGTCCCACGACAGCTCATAGCCAGTGTGCGCCGCCAACTCCCGCATAAATTCACGTTGTGCCCGACCATTGCCCTCGCGAAATGGATGCAGGGCGTTAAGCTCTCCAAAATAGTGCGCGGCGCGTTGACAGAATTTCGCGGCCTCCATCTTTTGCAGGGCGTTCTCGTTGGCCAGTTTTTGACAGAGATTCTCTAGCCCGCCCGCGACATGCTCAGGCCGCGCGAAAAAGGAATCGCCCTTGGCAATCGCGACGGTCCGGAATCGTCCGGCCCAGGCGTAAACATCCTGAAAGAGGTATTCGTGGATGCGGCTTAAGTGTGCGGAGTCGAAGGAGCCATGAATCGGGCTTTCGCCCAGTTCCAGGATGCGCGCAAAGAAATGGTCACTCTCAAACTGGCTCAGAAGCTGCGCATCGCGGATGTCGGGGATATTACGGAGGACGGATGTGCCCGGGTAAACATACGGATCGTTTTCAGGATTGGCTTCGCGGCTCAACTTTTTTTATGCAGGCGCCGCACCGCGGCGGTCAGCTCTTTCGCGGCAAGCCTGCCTGCGATGTACTCGTCGGCGAGGGCCAAAACCTGTTTCGTCGGCGCCAATCCCTCCAGGCGCAGCGTGGCGAGAGCCTCCCGTACGCTGCGCTCCCGGCGTAAACGCAAACCCGCTTCGCTGTTTTTTGGAGGCGCAGTCGTGGTGCCCATCGATACCCCTTTGTACAACCTGCATTTTACACCAGTCCGCCTGCCGCACGGCGGGTTTGCATTTCCTGGGAACGGCTGCGCTTTTCCATCCCGCGAAGTTTCGGGATGAATCTCCGGATTGGCGGGTTTTGCCTCCGGCGGGTGGGGCCAGGCGCAATGCTCGAGAATTTTTTTGGGTGCCCCACGCTCGGCCTTTTGAGCGTGGGTCTTTCTTTTGACTTAGTCTTTCATCTTTCCCCGCCGTGCGCTTATTGCCCGACCCCTCCCGAGCGCTTCCGCCCATCTACGCCGTCGCCCGTTGATCACCGCTTCATCCCGCCGCCGCCGCACCCGCACCTTAAATATCGACGCGCGACCCCAGCCGGTTGGCAATCGAAATCAGCCGATCCATGGTGAACCGCCCAAGCTTCGCATTGCGAATCCGCGAAAGATCCGCCGCCGCAATCCCCGTGCGGCTATGTGCCGCACGCACGGTCAACCCCTCGCGATCAAGCGCCTTAATAATTTCCGAAGGCAAAATAGCCTTGCACTGTTCAGCGTCAGCATGGGTCGACGTGCTTTTCGCGGAGACGAGGATAGGATGGTATTTCGTGGGCGTCTAGAAATGGCAGATGGCGTTCGGCCGGGACAAGGCTCGCTCGATGTTTTCCGCCAGTGCCGAACAAATCTGGGGGCTGGAGACTGGCAAGGTAACGCGCCGTGGATAGCCGTTATAGGTTCGGCCTTCCAATTTCCTGCCGGTCTTGGATTTGCGCACACCGCCCCACTGTTTGAAGAAAAAGGGGACATTTGCCGACTGGCACTGATCCTTGAGCGAGGTGACCCAAGAGGGGTGCATGAGCCTGGCGCCCGGGCCGCTCTCGCCGCCGACGATCACCCAATGGATTCGTTCGAGGTTTATGCTGCCCAAGTCTTCCAGAAGAGGCTCGATGGATAGAAATTTCACGGCGGCGGCGCTGGCGCACAAATGATCGATGCGGGCCAAACCATGTTTTTTATTTTCGACGCTGACGCCCCACCAGATATGCGGTTCGGTGGAAGCAAATCTCAGGCTGGTAGAGAGAAGATGCTGCAGGCGCTCGGATCTTTTTGTGAGCACCTGAAAAGTGTGCCAACGGGCGGCGGCCATAACTTTAGAGACAGCGACGATGTATTCCTCGGGGACCTGGTCGTGGAAGAGATCGCTCATCGAGTTGACGAAGATCATTTTCGGTGTGCGCCAGCGGAGAGGTTCGGCCAGTTTTTCTGGAACGAGACGCAGGTCGAACCCCCGCTCGTACGGGTGGCCTTTTACGCCGCGGAAACGTTCGGCGAAGGTTTCGGCGTAGCAGTGTTTGCAGCC
>PMOV01000358.1 GCA_003161195.1 Acidobacteriota bacterium | reverse complement strand
CTCCATTCATTTCGTGCAAGGCTCAACTTGAGTGTCAGTGATGCGTCTGCCGTTACGTTCACCGTGTAAGGAATTATCGGGACCGAGGCGCGGACCTTCCCAGATTGGGTAGCCCACAACTACCACGAAAGCCCATGGCAGATTGGCACACGCGAGAAAAGCGGCCGCTCCGAGAACCGGTGCGCGAGGAACCGGGGCCGACGCCCAAAAACTACATCACGCCCGCCGGGTTGCAGCGGCTGAAAGACGAGCAGCTGTTCCTATTGCGTCGCGAGCGGCCCGCGGTGGTGGAGGTCGTAGCCTGGGCGGCCAGTAACGGAGACCGCAGTGAAAACGCCGACTACCTCTACGGAAAACGACGGTTACGCCAGATCGATTCGCGGATTCGCTTTCTAACCAAACGCATTGACGCGGCCGTGGTGGTTGATCCCGCCGCTCCGCGTTCCGGGTCAGCCGCTACGCGCGCATTCTTTGGTGCAACCGTGACCTACAAGGATGCCGCCGGCGTCGAACACGTGGTCTCGATCGTGGGCATCGACGAGGTGGACCTCGATCGTGGCTACATCAGCTGGCGCTCGCCTCTCGGCAATGCGCTGATGAAGGCGTCCCCCGACGACCGCGTGCGCCTGATTGCGCCAGCAAAGTCGGAGCTTCTCGAGATCATCGACGTCGCGTACGCCCCGCTTCCGATGGATCCTTTCCGCGAGCCGTTAGGAGCTCAGTCGACGCCCAAGGTCGAACGTTCGTAGACTCAGCCGCCCGACTCTTTGTCGCGTAATCGGAAACTGACCCGCCACCCGCGGGTGGGACGAAAGCCGCCCAGGAACCTGCCGGCCGAAACCTGCCGCGGAACGCCTTCGTAATACTCTTTTGACCGTACCTGTGCTATACCTGCCGGGAAGAAAGATCCGGATTTATGGTCAACTGGTCCGGCCCGACTGGTTTCCGAATTGGGGTTTGCGAATTGACGTAGAATCCCATCATCCGCCCCGCTATGCGGAGCATCAAAGACCTGGACCTATCCCCGCGGGCACCGTTTCGCCCGACAACAGGAGTCACCGTGAGCACGTCGAAACCCGAACTTAATATGGAGCTGCTGAGCATCAACACCATCCGGACGCTGGCGATGGATGCGGTGCAGGCGGCCAACTCCGGGCATCCGGGAACGCCGATGGCGCTGGCGCCGGTGGCGTACACGATCTGGCAAAAGTTCCTGCGCTACGATCCCAACGACCCGATCTGGCCGAACCGCGACCGTTTTGTCTTGTCCAACGGACACGCGTCCATGCTGCTGTATTCGCTGTTGCACCTGGCACAGGTGAAGGCCGTGAACCCGCAGTATGAGACGCTCGGCCAGATTTCCGTGACGCTCGAGGACATCAAGAAATTCCGCCAACTGGACAGCAAGTGTCCGGGACACCCGGAGTACCGCTGGACGTCCGGCGTGGAGACCACCACCGGGCCGCTTGGGCAAGGCGTGGCCACGAGCGTAGGCATGGCCATGGCGCGCTGGTGGCTGGGGGCGCATTTCAACAAGCCCGGCTACGAGATGTTTGATTACAACGTCTACGTGCTGTGCGGCGACGGCGACATGATGGAGGGCATCTCCGGCGAGGCGGCGTCGCTGGCCGCGCATCACAAGCTTGCCAACCTCTGCTGGATCTACGACAACAACCACATCACGATTGAAGGCAACACCTCGCTGGCGTTTACCGAGGATGTGGCGGCGCGCTTCAAGGCCTACGGCTGGAACGTGGCGCACGTCACCGATGCCAACGACACTGGAGCGATCGAAAAGGTTCTGCACCAGTTCAACCAGACCACAGACCGACCCACCTTTATCGTGCTGGACAGCCACATCGGTTACGGCTCGCCGCACAAACAGGACACCCGAGAGGCGCACGGCGAAGCGCTGGGCGAAGACGAGATTCGGCTGACCAAGAAAAATTACGGCTGGCCGGAGGACGCCAAGTTCCTGGTGCCGGACGGCATCTACGATCAATTCAAGAACGGCATCGGCAAGCACGGCGGCGAGGCGCGCGCCGCGTGGATGAAGCAGACGGAAGAATACAAGGCCAAGTGGCCGGAGCTGTACGACCAGATGGAACGCATGCAGAAACGGCAGCTTCCGCAAGGCTGGGACAAGGACCTGCCGGTGTTCCCGGCGGACGCCAAGGGCTTGGCCAGCCGCGACTCCGGCGGCAAAGTGTTGAATGCCCTGGCGAAGAATGTGCCGTGGCTGATGGGCGGCTCGGCGGACTTGTATCCGTCCACGAAAACGCGGCTGACGTTTGACGGTGTCGGCGATTTTCAAGCCGATACGCGCGGCGGGCGCAACATGCACTTTGGCATTCGCGAACATTCCATGTGCGCGATTGCCAACGGCCTGGCGCTTTGCAAGATACGGCCCTTTGCTTCCACGTTTTTCATTTTCAGCGATTACTGCAAGCCAGCCATCCGCTTGAGCGCCATCATGGAAGTGCCGGTCATTTATATTTTCACGCACGATTCCATCGGTGTAGGCGAAGACGGCCCGACGCACCAGCCGATTGAACAACTGATGGCGTTGCGCGCGGTCCCAGGCTTGATTGTGCTGCGTCCCGCGGATGCCAACGAAGTTTTGGAAGCGTACAAGTTCACCATGCAGCTGCATCATGAGCCGGTGGCGCTGGTGCTCACGCGGCAGAATTTGCCGACCATTGATCGCACGAAGTACGCCTCCGCGGCGGGTGTTACCAAAGGCGCGTACGTTCTGGCGGATGCCGCGGACGGCAAGCCCGACGTCATTCTGATGGCCACCGGCAGCGAAGTGGATATGGCCCTGAAGGCCTACGAAAAGCTGGTCGCTGAAGGCGTGAAAGCCCGCCTGGTAAGTATGCCTTCCTGGGAAATTTTCGAGCATCAACCCAAGGAATATCGCGAGAGCGTACTGCCGCCGGCGGTGACCGCGCGCGTTTCCGTGGAGCAAGCCGGCACGCTTGGCTGGGACAAATACGTGGGTCCGAAAGGCCGCATCATCGGCATGCACACCTTCGGCGCCTCCGCGCCTTTGAAGGAACTGCAAAAGAAGTTCGGCTTTGAACCGGAGGCCATCGTGTCCGCGGCCAAAGAAGTGATCGCCAACGCGAAATCCGGCAAGTAGCGCGCCATGAGAATCGTCATCGGTTCCGACCACGCGGGCTTCGCTCTGAAGAGCAAGATGAGCGACGTGGTGCGCGCGCTCGGCCATGAGATTCTGGACGTGGGCGCGTTCAACGAAAATCCCTGCGACTACCCGGATTTTGTCGAGCTGGTTGCGCAAGCCATCGTGGAAGGGCGCTCCGACCGCGGCGTGCTCTTCGACGGCAGCGGCGTGGGCATGACCATCGCCGCCAACAAAATTCCCGGCATCCGCGCCGCGTCTTGCCACGATACCTGCTCCGCGCACCTGGGCGTCGAGTTTGACGACATGAACGTCCTGGTGATCGGCTCGCGCATCGCGGGCGAGAGGCTGGCCGAGGATTTGGTAAAATCGTTTTTGGGCGCGCAATTTAGCGGCGCGGCGCGTCATCTGCGCCGCCTGAATAAAATCAAAGCGCTCGAGACGCGGCACGCTCTGGAGCCCGCCAAGCCATAAATAAGAATGTCGTATCCGCCTCGTGCGGCGTGGCATCTATGCTTGTGGCGCGGAGTCTGAATTCGCTTACGGCCTCGCCCGCGTTCCTTCCCGCCGGGCGTACAATGAGAGTTAGCAAGTAAGGAGAAACATATATGACCACGACCAGCACCGTTTCCAATCTCGGCTCCGCGCAAGGCGCCAATCCGTTGAAGGGTTTGCTCGCGTACGGGCAGTCCGCGTGGATGGACTATATACGCCGCGATCTGCTGACCAGCGGCGAACTGCAGCGCCTGATTCACGACGACGGCCTGCGCGGCATGACCTCCAACCCCGCCATTTTTGAGAAGGCTATCGCGACGAGTCAGGATTACGCCGACATTCTGACTTCTGCGGAAGCCAAGAAAATGGACGCCAAAGGCATCTACGAAAAAATCGCCATTCGCGACGTACAGGCGGCTTGCGACATTTTTAAGCCCGTGTATCTCGAGTCCAAGCGGCGCGATGGCTACGTGAGCCTGGAAGTCTCGCCCGAACTTGCCAATGACGCTGCGGGCACGCTGGAGGAGGCGCGCCGCCTGTGGAAAGAAGTGGCTCGTGAAAATGTGATGATCAAGGTGCCCGCCACGCCGGAAGGCATCCCGGTCATTCGCCAGCTCCTTGAGGACGGCCTGAACATCAACATCACGCTGCTCTTCGCGCAATCGGCGTATGAGCAGGTGGCCGAAGCTTACATCTCGGCGCTCGAGGCGCGCGCCAAAAAGGGCGAGGACCTTAGCCACATCGCCAGCGTGGCCAGCTTCTTCGTCAGCCGCATCGACACGCTGATCGACGGCATCATCGATGAAAAACTCGCCGCCGAAAAAGACGAAAGCCGCCGCGCGGTGCTCTCCAGCATTCACGGCAAAATCGCCATCGCCAACGCCAAACTTACGTACAAAAAGTATCAGGAACTTTTCTCTGGCCCGCGCTGGCAGGCGCTGTCCGCCAAGGGCGCGCAGACGCAGCGCCTCTTGTGGGCCAGCACCAGCACCAAAAATCCGAAGTATCGCGATGTGATTTACGTCGAAGAACTGATCGGCGCGGACACCGTGGATACCATTCCGCCCGCCACCTTTGACGCCTTCCGCGCCCACGGCAAACTGCGCAACAGCCTGACGGAAAATGTTGCCGACGCGCAGCAAACCATGGACCACCTCGAAAAGTCCGGCATCTCGATGAAAGATGCCACCCATAAATTGCTCGTCGATGGCGTGAAGATCTTCCACGAAGCCTTCGTGAAGCTGCTCGACGCTACGGGCAAATCCGCGGGAGTACACGCGTGAGCCTGAATACGCAAACGTACAAACTTCCCGAGCAGCTGGGCGGCGCGGTGGCCGCCGCGCTCGAGGACTGGAAGAAGAACGACAAAGTCGCCCGGATGTGGAAGGGTGCCTCTTCCGTGTGGACGGGCGCGGACGAAGGAAAATGGCTCGGCTGGCTCGGCATTACCGAAGGGCAGCTCGCGCACATCGACGCGCTGAAGGGCATCGCCGCGGACATCGCCAAGACCGGCTACAAGCACGCCCTGCTGCTCGGCATGGGCGGCTCGAGCCTCTGCCCTGAAGTGATGCGCATCACCTACGGCAAAATTCCCGGCCATCCGGAGCTGCACGTCCTGGATTCCACCAGCCCCGAGCAAATCGCCGCGCTCGAAGCCAAGCTGGACCTGAGCAGCACCGTGTGCATTGTCAGCAGCAAATCCGGCGGCACGCTCGAGCCAAATATCTTCAAGCAATATTTCTTCCAGCAGGTAAAAGCCAAAGTTGGCGCCGCGGAGGTGGGCAACCGCTTCATCGCGGTCACCGATCCCGGCTCCAAAATGCAGCACGTTGCGCAAGGCGATAAATTCCGCAAAATTTTCATGGGCTTGCCGAGTATCGGCGGCCGCTACTCCGCGCTCTCTAATTTCGGCATGGTGCCGGCCGCGATTATGGGCGTCGACGTGCAAAAATTCCTGCAGGCCACGGAAGAAATGGTCAAGGCCTGCGGCGCGGGCGTGGCCGCTGGCAACAATCCCGGCGTCATCCTGGGCGCTATTCTGGGCGCGGCCGCGAATCAGGGCCGCGACAAAGTTACCATCGTCGCCTCGCCCGGCATCGCCGATCTCGGCGCCTGGCTCGAACAGTTGCTCGCCGAATCCACCGGGAAAATAGGCAAAGGCATCGTCCCCGTGGATCGCGAGGATCTCGGCAGCCCGAATGTCTATGGCAACGACCGCGTCATCGCCTATCTCCGCCTGGACCCCGCGCCCGACGCCGCGCAAGACGCGGCCATCGACGCCCTCGAGAAGGCCGGCCAACCGGTGGTGCGCATCGGCTTGCCGGATATCTACAACCTGGGCCAGGAAATGTTCCGCTGGGAGATCGCCACCGCCACCGCTGGCGCCATTATCGGCATCGACGCCTTCAATCAGCCGGACGTGGAAGCCAGCAAGATCGAAACCAAAAAGCTCACCAGCGAGTACGAAGCCAAGGGTTCTTTGCCGCCCGAAACGCCGTTCTTCGAGGGCGATGGATTGAAACTCTATGCCGACGATAAAAATGCCGCCGCGCTCAAAGGCGGTTCGCTCGTCGAGGTCCTGAAAAAGCATCTGGACCGCATCAAGGCCGGCGATTATTTCGGTGTATTGGGCTACGTCCCCATGAACGAGCAAAACGACAAGACCATGCAAGGCCTGCGTATGGCCATTCGCGACAAAAAGAAAGTTGCCACCGTCCTGGGCTTCGGCCCGCGCTTCCTGCACTCCACCGGACAGGCTTACAAGGGCGGCCCCAACAGCGGCGTCTTTATCCAAATCACCCACGACCACGCCAAAGACATCCAGGTGCCGGATCAGAAATACACTTTCGGTGTGGTGCAGAACGCGCAAGCTCGCGGGGATTTCGCGGTGCTCGCGGAGCGCGGCCGCCGCGCCCTGCGCGTCCATCTCGGCTCCGACGTCAACGCCGGCCTGACGAAGCTGGCCGCCGCCGTAAAACAAGCCATCGCGTAAATCGGGCCCACGAACACGAATCGCCGCAGCTGTGAGATAGTGCTGTACCTAATTTAGAGGAGCCAACGCATGCAACTCGGAATGATCGGCCTGGGAAGAATGGGCGCCAACATGGTGCGCCGCCTGCAAAAGCAGGGTCACGACACCGTGGTCTACGATCGCAGTGCAGATACCGTCAAGCAACTGACCTCCGAGGGATCCGCTGGCTCCAGCTCGCTGGATGAATTCGTCAAAAAACTCGCAAAGCCACGCGCCATCTGGCTGATGGTTCCCGCGGCGGTCGTCGACTCGACGCTGCACGAACTCGTCGGTAAGTTGGATGTCGGGGACATCATCATCGACGGCGGCAACTCCTATTACATCGACGACATCCGCCGCGCCAAGGAACTGAGCGGCAAGGGCATTCACTACGTCGACGTTGGCACCAGCGGCGGCGTCTGGGGACTCGAACGCGGCTACTGCCAGATGATCGGCGGCGAAAACGACATCGTGAAGCACCTCGACCCCATCTTCAAAACGCTGGCCCCCGGCCGCGGCAACGTGGACCGCACGCCCGGCCGTGACAAAGTTCCCGGCACCTCCGAGGAAGGCTACCTGCACTGCGGAGCGAACGGCGCCGGGCACTTCGTCAAAATGGTGCACAACGGCATCGAGTACGGCATCATGGCCGCCTACGCCGAAGGCCTCAATATTCTGAAGCACGCTAACGTCGGCAAAACTCATCAGGGCGAGGCCGATGCGGAAACCACCCCGCTGCGCAATCCCGAGCACTACCAATACGATTTCAATCTCGCTGACGTCACCGAAGTCTGGCGCCGCGGCAGCGTGGTGGCCTCGTGGCTGCTGGACCTCACCGCCATCTCGCTGCTCGATTCGCCCAAACTCGAAAAATTCTCCGGCCACGTCTCGGATTCCGGCGAAGGCCGCTGGACCATCCTGGCGGGCATCGAATCCGGAGCGCCCGCACCGGTGCTGACGGAATCGCTTTACCAGCGCTTCACCTCGCGCGGCGAAGGCGACTTTGCCAACAAGGTTTTGTCCGCCATGCGGTTTCAGTTCGGCGGACACCTCGAAAAGAAATAAGCGACGCGCACGGCATACGCGCATCCAAAATTCTTTTAGCCCACTAGGCAGGGATCGTGTCCATGAACTCGCATCACCCGGAAACCAGCGTCGCCGCTTCGCCGTGTGTCATGGTTATTTTTGGCGCCAGCGGTGACCTCACCAAGCGCAAACTCATCCCCGCGCTCTGCAATCTCGCGGCGGACAACGTCCTGCCCAAGCAGTTCGCCATCGTTGGCTTTGCCACCAACGATTACACCAGCGAGAGTTTCCGCCAGAAACTTTCCGAGGACATCCCCAAATACGCGCCGCTTCCCGTCGACCCGCAGCTCTGGTCCTGGTTCCTCGAGCGCATTTATTACGTAAAAGGCGATTTTGCCGACGCGGAAGCCTTTAAACGGCTGCAGCAGCAAATCGCCACTGCCGACAAGGAGCACGATTGCCAGGGCAACAAGCTCTTCTACCTTGCCGTGGCCCCGCGCTTTTTCGGGCCCATCACCAAAATGCTCGGCGATACCGGCCTGCTCACCGAAGACCCCACGCACTGGGCTCGCGTCATCGTGGAGAAGCCTTTCGGCCACGACCTCGCTTCCGCGATCCAGCTCAACAAGGATTTAAGCCAGGTTCTTACCGAAAAGCAGATCTACCGCATCGACCACTACCTCGGCAAAGAGACCGTGCAGAACGTCATGGTTTTCCGCTTCTCCAACAACATCATCGAACCGCTCTGGAACCGCCATTACGTCGACCACGTGCAAATCACTGCCGCCGAAACCGTGGGCGTCGAGCATCGCGGCGGATTTTACGAAACTGCTGGCGCGCTGCGCGACATGGTGCCTAACCATCTCTTCCAACTCCTCACCATGACCGCCATGGAGCCGCCCATCTCCTTCGATGCCGACGAGGTCCGCAACAAGCAAGCCGAAGTGTTGCACGCCATCCAGCCACTCGAAGCCGAAGAAGTCCTCACCAACATGGTCCGCGGCCAATACGGTCCCGGTATGGCCGACGGCGCCCGCGACGCCGGCTATCGCGCGGAACCTGACGTTTCTCCGAATTCCAACACCGAAACGTTCGTGGCGTTAAAGCTGCAAATCGACAACTGGCGCTGGGCCGGCGTCCCCTTTTATCTCCGCACCGGCAAAGCCCTCGCGCAGCGCACCACGGAAATCGTCATCCAGTTCCGCCGCACGCCCTTCGTCCTCTTCCGCAACACCACCGTCAAAAATCTCGAAACCAATCGCCTGGTCATCCACATCCAGCCGGATGAAGGCATCTCCCTCAGCCTCGGCGCCAAAGTCCCCGGCGCGCTGATGAAGCTCGGCCTCGTCAACATGGACTTCGACTACAAAACCTATTTCGGCGCCGAGCACAACACCGGCTACGAACGCCTCCTGCGCGACTGCATGGCCGGCGACCCCACGCTGTTCCAGCGTTCGGACATGGTCGAAGCCGGCTGGAGCGTCATCCAGCCGATCCTGGACGTCTGGCACGCCCTGCCCGCTCGCGGCTTCCCCAATTACGCTGCCGGTTCCTGGGGACCCGCGGAGGCCGAAGATTTGCTCGCGCGCGACGGCCGCGCCTGGCATCGCACCGATCAAGACCTCATGGAACAGCGCAACCGCATCGCCCTGATGGACAAAACGGGAGTCACCTAGAACATGTCCGCCGCGCCGAACCGCGAAGTCTACATCTTCCCGGACAGCGCCGCCATCGCGCGGCGCGCGTCGGAAATTTTCGTCGACGCCGCAAAATCCGCCGTTGCGGCCAATGGCGCGTTCCGCGTGGCACTCTCCGGCGGCTCCACGCCCAAGGCCCTCAACCAACTCCTCGCCGCCGAGCCACTCAAGTCCCAGCTCCCTTGGGACAACATGCACATCTTCTTTGGCGACGAACGCCACGCCGGACCTGACGACCCGGACAGCAACTACCGCATGACCAACGAAACGCTGTTCACCAGGGTCCCGCTACAGCCCGCGCAAATTCATCGCATCATGGGCGAGTACCCTGACACCGAAAAGGCCGCACAGGAATACGAAGCCCTGCTGCGCAAGGAATTCACACTCTCCGCGGGCCAGCTCCCGCGCTTCGATCTCATGTTCCTCGGCATGGGCGACGAAGGCCACACCCTCTCGCTCTTCCCCGGCACCAAAGCGCTCCATGACCACGGCCGCCTCGTCATGCACAACTGGGTCGGCAAGCTGTACACCGAGCGCGTCACCTGCACCGCCCCGGTCGCCAACAATTCCGCCCAGGTCGTCTTCATGGTCGGCGGCGCCGCCAAAGCCCCCGCGCTAAAAGCCGTTCTCGAAGGCCCCTACGAGCCCGAACAACTGCCCTCCCAACTCATCAAGCCAACCAACGGAAAATTACTCTGGCTCTTGGACGCCGCAGCAGCCAAAATGCTCTCCCAGGACCTCACGCAATAACCGCAGTCATCGCTTCCGTTAAAGAGGAGAATCACATGGCTACCACCACCGCACCGAACACCATCCAGGGCTACCTCGGCGCCAAAGCCGACTCCCTGCTCGGGTTTAGCAATCCCAAAATCTCGAAAGACATGCTCCACCTCCCCGGTCCGGATTTCCTTGACCGCGTCTGGCTCCACTCGGACCGCAACAGCCGCGTCATCACCAATCTCGCGCGCATCTTCCGCCACGGCCGTCTGCGCGGCACCGGCTATCTCTCGATCCTCCCAGTCGATCAGGGCATCGAGCATTCCGCCGGCGCCAGCTTCGCCAAAAATCCCATCTACTTCGACGGTGAAAATATCGTCAAGCTGGCCATCGAAGGCGATTGCAACGCGGTGGCCTCCACCTTCGGCGTCCTGGGCTCCGTCTCCCGCAAATACGCCCACAAAATTCCCTTCATCGTGAAGCTCAATCACAACGAACTGCTCACCTACCCTAATAAGTTCGACGAAATCCTCTTCGGCAACGTGAAAATGGCCTGGGACATGGGCGCCGCCGCCGTGGGCGCCACCATCTATTTCGGCAGCGACAATAGCGACCGCCAGATTCACGAAATCAGCCTGGCCTTCAAGGAAGCTCACGACCTCGGCATGGCCACCGTCCTGTGGTGCTACCTGCGCAACAACGCCTTCAAGAAAGACAAGGACTATCACCTCTCCGCCGACCTCACCGGCCAGGCCAATCACCTCGGCGTCACCATCGAAGCCGACATCATCAAGCAAAAGCTCCCGGAAAATAACGGCGGCTATGCTGCCCTCAATATGGGCGACTCCAGCTACGGCAAGTTCGACAAGCGCATCTACACCGACCTCGCCAGCGACCACCCCATCGATCTCACCCGCTATCAGGTTATCAACTGCTTCGCCGGCCGCAGCGGCCTGATCAACAGCGGCGGCGCCAGCGGCGCGAATGATTTTGAGGAAGCCGTCACCACCGCGGTCATCAACAAACGCGCCGGCGGCACCGGCCTGATCTCCGGTCGCAAAGCTTTCCAGCGCCCCATGGCCGAAGGCGTAAAACTCCTGAACGCCATCCAGGACGTCTACCTAAGCCCCGACGTCACCATCGCGTAACCCGTCGCCTTTGACTCTGTAGCGGCCGCCTTCTGAGGCGGTCGCCTTTTGCTGCTTCTTCCAGAGCGCTTCCGTTAGGCACCGGGTGGGCAATTCATGGATCGATCTCAAATCCACGCTTTCCTAACCAACCACCGCTACGCCGTTGTCTCGTCCCTCGGCCCCAACCAAACACCTCAATCGGCCCTGATCGGCATCGCGGTCTCTCCAAATCTCGAAATCATCTTCGACACCGTAAAATCCTCGAGGAAATTCCCGAACCTCATCGCCGACCCGCGCTGCTCCCTGGTCATCGGCTGGGACCACGAACAAACCGTGCAATACGAAGGCATCGCCACGGAACCTCTCGGCGAAGAATTAGCGCGCTACCAAAAAATCTATTTCGAAAAATGGCCCGATGGCCCAGCCCGCCTATCCTGGCCTGGTCTCACTCATTTCGTCGTCCGCCCCACTTGGCTTCGCTACTCGGACTTCGATCCATCCCCGCCGCAAATCGCTGAATTCCGGTTTTGAATGCGCGGCCATAGATTTTGCTCTCTTTGTGATAAAACATATTCCATGACCGTTCCGAGCCGCCTCCGCACCGCCCTGCTCATTCTCTGCGCCATCCTCTGCACCGCTTCAACGCCAGCCCAACCTTCCCCCGCCCCCACCAGCTACCGCGTCCCCGCCGAAAAGCTCCCCACCTACGTCGGCGCCTACCGGTTCGACGACAGCCCCTACTACCCGCTCTCCATCTCCCTTATTGATGGAAAACTCTTCGCCGAATCCCAGCGCATGCCGCGCCAGGAGCTCGCTCCCAGCGCTCCAGACACCTTCGTCCCGGCAAGCGGCAGCCATCCTTTCATCCTAAAATTCACGCTCAGCGCCGACGGCAAAATCTCCGGCCTCACGCGCATCGCCCCGGACAAATCCACGCATCCCGCGCAAAAAGTCGACAGCGAACCGCAGACCTTCATCAAGCCCGAATTCGCCCGCCAGGAAGTAATGATCCCGGTCCGCGACGGCATCAAGCTTCACGCCATCATTCTCGTCCCCAAAGACGCCACCGCCGCGCTTCCCATCCTTATGCAACGCACACCCTACGGCGTCGACGAGTCCACCTCTGACTCCGTCAACTCCCGTTTCCCAGAACTTGTTCACGACCATTACATCTTTGTCTTCGAGGACATCCGTGGCCGCTACGAATCCGAAGGCACTTTCGTCATGTCCCGCGCCATGGTCGATCACACGAATCCGAAACTGGTCGACGAAAGCACCGACACCTACGACACCGTCGCCTGGCTCGTCAAAAATATCCCCAACAACAACGGCCGCGTCGGCGTCTTCGGCATCTCCTATCCCGGATTCCTCGCACAAGCCGCCGGCATCGACCCGCATCCCGCCGTCAAAGCCATCTCGCCGCAAGCCCCCATGATTGACGTCTGGATGGGCGACGACTTCTTTCACAACGGCGCCTTCCGCCAGACCTACGGCCACGATTACACCCTGGGCATGGAAAGCTCAAAGGAAAACGCCTTCGGCAAACTCGACGAAGACGCCTACGATTTCTTTCTGAAAGCCGGCTCCTTCGCCGCCGCCGCCAAACAAACCGGCGTCGATAAACTTCCCACCGGCATCGGCTTCCTCAAAAATCCCGCATATGACGATTTCTGGCGTTCCCGCGGCGTCGAATGGCATCTCGACAAAGTTGCCGTCCCCACCCTGCTCGTCGGCGGCTTCTGGGATCAGGAAGACATGTACGGCCCGCAGGAAGCCTACGCCCTGCTCGAGCCCCACGATTCCAACCGTGAAAATTTCCTGGTCCTCGGCCCCTGGAATCACGGCCAGTGGGGCGGCTCCAGCAATCATTTGGGCGACATCTATTTCGGCGAAGCCACCACCGACGATTACCGCGTCCGCTACGAAGCCCCGTTCTTTAATCGATACCTCCACGATCAAGGCAGCTTCACGTTACGCGACACCGCCACGTTCGAGACCGGTTCCAACAAATGGAAGCAGTACAGCCACTGGCCCCCGCCGGAAGCCAAATCAGAGAATCTGTACTTGTTCCCCGACGGCGCACTGGGCTTTGCAGACCCCGCCAGAGCCATGCTACCCCCGATGACGGGCGCCCAGGTCGCCGCCATGACCGGCAACACCAACAAGAACTACACCGAATACGTCTCCGACCCCGCGAACCCGATCCCCTATCGCCACCGCCCAATCCAAGCCACCTACGCCGAAGGCTCCCACTGGTACACCTGGATGGTCGAAGACCAGCGCACACTTCTTGCCGGTCGCCATGACTTCGCCTCCTGGTCCAGCAAGGTTCTCGAACACGACGTAACCATTGCCGGCGACGTCATCGCCGACCTCTTCGCCTCCACCTCCGGTACCGACGCCGACTGGGTCGTCAAACTAATCGACGAATATCCCGCCACTCCCGCAACCACCACCTCGCCGCTCGGCGA
>PMOV01000359.1 GCA_003161195.1 Acidobacteriota bacterium | reverse complement strand
TGCTGCGCTCGTTTTCCTGGCCAGACACGATTCGCGCGGCGCTCATCGCGGCCACTGGCCGCATGCGCAGACGCGTCATGGTTTTGGACACACGTTCCGCCGTGAACCCCGCACCGTAGGCGAAGCGCATCAGCGGACCGAAAGTATTGTTTGCCGCAAGACCTACGAAATACAGACCCGGTACGGACGATTCAAAGGACGATGAGAGCACCGGCGAACCCGCGACCACTTTAATTTCGCGGCGAATTTCCGGGCTGAGAAATTGCAGGCGGTCCATATTCACTTTGTAACCGGTCCCAGTGATGACGTGAGCGGCACGCAATTCGCGGACGTTGCCTTGCTCGTCGCGCAGGCGCAAGCGCACCTGGGCGTCCACCACTTCCGCGGATTGCAGCTGCACACCCAACACCAGCGGCACTTTGCCGACGACCTGTTTGCGGGAAGTCCAGCCGGCGGAAGGTCCGAGCGCGGTACGCACAAACTCCAGGCGCGTTTTTTCCGGCAGCAACTGGAAAATTTCCGGAGAATTTGCGAAGAAGCGGGATTTCAGGCCCGGCCCCAGGCCAGACCGGGGGTTGCGCACGCGCTGCCACAAAGAACGCTTCTTGCCCACCACGGGCGGGTTGTGAAATACCAGCTCTTTCGGGCGCGCGACGAGGTGAGCGTCGGCGCCAGCTTCGCGCAGCAAGCCGGAGAGCTCGATCGCCGAAGCGCCCGCACCGAGGACAACAACTTTGCGCCCGCGGAAGGGCTCCAGATCGTGATGCTGGTAAGCATGCGTGATGTAGCCCGGCTCAAGGTGCGCAAGCATCTCCGGCACGTATTTGAAGTGCGTGATACCCACGGCGAGAACCACGCGGCGCGCCTGTACGTCTTCGCCGCTATCGAGTGTGAGCAAAAAGCCGTTTGACGTGCGTACGATGTTGACGACATTGCGCTCTTCGAGTTCCGGGACCTGGCGCTCGCGGAAGGTTAACCCGTAATTCGAGAATGTTTCGAGGCTGACGGGAATTTCCGTGTGGTGATAGGGGATGCCGCGTTCGGCGCAGTATTCCTGGAGGGTCAGCGCGCCGTTTGGAGCATAAAGATTGGAGGCGAAGCCATCGGACTTGAGCATCATGCCTTTGGGCATGTGGTCGCGCCAGCTATCCATGGGACGGCCGAAGACGCGAAAATTGACCCCGGTGGCGCGGAGGTGTGCGGCGATCGAGAGTCCGTAGGGTCCTGCTCCGACGATGGCGGTATCTAACATAGCCTTGAGAATGACTCCTCAATAGTCTGGCCCGTTTGCGGGCGCGCTGCAAATACACAAATCCGTGCGGTTGCGTCGTGCGCTATAAGGTATTTAGGCAGGTTAGGGACCATTCCGGCAGGAGTGGCATGAGCCGGGTTCTCAAACTGCTAGTGGCCTAATACACTGTTAAGATTAGCCGTTTCAGCGGTTTAGGGGTTATACAGAAACCTAGCGGCCACGTTGACTACTTGCAGGCGTGCTGCAGCGTCTCAATGGCGAGATTTCGACCCAAAAGGGCCGCTTTGTCCTGAAGTGATAGATAAGGAAGGGCTTGCTGATCTGGTTGGACGGGTGCATGGAAGAGATGGTCCGACGAAAGTTCCCAAACGTGGCAACTATTTTCACACGGGCAACCCGGAAGGCCATTTGCGCTTTGTCGGACCCTCGAAGGCCACGAAACGGGCCGAATCCGCGCAGGTGTATAAATTAAGCTATTCAGGAATGTTAGATGGTTTAGGGTTCGGCGCGGATGGCGCCGCCACGTTTCGCATTTTGGAGACGTAGGAAACCGGTCGAATGGAAGCGGTGAGTCTTCCGGAGAACATGCCGCAGAGAATGCCACAGCTAGACGCCGTGCGCGGCATCGCCATTCTGTTGGTGATGTTCGTGAACACCAGCGAGAAATATCCGCAGCTACACCTGCAACCGATTGTGGGCAACGGTTGGATGGGCGTGGATTTGTTTTTTGTTTTGTCGGGATTTCTGATTACCGGGATTCTGCTGGAGGCACGGGACGCGCCGCATTATTTCAAATTTTTTTACGCGCGACGGGCGTTGCGTATTCTGCCGCTGTACTACGCCATTCTGCTGTTCATGTTTGTGGCCGTGCCGCTGCTGCGTCCGTCGGAGGCGCACACGGTTTTCGCCAAGAGCTCGCCGTGGTGGGCCTATCCGGTGTTCCTGCAGAATTTTCTGATCGCTGTGCCGACCATGGCCGCCGGGCCACTTGGCACCACGTGGTCGCTGGCCATTGAAGAGCAGTTTTATTTGGTGTGGCCGCTGGCGGTGCGGTTTTGCCGGCCAGCGATATTGCGCCGGCTGACGGCGACGATGATTCTGTGCACTCCGCCGTTTACCTATTTTCTGTGGAAGCATGGCGTGCTGATTTACTCGAATGTGTTCTGTCGGCAGGTGGGGCTCATGGCCGGTGCCTTGCTGGCCCTAATGCTGCATTCGCTACGCCCCCAGCCAGGCAAATATGTGAAGCCGGCATGGATTTTATTTCCAGTCGCGCTGGCGCTGGCGTTTGGCAGCGAGGCACTGGGCGCGCGCTGGTTGGCGTTCACCATGGTGGCTCTCGCGGCGGCAGCTTTTCTGCTTCTCGCGCTGCATTCGCAGCAGGCTTGGCTGCAGGCGGCGCTGCGCAACCGCTTTCTGCGATACACGGGCAAAATCAGCTACGGCCTGTATCTGTTGCACAAGATCCCTGTGGACTTGGCGCAGACGTTCCATCTGGATCGGCGCCCGGTCATGCTTTTGCCGGCGGCGTTTGCGGGGTCTTATGTCTTGGCGGCGCTGTCCTGGACGTTGCTGGAGCAGCCTTTTCTCCGCCTGAAACGTTTCTTTCCGGAGCCTTCGGTGCGCTTCGATGGCAGACCTGGCGAGGCAACATCGAGTGGGCACGGCCGCTGAAGTGTTAGAGGAAGTGGTGGCGTTTGTTTGACGCGAACATCCTGGGACCATAGACTTTATCCTCCATTCCTATAAATCCGAAGGGCACTTCTGAACATGGAGTTAAAAGGCAAGGTTGCGCTGGTGACGGGCGGAACGTCGCGTATCGGGCGCGAAACTGCGGTGCTGTTCGCGAAGTCCGGGCCGAAGGTGGTGGTCGTGGGGCGCCGCGAGGCGGAGGGCGTCGAGACCGTCGAAATGATCCGCGCTGCCGGCGGAGAGGCTTTATTTGTGAAGACCGATGTCGCCAAAGCGGCCGACGTAGAGGCGATGGTCAAGAAGACGGTGGAACAGTTTGGGCGGCTGGATGTGGCATTCAATAACGCCGGGGTCGAAGGCGTGTGGGTGCCGATTATTTCGCAGACCGAACAGGATTGGGACCGAACTATCGACATCAACTTGAAGGGCGTGTGGCTTTGCCTGAAATATGAAATTCGGCAAATGCTGAAGCAGGGTGGAGGCGGCGCCATTGTGAACAGGGCGTCCATCGCCGGCCTGATGGGTTCCGGGCGGCGAGTTATGTGGCAAGCAAGCATGGCGTGATCGGACTGACGAAAACCGCGGCGCTGGAAAATGCGCGCGCCGGGATCCGCGTAAATGCGGTGTGTCCCGCGGTGAT
>PMOV01000035.1 GCA_003161195.1 Acidobacteriota bacterium | reverse complement strand
ATGGTGCCGGAGTTCGGATCGATGACCGGCGTACTAGTGATGCCGATTTCCGGTGTAATGTCGCCGGAACTAACGTCGCCGTTGGGCACCGTGGTGGCTCCCGCGCCTGCGCCGTGCGCGCTATCCAGCAGCGTGATTTGCCAGAGCGGATTGGCGTTGGCGCCGCCATTGCTATCGGCGTCGAAGGCATAGACGCTGTCGTGCTCCGTGGCGATAAAGATGACGTTGTGGGAAGTGCCGGCTTGTGGCGTGCCAGCACCCATGGTTATACCGGGCAGGTACAACGGCTGCGCGTAGGCGTAGCCGTCCGTCGTAGTGGAAAAGAGCCTGCCGAAAGTGGCGGTGTTCACGTTCGCGGGCGTGAGAATGGTCTCGTTGAGGTTGGCGCCGGAGCGATAGTTGTCGTAATGCTGCGTGAGGACNNCTGGTCTGTGCTCTGATTTCCGACGGAATACCGAGGAGCGCAGGAGATAGCACAATAGCGAAGACAGTGAGACGCGCTGCCTCTCTCAGTGCGAACGAGACGCGTTGCGAATCGTGCATTCCAGGATTTGCCCGAGGGGGCATCGTGATGGCACGACCATCTCCAAAGCTTTTGCATCCACGCATGGTCTTAAACTCCATTGAACGACTTCGTCAAAGGAAGATGTGCACGGCGGATCCGGGGCGATCTCGGAAGAGGAACCATCGCGGGGGGGGGACAATCGACCCAACCGATTATACAGCGTTGAAGCAAGAATCTGCATACAGAACATTAATAATTCTCGTGGACGAAACAGTACCGGCGGTACCCCCCAGAACCTTGAGACGTTCGCGGGTGCCCGGCGGGAAACCACGAACATCGCAGAGCTGCATCGGCGGATGGGTGAAGAACCGAAGATTGGACGACTGGATTCGACGCGTGGCACCTTTAGTGCCGTTGCGGCCACAGTCCAGGATCAGCGGGTCAGTTTGCTTCTGGCTGAGCCAGAGCATCCAGCGATGTGTCGCGGTTTCCGTAGTATTTGTTGTAATAGGAGAGGTAGTCGCCACCGCGAACGCCTGCGATCCAGGCGGTGTTGGTCTTGTACCAGTCGATGGTTTGGTGCAAGCCTTGTTCGAGCGGGATTTGCGGCTTCCATCCCAGTTCCGTCTCAATCTTCTTGCAGTCGAGCGCGTAGCGACGGTCGTGCCCCGGGCGGTCTTTCACGTAGGTCAACAGCGTCTCTGGCTTGCCCATGGCTCGCAGCAGGGCCTTCGCCATGGTGATGTTCTCCACGATGTCCGCTCCGCCGATGTTGTACACCTCGCCGATGCGCCCGCGTTCCAAAACCGCGAGAATGCCGCGGCAGTGATCTTCCACGTGCAGCCAATCGCGTTCCTGTTTTCCGTCGCCATAAATCGGCAGCGGCTTGTCTTCCATCAGGTTGCTGATCAGCAACGGCATGAATTTTTCGGGGAATTGGTAGGGCCCGTAGTTGTTAGAGGCGCGCGTAATCACCCCAGGGAAGCCATACGTACGCACATACGAATACACCAGCAAATCGGAACTCGCCTTCGAGGCCGAATACGGGCTGCTCGGATGCACGTGCGTTTCTTCTGTCGCGAACTGTCCAGGCGCCATGTCGCCGTACACTTCGTCTGTCGAAACATGCACAAATTTCGCAAGCCCCAACTTCTTCGCAGTTTGCAGCAGCATGAACGTTCCAGTCACGTTCGTTTGAATTGCCGCTGCCGGCTCGTAAATGCTGCGGTCGACGTGCGATTCCGCGGCAAAGTGCACCACCGCGTCGCAACCGCTCATGGCCGCTTCCGCAGCATGCGCGTCGCAGATGTCGCCTTTTACAAAGCGATAACCCGCGTGCCTGGCTACCGGCTCGAGATTCGCCAGATTTCCCGCATACGTCAGCTTGTCGTAATTCACTACGGAATGCTTCTGCCCGGGTGCCAAAATCATGCGGATGAAACACGAGCCGATGAATCCCGCGCCGCCGGTAACGAAAATCTTCATGCGGGCACTTCCGCGCCCGACGGTGAACGGTGTCCGCGCGTCATCTTGTTCGCGCCAGTCTCCGCCACCAGCGAGTTTGCCCGCAGCAGCGATTCAAACTGCCCCGCGTCCGTCCACCAGCCGTCCAGCACTTCGTAAGTTAGCGTACCTTCGTCGATATAGAAATTGTTTACGTCCGTGATCTCGAGTTCGCCGCGGCCGGAAGGCTTCAGCCGGTGAATCTTCTGGAACACGCTAGCGTCATAGAGATAAATGCCGATGACGGCGTAGTTCGACTTGGGATTCTTCGGTTTCTCTTCGATGCCCAGCACGCGGTTCCCCTGAATCTCCGCCACGCCAAAGCGCGGCGCGTCCTCCACTTCCTTCAGCAAGATCTTCGCGCCGTTCTTCTGCTTTTTGAAATTCTCCACCGCGTGGAGGATGTTATTCTCGATGATGTTGTCCCCCAGTACCACGCAGATCGGCTCTCCACCGGCGAAATACTCCGCCAAGCCGAGGGCCTCAGCAATGCCGCCTTCGCCTTCCTGGTAGGTGTAGTTCAGATGCCTAAGGCCGAAATCCCGCCCATTGCC
>PMOV01000369.1 GCA_003161195.1 Acidobacteriota bacterium | reverse complement strand
TTTGAGAATCAGCAACCCGCCGATGCGGCAATCCTCAACGCCGACGATCCCGCCGCCGCGGCGTTGGCCCCATCTCCTCCGCAGGTCTACTGGTTCAGTCGCCGCCAACCCGTCGAGCAGGGCACCTACGTGCGCGGTAACGAGATCGTCTTTCGCTCCCCAGCTATGCACACCGATGAACTCGTGTTGCGCCTGACGGACATCCCGCTCCCGGGCGCCCACAATCTCGAGAACGTACTCGCCGCTGCCACCGCCGCGCGGCTCGCCGGCGTAGCCGCGCAGGATATTCCGGCGGCGGTGCGCACCTTCCACGGCGTCGAGCATCGCCTCGAATTCGTGGCGGAAATTTCCGGCGTGCGCTATTACAACGACTCCAAAGCCACCAACGTCGATGCCACGCAGAAAGCCCTCGAAGCCTTCCCGGGCCGCATTCTGATCATCCTCGGCGGCAAAGACAAAGGCAGCGACTACACCACCCTGCGAACAGCACTGCAAGAAAAAGCCCTCCTCGCCATTTTGATCGGCGCCGCGGCGGAAAAAATCGCCGGCCAGATTTCCGGCAGCGTACCCGTCGAACAAGCCGGCACGCTCGGCCGCGCCGTCGAAATCGCGCGCAACGCCGCGCGGCCTGGAGACACCGTCTTGCTCGCGCCCGCCTGCGCCAGCTTCGATCAGTTTGAAAACTACGAGCAGCGCGGCCGCATTTTCAAACAACTCGTAAACGCCGCCGCCGATCGCGCCGCGCAAGCCCGCGCCGGCGCGCGATTGCCCGCAGAGAGATGAGGAATCATGCCCCGACGCCTTGAAATTGACCGCTGGCTCTTCGGCACCACCATCGCGCTCTGCCTGCTCGGCACGGTGATGATCTTCAGCGCCTCCGCCGTTACCGCCGACAGCCAGTACGGCCACTCGTACATCTTTCTGCTGCGCCAGTTCGTGGCGCTCATCGCCGGCTGCATCGGCATGCTGGTACTCCTGCGCATCGACTATCGCAAACTGCGCGAACCCGCGGTGATCTACACCACGCTGTGCGTCGTGTTGCTGCTTCTCGCGAGCACCTTCTTTCTCGATAAATCGCACGCCACCCACCGCTGGATCAAAATGGGCCCGCTCAACATCCAGCCTTCCGAACTCGCCAAGCTCGCCGTCATTCTTTATCTTGCGTGGGTACTCGATCTGAAACGCCGCGCCTCTGCCGCCATGGAATTCAACCAGGAAGATTTTCTGCAAACGATTCTCCCCGCTGCTGGCCCGGTCCTCATCATCGTCGGCCTGATCATCCTGCAGCCGGACCTCGGCACCTCCGTCGACATTCTGCTGGTAGCCACCACCATCCTCTTTGTCGCGGGATTATCTTGGAAATGGCTGGCCGTCGGTGTCACCGCCGCGCTGCCCATCCTCTACCTGCTGGTTACCGGCGTGGGCTACCGCCACGCGCGCCTGCTGGCCTTCCTCGATCCCAAGACCGACCCACAAGGCGCCGGCTTCCAATTGATGCAGTCGCTCATTGCGGTCGGCTCCGGCGGCTTCTCCGGCGTAGGCTTGATGGAGGGCAAACAAAAATTATTTTATCTTCCTGAAGCGCACACGGATTTCATCTACGCGGTCATCTCGGAAGAGCTGGGGTTTATCGGCGCGCTGCTGGTGTTGACGCTCTTCGCGGTCTACGGCTGGCGCGGCCTGCGCGCGGCCCTCCGCGCGCCAGACAATTTTGGCCGCCTGCTGGCCACCGGTATCACTGCGCTGGTGCTCACACAAGCGCTGATTAACTTCGCGGTCGTCCTTGGCATGGTGCCCACAAAAGGCATCCCGCTGCCGTTCGTAAGCTACGGCGGTTCGAGTTTGCTCATCATGCTGCTGGCCACCGGCGTGCTCCTCAACATCAGCCAGCAGGTCACGGAGTCGCCGGAAGCCAGGCAAAGGTGACGCCGCCCCCGTGAAACTTCTCATCGCGGGCGGAGGTACCGGCGGCCACGTTATCCCGGCGATCGCCATTGCCCAAGAGTGGCTCCGTCGCGGCAGCGACCGCGAAGCGGTGCTGGTCGGCACACAGCGCGGCATTGAGATGCGCCTCGTCCCGGCGGCCGGCTTGCCGCTCGAGACGCTGCGCGTCGCAGGATTAAAAGGCAAAGGTGGCATGACGCTCGTAAAAAATCTCGCCATGCTCGGCAGCGGCCTTTCGGACGCGCGCGCCGTCCTGCGCAAACACCATCCCGTCGCCGCCTTCGGTGTCGGCGGTTACGCGGCTGGCCCCATGCTGCTCGCTACGTGGCTAGGCGGCATCCCGAATATTATTTTCGAGCCCAATGCCGAGCCCGGTTTCACCAACAAAATCCTCGCCAGGCTTTCCACCCGCATTGCCACCGGCTACGAAGTTTCCGCCCGCAATTGGGGAGCAAAAGCCGTCGTCACCGGCTGCCCCGTCCGCGCCGAATTCTTCACCATCCCCCAGCAACCAGTAGGAAAACCTTTCCGCCTCCTCATCACCGGCGGCAGCCAGGGCGCCCTCCCCATCAATCGCACCTTCGTCGACGCCATGGACGCCCTCGCCGTCCGCAAGCACGAGCTCAGTATCGTGCACCAAACCGGCGAGCGCGACTATAACGCCGTCCGCACGGCCTACGCCCGTCGTGAAATCCTGGCCGAAGTCGTCCCTTTCTTCAGCAACATGGCCGAGCGCTTCGCCTGGGCCGATGGCATCGTCTGCCGCGCCGGCGCTATCACCGCTGCGGAAATTGCCGCCGCCGGACGCACGGCCATCTTCATCCCGTTCGGCGCCGCCACGGATAGCCACCAACTCCGCAACGCCCAGGAAATGGTCAATGCCGGCGCCGGCCGCCTCATCACCGAGCCCGAACTCACCGCCGCGCGCCTCACGCAGGAAATCTTCGCCCTCATCGACAAGCCCGATGAAACCCAGCGCATGGCCGCCGCCGCCAAATCCTTGGGCCGTCCCCATGCCACGCGCGAAATCGTGGACCTCATCGAATCGGCTGTTAAATTGCTACCAACGGGCGCGAGGGCAAACGCATGATGGTCTCCTTCCGCAATTTCCAGCGCATTCATCTCGTCGGCATTGGCGGCATCGGCATGAGCGGCATCGCCGAAGTGCTGCTCACGCTCGGCTATTCCGTCTCCGGCTCGGATGTCAAACCCTCCACCATCACCGAGCGCCTGCAGGATCTCGGCGCCACCATCTACAGCGGCCACAAAGCCGGCAATGTAAATGGTGCGCATGTGGTGGTCATTTCTTCCGCCGTCAAGGCCGACAATCCCGAAGTGGTGGAAGCCCACAAACACAAAATCCCCGTCATCCCGCGCGCCGAGATGCTCGCCGAGCTGATGCGCCTGAAATACGGCATCGCCGTAGCCGGCGCGCACGGCAAAACCACCACCACCTCCATGGTCGCGGCCATTCTCGGCGAAGCCCATCTCGACCCCACCTTCGTCATCGGCGGCAAGGTGAATCAGGCGGGCACCACCGCGCGCCTCGGCAAAGGCGAATACTTCGTAGTCGAGGCCGACGAAAGCGACCGCAGCTTCCTGCTCCTCGCTCCGGTTGTCTCCGTGGTCACCACCATCGACCGCGAACACCTCGACCAGTACGCCTCGCTCGAAGACATCCAGAACGTCTTCGTCCAGTTCGTCAACAAAGTGCCGTTTTACGGCGCGGCCATCCTCTGCCTGGACGAGCCCAACGTGCAAGCCATCATCCCGCAGGTAAAACGCCCCATCATCACCTATGGCGTCTCCACGCAAGCCGATCTCGTCATTAGCGACATTAATCTCGAAGGCTTAAATAGCGAGTTCCGCCTCACCTTCAAAGGCGACGACCTCGGCATGTTCCGCCTGTTGCATCCCCCGGGCATCCACAACGTTCGCAACGCCGCCGCCGCCGCTGCCGTAGCCCTCTATTTAAACGTCCCCGCGGAGCTCATCCGCGAAGCTTTGGGCAAATTTGCCGGTGTAAGCCGCCGTTTCGACATCAAAGGCATCGTCAACGATGTCGCCGTCATCGATGACTACGGCCATCACCCGGTGGAAATCCGAGCTACCCTCGAAGCCGCCAAAGTCTGCAAGTTCAATCGCCTGCTGGTGCTCTTCCAGCCCCATCGCTACTCGCGCAGCCAGCAACTGTGGAGCGATTTCAAACTAGCCTTCAATCTCGCCGATATCCTGGTAGTCACGGACATCTACGCCGCCGGCGAAGCCCCCATCCCCGGCATCACCGGCGAAGCCCTGGCCAGTGCCATCGCCGAAACCGGCCACAAACATGTCCACTATGTCCGCTCCATGCAGGACGCCATCGAACGCCTGCTCAAGGAAGCGGCCCCCGGCGACGCCATCCTCACCATCGGCGCCGGCAACGTCACGCGTGCCAGCAACGAACTGGTCGTCTTGCTCGGCGCGGAAAGCCCCACCCCCCATGCGCCTTGAAGACCCCAAACTTCTCGCCGCCCTCGCGGAACTCGGCGTCGAACACCGGCCCGACACCGCTTTAGCCGGCGAAACCTCGCTCGGCATCGGCGGCACCACCGATCTGCTGCTGATCCGCCGGCACGACGCCATTCCCGACTTGTTAAAGCTGCTCGACAGCCAACACCTCCCGCACAAATTTCTCGGTGGCGGATCAAATCTATTGGTCCAGGATGGCGAACTCCCCTGGCTGGTCTTGCAACTCGCCCGTTCCGAGCCGGAAGTCACCCTCGAGGGCCATATCGCCCACGTCGATGCCGCCGCCGACCTCGGCCGCACCGTCACCTTCTGTGCCAAAAACGACCTAGGTGGCATGGAGGGTTTGATCGGCGTCCCCGGCACCGTTGGCGGCGCCCTGCGCATGAATGCCGGCGCCTACGGCATGCAGATCGGCACCTATGTCCGCGAAGTAAAACTCTATCGCGCTGCCGAGCGTCGCCTCGAAATCCTCAGCGGCGATAGAATTTCCTTTGAATACCGCCACACTTCTTTTGCGCCTGATGATATGATGCTCGCGGTGAAACTGGAACTTCCCTCCAAGCCGTTCAAGGAAATTCTCCAAGGGATTCGTATCTGCAACGAAAAACGCCGCGCCAGCCAGCCCCTCGGCCAAAAAAGCGCCGGCTGCATCTTTAAAAATCCTTCCGGTGCCTCCGCGGGACGCATGATCGATGAGTTGGGCCTCAAGGGCCTCAGCGTGGGCGACGCCCGCGTCAGCAACCGTCACGCCAATTTTTTCGTCAACGCCGGCCGCGCGTCGGCGGCCGACATGCTCTCGCTCATCGCGCACGTGCGCGAGCGCGTCGCCAAAGCTTTCGGCATTACCCTCGAGCATGAGGTGGTGTTATGGCTCGTGTAAAAGCCCTGGCCGCGGGCGGCGCAGCTGCCGCGGAAGCGGAAAATTATCGCCCGGAACTGGTCACCGACGACGAGCCGCGTTACTTGCGCCGGCAAAAGCCGCTGGAAATTCGCCGCAAAAAATTCGGTGGCCGCAACTGGCCGTTGTACCGTCGCGTCGCCGGATGGAGTCTCCTCAGTGTGGCCGGTATGGCCGCGGCTTGGGCGGGCGCGAATTTCCTGCTCTACTCGCCGAAAATGCTGCTGCTCAACGAAGACCAGATCGAGGTTAGCGGCAACGCGATTGTTACGCGCGAAGCCGTCTTGCAATCCTTTCTGCGCGACCGCAACCACAGCATTCTGCGCGTTCCCTTGGACACCCGCCGCAGCGAACTCGAACAATTGCCGTGGGTCGAATCCGCCAGCGTGCAGCGCCTGCTGCCGAATCGCCTGCGCGTCGAAATCACCGAGCGCACGCCCATCGCCTTCCTCAAACTCGGCAACGAGCTCGCGCTCATCGACGCGCTAGGCGTGATCCTCGATCGGCCCGAAGGTCAGGACAATCATTTCCCCATCGTCACTGGCGTCAGCGAAGACCTCCCGCGCGAGCAGCGCGAAAAACGTATGCAGGTGTATCAGGAATTCATGAAGGACGTGGACCTCGTGCGTCCCGGCGCCACGGATCGCGTCAGCGAAATCGAACTGGCCAATCCCAAAGATCTGCGCGCCGTCATCGCTGGCCTGGGCCGCAGCGCCAACGCCGTTCCCGGCATTCACGACGATGCCGACGATCAAGCCGTCACCGTGCACTTCGGCTCCAGCGAATTCACCGGCAAGTACCGCATGCTGGTAGAAAATTTTGCGCAGTGGCAAGCCAACGCCGGCCGCGTGCGTTCCGTGGATTTGCAGTATGCGCGCCAGGTGGTAATCAACCCGGACGCCAGTGCGCCCGTAACGGTAGCTCGCGCGAAGTAACGTTTTGTTTTTGCATTTGCCGTTGCTTTTGTTTTGGCCGTTGCTTTTGACTTTGTAGCGCCGCCCGTTACGGCGGCACTGTATCGGCACCACTCGATCCTGGGGAGCGGCACCGTGGCCAAGAAAGACAAATACGTCGTGGGCCTGGACATCGGCAGCACGAAAACCTGCGTGCTCATAGCCGAAATCGACAACGAGCAAACGCGCTTCCTCGCCCTCGGCGCCGCCGAATCGAAAGGCCTGCGCAAAGGTTTAATCGTCAATCTCGATTCCACGGTCAGCTCCATTCGCCGCGCCGTCGAAGAAGCCGAAAGCGTCGCCAACGTCCCGGTAGAATCCGCGCTAATCGGCGTAGCCGGCAGTCACGTCAAAGGCGTAAACAGCCGCGGCGGCGTCACTCTGGGCAATCGGCCGCGCGACATCGAACGCGAAGACGTCCGCCGCGCCATCGACACCGCGCGCAACATCACCCTCCCCGACGACCGCGAAGTCCTGCACGTCCTCCCGCACGAATTCATCGTCGATGCCCAGGACGGCATCCGTGATGCTCTCGGCATGGTCGGGCAGCGCCTCGAAGCCAACGTGCATCTCGTCACGTCCTCGGTAGCCGCCACACAAAATCTCGTCACTGCCGCGAATAAGGCCGGCATCCTGATCAGTGACACCGTGCTCGAGCCTCTTGCGGCCGCTGAATCCTGCCTCACGCAAGATGAACGTGACCTCGGCTGCTGCCTGCTGGACATCGGCGGCGGCACCACGGAAATCATCGTCTACGGTGGCGGCGTGGTCCGCCACACCGGCGCGGTTCCCGTGGGCGGCGATCATTTCACCAACGATCTTGCCGTCGGCCTGCGCACTCCCATCCCGGAAGCCGAGCGCATCAAGCATCGCCACGGCTGCGCCGCCGCAAAATATCTTCAGGAAGACACGGCCATCGAAATCGCCAGCGTCGGCGACCGTCCGCCGCGGACCATCTTCGCGCGCATGCTCACGGACATCATCGAGCCGCGCGCCAATGAATTTCTTGCGCTCATCCGCGACGAACTGCAGCGCGCCGGCATGCTCGGCCAGATTCCCGCCGGCTTTATCTTTGCGGGAGGCGGCGCGCGTCTGCACGCCCTCGGCGAATTCGCCGAAGACACTTTCCATCTCCCGGTCCGTCTCGCGGAACCCAAAGGTTTGGTTGATCTGCCGGAACAGGTAGCGCAACCGGAATATGCAACGGTGGTAGGTCTCGTGCTGTACGCAGCGAAAGCGCGCCGTACCCAGCCGCAACGCGCCGGAAATATGATGTCCAAACTGAAAGCCATGTTCGCAGGCGCCTCGTGAACCTGCCCGAGCGACGCTCCGCGAACTGGAAAGGGTTGAGGAACGCATGACCGCAAAAGACGCAATGAAGGAAAAAGATGNNGGCGGCGGTTGCAACGCCGTCAACCGCATGATCCGCGCCAAGGTGGAGGGCGTGGAGTTCATCACCGCCAATACCGACCTGCAAGCGCTGAAACTTTCGCAAGCGCCCACGAAATTGCAGCTCGGCGCGAAGCTCACCAAAGGACTCGGCGCCGGCGCCAATCCCGAAACCGGCCGCAAAGCGGCGCTCGAAGACACCGAGAAAATTATCGAAGCGCTCGAAGGCGCGGACATGATTTTCATTACCGCGGGTCTCGGCGGAGGCACCGGCAGCGGCGCCGCGCCCGTGGTGGCTTCGCTGGCCAGCGAACTCGGCGCGCTCACCGTCGCGGTGGTCACCAAACCGTTCGCGTTTGAAGGCAAGCGCCGCATGCTGCAGGCCGAGCAGGCGCTGCAGGATTTGGTCGGCTGCGTCGACACCGTGATCGTGATTCCCAATGAGCGCTTGATGGAAACGGTCGAAAAGGGCACCAGCTTCTTCGACGCCTTCCGCATCGCCGACGACATCCTCCGCCAGGCGGTGCAAGGCATCTCGGACATCATCACCGTGCCGGGTATCATCAACCGCGACTTTGCCGACGTGAAAACCATCATGAGCGGCCAGGGCTATGCGGTGATGGGAACGGCCATCGCCACCGGTGCCAATCGCGCCACCGATGCCGCCATGCGCGCCATCTCCAGCCCGCTCCTCGAAGATAATTCCATTCAGGGCGCGCAAGGCATCCTGATCAACATTTCCGGCAGCAACAGCCTGACGCTGCATGAAGTGCACGAAGCCTCGTCCGTGATTCAAAAAGCCGCGCACGAAAACGCCAACATCATTTTCGGCGCGGTGCAGGACGACAATATGAAGGATTCGCTCAAGATTACGGTGATCGCCGCGGGCTTCAAGGAAGCCAACAGGAAGAACGTGCAGCCGCGGCAGACGCCGGTAGCCAAGTCCTGGAACAGCGCTCCCGAAGCCACGGAGCCGCCGCAACCCGTGGTCCCCAATGTGGTCCATCACCAGGTCCACGAAAACGTGCGCGAAGTGAGCCGCGAGGTGAATCGCGAAGTCCCCAGCGACGACTTGGACGTNNCAAAAAGCCTAAACCTAGGCTGCGTCCGCGTCGGAAACACCGGCCCAGAAGAAAAGTTCGTTGGATTGACACTGGCGGGCCATTTCGGTCCGTTCGCCCTCCGGTCCGCAGATTCGCGGCGTTTCGCGGACGGACAGGCGGGAGCTTTGCGTCGATTGGCGCGAGGTGAGGCACCCACAACAACTTCCTACAAGGATCGATGGGATTCGTTGAAAACAAAGGACATTTTGCGTTATTGAACCAGTGGAGTGGTTGAGGATGGGGTGTACGGTAGGGTATTTTGTATCGTTGTGAGGGGAAAGGGTTTACGTGGGGAGCAATTCGTATCGTTATCATTCTAAAGGGGCAAATTTGCGACACAGGGGTTTGGTTGCGCGGGGCGTTTTGGAGTGGGTGGGAGGGCGATTCGAGGCGGGAGCTTACCAACATACCGCACGGTAGCACGGGACCTCGATATTGTCAAGCTATTTTATCTATAGGTACATCGTTCGAATGAAATGAGACGGCGAGATGAGACGCCCCGAGAACGCCGAACTATCCAGTTGAAAGGCATTGAGAAGCGCTCTCGTGAGGAAGTCTGTAGGCTACTTCTTCGACGGGTCGAGGGCGGTGACCATTTTGCGGATCTCGGCCTCGAAGGCCGCGAAATCTTGGCTGCCGTAGGCGAGCACGCTGCCCAAGCCAGAGTGAATTTCGCGCGCACCGCTGATGCGCGCCACCTGCGCGATGTTGCCGGGGTTGATGCCGGTGCCGGGCACAATGAGGATTTTGCCGCGCGCGGATTTGCGCAGCGTGGCCAGCGTGGCGGCCCCGGCGAAGGCGTCGAACGCACCGCCGGAAGAGAGTATCCGCTGCGCTCCGGTTTGCAGCACGTCCGTAAGCGCCTGCTGCAGATTTGCAGAAACGTCGAAGGCGCGGTGGAAGGTGACGGG
>PMOV01000002.1 GCA_003161195.1 Acidobacteriota bacterium | reverse complement strand
TCCGCGCTTGGCATCTTTTCTAGACGAATTAGTCGCAACCCCGAAACGATCGACGTGCCAGTCCCATCGAGACATCTAGGTCGACTCTCTAGACGCGACCTTCTCGAGCATCCCTGCGACGGCGCGTGTCAACGACCTTGAGACAGGTACTCACGGAATTTAGTGAGCTGTTCATGTGACTAGAACCGGCTTGTTGATCCAGACTTCGCTGGGAAGGGCCGGTGGTTTGGGAGCGCTTCGTACGAAGCGCTCCGGGTGACGTTGGTAAGCAACATCAAGCACGTCCTGGCGTTGCCGCAGGATGTTTTCAGCCTGACCATAGTGAACCATTGCTGGCGTCAACAAGCCGATGCCAGAGTGACGATGCGCTTCGTTATACCACCGAAAAAAACTCTGACAGAAAGCGCGACTGTCCTGGATGCACCCAAAGCGATCCGGGAACTCCGGCCGATACTTTAGGGTTCGGAATTGGCTCTCGGAAAAGGGATTGTCGTCCGAGACGTGCGGTCGACTGTGCGTCTTCGTGACACCCAGGTCGGCGAGTAAAAAAGCTACCGGTTTGGACCTCATCGAGGTGCCGCGATCGGCATGCAGGGTGAGTTGACCGGGCCGGATGTCTTGTTTCTTGCAGCTCTCCTCGATCAGCCGCTTGGCCAGCTCGGCGCTTTCGCGATAAGCGACCATCCAGCCGGTGACATAACGGCTGAACACATCGAGGAGGACGTACAAGTAGAAATATGTCCATTTCGCGGGACCGAGCAGTTTGGTTATATCCCAGCTCCAAAGTTGATTGGGAGTGGTGGCCAGCAGTTCGGGCTTCTGGTAGGGCGGATGCGTCAACTGATCGCGGCGCTCGCGCACCTCGCCTTGCTCTTCGAGCAAGCGATACATGGTGCGAATCGAGCAATGATAGTGTCCTTCATCGAGCAACGTCGCATAAACAGCGGCTGGCGAGCGATCTTGGAAGCGTTCTTCGTGCAGATGAGACAACACCGCTTCCCGTTCCGCGGGGCGGAGTGCGCGTGCCGGCGAAGGCCGCCAGACCACCGCCGCCGGTCCAGCTGCCTTACGGCGGTCCCGGTAGTAAGAAGCACGCGGCAGAGCCAGAGCTTGGCAAGCAGCGCTGGTGCCCACGTCCACCGCTAGTTCGGTGGCCGCAGCCATCAGGATTGTTCCTCGGGGTCTTGTTCCGGAATCGGGTTCCCCAACAGCGCGGCCACTTTTTTTTGCACCTCGATGATGATCTCCGCTTTGCGGAGTTTTTCCGTCAATTGGCCTAGCTGACGGCGCAGCTTCTGATTTTCTTCTTCGAGTGGATGGCGTTTTGACTTCGGCCCGCGTTGCTGTGGGGTCAAAGCTTCGCGGATGCCCCTAACTCGTTCTTGCCGCCAAGTGGCCAACAACGAGGAGTACAAACCTTCCCGACGAAGAAGAGCGCCGACAGCACCGCGTGTCGCTGCTGCGGTCTCGGCTTCTTCGAGGATACGTTGCTTATATTCGGCGGTGTAGGTACGCCGCTTGGCTTTGGCCACCACTTCAGGATCCGGCTGCGAAGCCGGTCCCGAATCGGCGCCCGCTTTGGCTGCCGCTGCACTCCGCTGCGGCTCGCCAGGAGGCGAGCCTCCGCTCCGTTCCGCGGCAGCCAAACCCCCAGAAGAAAGAACAACACCAAGAGAATTCCCGTTCATCTCTAAGCTCTACTTTCTCGCCCTACTGCTCATTAATTAAGAGTACTAAACCTGTCTCAGGGATGTTGGCACGGAGGGTTCCACGACCTAGGGAAGCTTGAACCTGCGAACCAAAAAGTGCTCTGCACTAAGGAGCGTGGGTCGCTCCCAATTAATCATGTGGACGCTGGAACAGCGCATCTTCGCGCCAGTGGCCTACCTGAAGGGGCAATCTCTGTTTATAGCCACCATATCGGTCTCTGCGATCTGCCGGCAGAACTTGCCAAGGACGAAAGGTCGCGGCAAGACGCTGCCGAGGGTGCCTTACGTGACTACAACATCAAGCTCTCGACCGACGCGAAACTCGTTGAGCTTCTGGGCGTGCACTTCGAAGCTGACCCGCAAGCTCCTCTCGATTCTCCTCGTCCCACAAGAAAACTTAGGGGATTCGAACGCCGTCTCCTGTTGAGCAGTTTAGTCGATGCTGACCACAGCAACACAGCCCAGCACTACTCTGGAGAGCCAGAATGCGAAACTGTGGCGTGTCGCTGGGAGCAACGTCTAGAGGCGCTTGATAAATACGTCCAAAATCTCGGGGTTAAGGGCGGCATGCGGAACGCACTTCGTTCCCAGGTGTATGAAAGTTGCCGCTCGGCATCGCCGGACCAACCCATCTGGGCCTGCGACAGTCCGGTCGGCACCGGAAAGACTACAGCGGTCATGGCTTATTTGTTGCGAGCGGCAATCGCTCTCAATTTGCGTCACATCTTTGTCGTGTTGCCATATACAAACATCGTCCGTCAATCCGCCGAGACTTACCGCCTGGCTTTGACACTGCCCGGGGAGAATCCGGCAAGCGTCATTGCCGAACACCACCATCAAGCCGAGTTTGCGACTCCCGATCTTCGATACCTCACGATGCTGTGGGATTGTCCTATTATTGTGACAACAGTGCAGTTTTTCGAAACCCTCGGCACTCATCAAACTGCTCGCCTGCGGAAATTGCATCAACTTCCTGGCTCGGCCGTCTTCATTGACGAAGCGCATGCGAGCATGCCGATCCATCTGTGGCCTTTCATGTGGGAGCAGATGAAGTGCCTCGCGCGAGAGTGGACGTGTCGGTTCGTGCTTGGCTCAGGCTCGCTTGCTAAATTCTGGGAGAATCCGCGCATCCTTGGTGAGTCCAAGACCGAAACGCTTCCATCCATGATTCCCGACGACCTTCGCATGGTCAGTTCTGGTCTTGACCGCCAGCGAATTAGGTACCAAAGTTTTCAAGAGCCTCTGAATCGAGCAACCCTCTGTGATTGGATTGAGCGGTATCGCGGTGCTCGGCTCGTCGTTCTCAACACCGTCCAGTCTGCTGCCGTGGTGGCCCGGGAACTGCAACAGCGTGGTACGACAACGCTGCATCTATCCACAGCTCTTGCCCCGATACATCGGGAACGCATCTTGAAAACGGTCCGTGGCTATCTCCAACATAGCCCCAATCTCGATTGGGTTCTCGTCGCGACAAGCTGTGTTGAAGCTGGCGTCGATCTTTCTTTTGCAACCGCTTTCCGCGAACGCTGTCGTGCAAGTAGCCTGGTGCAGGTCGGTGGACGTGTGAATCGTCACGGCGAGCAGTCTGTGGGTTTGGTTTGGGATTTTGTCGTCAGCGATCCACTCCTCACAATTCACCCTGATTTCAAGCACGGTCGGGATGTCGTTGATGAGCTTTTTCGCAATCGCATGTGGGACCGGGACGTAACAGAGGTCATGAGCTACGCATTGGAGGAGGAGTTCAAGCGTCATTCTAAGGAGAGCGAAATCGATGATCTATTGAAATGCGAAGCGATTGGATGTTACCCGACCGTGACAAAACTTACCCGGATCATCAGTGCCGACACAAAGTTGGTGCTTATTGATCGTCCGCTCATAGAAGCCCTCCGTGCAGGAGTCAGCATTGACCGGCACGCGTTGCTCGCAAAAAGCGTGCAATTGTGGTCCAGCAAGATCAAGAAACTCGGGCTGATGGAAATCGAAAGAGACTCCGGCCTCTACGCATGGGAGTATGAGTACGATGAACATTTCCTTGGCATAATGGAAGGGATCCTGAAGTTGATGCAAATTGATGTCGATGGATATGCGATTGTGTGACGCCCCGACCCTTCCGGTAGTCGGGGACAATATGTACACGGTCCGGGATTCAGCAGCCGGCATTTTCTGGCATGGTGCGTCGCCTGGGGCATTGAACTCATCCACATTCTGACGTGCCCCCCAAAAACCGCGCAGGAGTGAGTATGATTTCACATCGCGGAAAGGGGCAGAGGCATGTCGAAAAGCAAGCACACGGAGGCGCAGATGATTGGGGCGCTCAAGCAACTCGAAGCGGGGCGCAAGGTAGAGGACGTGGCGCGAGAAGTGGGGGTCTCCAAGCATACGATGTATGCCTGGAAGGCCAAGTACGGGGGCATGGAGGTGAGTGAGGCGCAAGCGGCCAAGCAGTTACGGGACGAGAACGGGCGCTTGAAGAAGCTGGTGGTGGATTTGAGCCTGGACATCGCCGCGCTTCCCGCGAAACACGAACACCTGACCCGAAAACGGATTTTCCTGCAATGCTGTCTGCACCATCCCGGAGAGCCCCACGAATCCGCGCCGCATGTCCGTCACACCCGCCACAATCCATATCCGCGTTCCCGCCGCCAGCCCGATCATCCCAGCAACTGCTCCAGCACCGCACGCAATGCTTCCGCATCCACGGCTCCAGCAATGCGCAGAGTCCCTTTCGGAAGTTGGATCTCTATCGTTCCCGATCGCCAAGCGGTTCCGTCACCTTCGGCGGCTCTCAAGGCTCGCTCCTCGGTGACCTTCACGGGCAGGAGTTTCGTGCTTGCGCCGCTTCCCAGCCGCCCTTCGCGATACAGCTTCCGCCAGTGGAACACCTGATTCGCGTTCACAACGTGACGCCGCGCCACTCGTGACACCGAAGCTCCAGGCTGCAAGGTCGCTTCCACGATCTTGCGCCGCTCTTCCACACTCCGCCGCCGCTTCTTCGCCCCTGTTACTCGCACACTGACTAGCTCATTCGATGTGTCCACGATGCCCCTTCGTGGACACAAATAAAAGTGCCCACAAAGGCCATCTTCCTCGACTACTCCCACTTCGCACAGACGGTTAGAATCTGCTTTCAATTACCCACAAGTCCCTCCGCCATGGCGAAACCGAGCTCAATGTCGGTTAGGCGCGATAAGCCTCTCCAAATGACTCTATTCCCTGGTGGAGAATCGCCGGCACGGGCAAGATATCCGCCCAGTCGAGCTAGTTTGGTCAGGTAGGTGGAAAGGGAGTTTTTTTTGGGTTGGCGCTTTGCTTTGTCTTCGGTCAAGCGATCTAGAAGATGGATTTCCAGGGCCGTGAACGCCAGGGTTGGTGAACTATGAGGTGCCGTGCGGTTCATCATCGTCATCCAGAAAATCCTCCAACTAAGGATACAAAACACCGCTATCAAGTTGGTCAGACGCTGCGCCGTTCGGAGCCGTGACTCCTCCGCCTTGCACCCCGACTTCAGTATTTTGTGAAACGTCAATATGCATGTGCGAGGCATTCAGGAAGTATAGCCCGGCGCAATGGCTCGCCCGCGCTCGTATGGTACGATTTGCGCACAGAGGTCGGGAGCGGGGCAGCATGGATTGGCACATTGCCACGGCATGCGTGAGGATCGATTGGGAAGCGTTGACCGCGATTGGGACTATCGCGCTTGCTCTCATCGCTTTGGTGTCCGCGATATACGCGATAAGACAACTCAGTGATTTCCGAAGAGAATCGCGCATCGAACATCTCATGGCGTTAGTCGATCAATTCGAGCGCGATCCGATGGCCACGCATCGCAGAACTCTTGGCGCAACACGAGCGCCGAATGGGCAACTGATTAGCCTCGACTTGAATAATCCGTCGCCAGAACTTCATGACGTGATGAACTTTTTCGAGCACATGGGCTATTTACTCGACGGCAAATATCTCAACCTAGAAGATGTTTCTGTGGAATTTCACTATTGGATTCTCCATGTCTGGAGTGACGCCAAGAAACTGATTAAGAGTGAGCAAGCGGAGAATAAAATCTATTACGAATTCTTTGAAAAAATGGTCACACGCCTGCTGAATTACGACCGCCCACGGACCGGCACACTTGAACTCCCATCGGAGTCTGAAATTGCCGATTTTTATGCCGAGGAATCACACCTACCAAGTGGAAGCCCCATACCGAGACAGCGGCGATTAAAGCGTAGGACCAGCTAAGGCCGTTTGTGCCGAATCGACGACCCGCCTCCCGTCCGAATTGTTTTTTGGTCTGCCGGGAGTGCCAAACTCGGCTTGCTTGGCCTTGGGGTACCTGTTGGATAATCCNNTCTGGACCGAAATCATCAAGACTCTGGGCGGAGGGGCGGTCCTGCTTGTGGCTGCGGGCTGGTTGATAAGGAGTATTATCACCCACCAATTGGATCGGGATAACGCTGCATTCAGAAACCAATTACAACACGATTCTTCCACCCAAGTGGAATCTCTTAAGAATGACCTGAAGCGTCAGTCCGACATCGAAATCGAACGGCTCAAGAATTCACTACAGATTGCTGCTCTGGAGCACCAAGTCCGCTTCACAATGCTCCACACGCAGCGGCTCGAAGCGATTCCCAAGTTGAACGAGTCTCTCGCCGACGCTATCACGCACGTCCGAAATTACGTCCTGATGAACCAAAAAGACTTGGACTTCTTAAAGCGAGCAGTTGATGCCGCCACGGACCTCCGGCGAATTGTTTACGTCAACGGCCCGGTGCTTCCAGTCGAAGTAAGTAAGCTTCTGGAAGGCATATCTGACAAGTTCATCAGGTTCGTGGTGATGACAAAGGGATTCTATGTGGAGATGCCTGGCCCAGTGCCGAGCCCAGAACTGATTTTGCTTCAAAACAGGATTTTGGACGAGGCGGCAAACGCATTTGAAAAGGAAATTCCCGAACTGCAAAAAGCGTTGACGGAGAAGCTGCGAAGAGTTCTCGCTCCCACAGCGGAGATTCCGCAAATTGCCACGAACCCCCGTATAGCAACATAGTACGCGACGCCTTCTGCATCTCAAGGAGCGTCTGGGAAGTTAAAGCTGTCAGTACGGGCGCAAGCTTGCGGGACACGTGTAGTTGCTTTCCAGACAGGAAGCCAAGCAGCCACAGGACGGTTTCATAGCTAGTCCCTTGGGGAGATAAGTGTCATCTGTGTTCGCTGTATATTCGCCCTCCCTGCCGCCGTCTCTACCGGAATGCATTTGCTATTCGCGATTCGCGAATATAGAATGGTGGCATGAACTTAAAACCCCAAGACATCGTAGTGGCACTGAAGCTTTGCACTTACTCCGATGTTCGTCCGCCAATTTCAATCATTGCGAATGATCTCAGCCTAAGTCCGTCTGAAGTACACGGAGCAATCGGACGGCTTCGCAAATCGCGACTCTTACATGGGCCAAACTTGAAAGACCGACCCAACATCTCTGCTCTTGAAGAATTCTTAGTCCACGGTCTGAAGTATGCCTTCCCGGCCGAACACGGCGAAGTCACCAGGGGCATTCCGACGTCCTTCGCAGCCGAGCCACTCAAGAGTGAAGTCTTGATGTCGAACGACCTCCCCCCTGTATGGCCTTGGAATGAGGGAAATACGCGGGGCGTGGGACTTGAACCGCTCTATAAGAGTGTTCCGAAGGCAGCGCTACGCGATTCTAAACTCTATCAGCTCCTAGCGTTGGTGGACGCAATACGAGACGGACGCGCGAGAGAACGAAAGATCGCTGAGCGTGATTTAGCGCGGCGGCTACGGGCGACAGATGCCAAACCCTAATTTTCAACTTCTCGTAGATGCTGCCAAACTGCTGAAGCCGATTCTTGGAGAGTTGGTCTTCGTTGGCGGCTGCACAACAGCATTACTAATCACCGACACCGGGGCTGCGGACGTGCGGCCAACCTACGACGTTGACGCGATCGCAGAGATAACTTCCTACGTCGAATATGCCGAGTTTTCTGAAAAATTGAAGGCACTTGGGTTTCGCGAAGATACGCGGGAAGGCGCTCCGCTTTGTCGTTGGTGCCAAGAAACGACTACGCTAGACGTGATGCCGCTCGATGGAAGCATCTTGGGGTTCAAAAACACATGGTACGAACCTGCGATGGCAACTGCGGAGGAGCGCGCGTTGGAACCAGGCCTAAGGATCTTAATGGTCAACGCGGTATATTTTTGTGCTTCGAAATTGGAAGCATTTGGTGACCGAGGGAAAGATGATTACCTGGGGAGCCGTGACTTGGAAGACGTGGTCGCAGTGGTGGATGGACGGCAGGAACTTGCGGGAGAAATTAAAGCGGCACAGGTCGACGTGCGATCCTACCTCGGGAAGGAGGTCGCAAAATTGCTTAGCGTGCGGGAATTTTTGGATGCACTTCCGGGACATCTGCCGCCGGACTCGGCGAGCCAGGAGCGAATAGGCACTGTCATGGCAAGAATGAGGGATATCGCTCAACTTCAATAGCTCCCTCAAGCGAATGTGTACAGTCGAGAAAAATGGCCAACGGTTTTCGTGATTGAGTTTTCGCGTATGACGGTGTAAACCAAGGTGGAGGTTTTTTTGCCTCTTTTGGGAACACTCTTTGAGACTGGAAGAAGGAATGATTGAGAGACTTGCGGCAACCGTGCTTTTCCTGAGCGCACTGATGACGGTTGGCGCCTACGGGCAGTCAACACAACCCGACCAGGGAGCCGTCCCCGGCGTTGGTCTGGGCTCGACTGCGAAGCCGATAAGGCCGGCGCGGAAAGACATACCCACGATAGCCAAAGCGGCGAACGGGGCGATCGTGACCATCGTGATGGCGGTTAACGACAAGCCGATAGCGCAGGGCACTGGTTTCCTTGTCAGCGAGGACGGCGTGATTGTGACTAACTACCACGTCATTGAGACTGGCGACGTCGCTATCGTTAAATTTCCTGACGACACCACCCTTCCCGTTGATGGCGTGCTGGCCACCGACAAAGTTCGGGATCTCGCCATTATCAAAATTCATGGTAAAACCTTCCGAACGCTCGCGCTTGGCGATTCAGATGACATTCAAGTCGGCGAAGAAGTCGTTGCAATCGGCAATCCTCTATCCCTTGAATCAACCGTCTCGAACGGAATAATTAGCGGTGTGCGAACATCGAAAGAACAAGGCGGTAGATTCTT
Source organism: Acidobacteriota bacterium (assembly GCA_003161195.1). Lineage (GTDB taxonomy): Bacteria > Acidobacteriota > Terriglobia > Acidiferrales > UBA7541 > Acidiferrum. Next base: position 1,196 of record PMOV01000002.1, on the reverse strand, counting down.
GCAAACCACAGCGCCAATCTCCCCCGGCAGTAGTGGCGGGCCCCTGTTCAATATCCGCGGTGAGGTTGTCGGGATCAATACGCTGTATCTCAAAATCGGCGAAAATCTAANNTTGAGAGCTTGCCCAACGAACATGAGGCGGCCCCTACGGGTGAACCTCCTTCGACCACGGGCAAAGATCCAATCGCTGCGAAGAAACAGAGAGAAGAAACTTTCTACGTCCGGGCACGGAGGAATGAAACCTACATCATTGAGCATGAGGGGCACCAACTTACAGCGCGTTGTCGAGAAACTTTGGCCTGGGATCGCGACAACATGGATAAGCTGGGCATGCCGATGGGTGGAACCCCGTGCGTCTATATGTCGGATACGGTTGGTAAGCACTTCAGTGAAGATTTTATGATCTTGCGAGGTAACGAGTTGCGTCACCGCCCATTCGGTCACTTCGAAACCTCCGCTCCGGTGGCAGATGTTTTGGACATCACGGATGATGAATTGCTGGGTGCGCCGAAGCATCCGCGCCCAGCAGCCCAGACCAGCCCCGAAATTCTGAAAACGCTGCGGTGGATTCAAAACACGCTCAAGGATGACGAGGGTAAAACACAACATCTAGCTGCGGATGGTGGAATCGTGAATCATCGCAATCTGATGACTGAACTGAACGGCTGTCAGGTGACTTTCGTCTATGAAACCGGGAAAGTCGAAAAGGACAAGCTTGAGGAGGAGATTTTTCATTCTAGAACCGAGGTCAATCTGGGGGATCTTGACCCAACCTCGCTTACAGTTAATGTTGGCTCTCCTGAGATTCTTGGATTGCCAGTGAGCACGGTTCGTGTGCACACCACCGACAAAACGGCATCAGTAAGTCTAGCCGCAGGTGACAGAGGTTGGGAACCACCGCTCGTGATCCCCACCACCGATATCCTTTGGGAACTCCCCTCATCGTACGCTGAGCGGTTTGTCAGCGCTCTTAAGCATTCCATTTCACTTTGTGGTGGCAAGACCTCTACTTTTTAGGAACGTTTGCGAAAGCTGTTATGTTTCTCGTATAACCTGAGCCCCTCAGTTACGTACTGCTCGATCACTCCGTCCAGTTTAGGAACCAATCTCTAGAGCACGTTCATGTAGCCTTCAACGTCCTCTGGTACTGGTTCGTTCCCCGCTGCCCATTCGGTTCCACGAGATGTTTTCCAGTA
>PMOV01000217.1 GCA_003161195.1 Acidobacteriota bacterium | reverse complement strand
CCTTCGGGGCGGACGATTGCGCGGGAACTGCTGGCGCAGCGGGTGCCGGGGAATCAGCTTTTTGTGGCGGGGATGAACCGGTCGCTGCGGTATGGGGTTAGTTTTTATTTGCATGACGAAGTGCGGGATTGGGGGGTGGGGACGGAGACGGGGGGGTATTTGTTGACGGGTGCGAAAAATTGCGAGCGGGTGGTGGGGGCGGGATTTTATTGCGAGGAGCAGGCGTTTGATCCCGCGCATCAGACTCGGAGATTTTTGTATTTGGTGATACCCATTGCGGGGGCGGGGCGGTAGTAGCAGCCGAGGAAGAGAAAAGAAGAGGAAGAAAAGGACAACGCAGAGACGCAGAGAGCGCAGAGATTCGCAGACAAAACCGAGTCGCGTGATTTTCGTAAAAACCGCCAATCGGAAGATTGGCATTCCCGGGAAAGGCAAAGGCGACCGCCTGCCGCCTGTACGCAAGGCAATAAAAAGTAAAGGCAAAGACAGAAGCAAAAGCAAAGGCGACCGCCTCCCCGGTTTTACCGGGGCAGGCAGAAGGCGGCCGCTACAACGGCCAAGGCAACTGAGCCAATTTAGTGTTGGGGTTTGCCGGTGGCGGGGAGGTGGAGGAGGAAGAAGGTGACTACGCGATTCTCGTAGACGCGTTTGTCGTCGTCGTTCATGCCGGGGAAATTGCCCTTGGGGATGATAGCTTGTTCGCGNNGGCCTGAATGAAGAGGATGGGGACGCCGGACATGGCGCCGAGTTTCCTAGAGAGCGGGGGCTCGTCGCGGTACTGGTAGTTAAGCCAGTCGAAGCTGGTCTCCGCGGAACGGACCATGAGCGGGAAGCCGCCGAGACCGCTGTGTTCCACGCCGACTTTGACCATTTGTTCGGGTTTGTCATAGACGGAATCGAGAATCAGGGCGCGCACGCGAGTGTCATGCTCGGCCTCGCGCAGGGCGGCATAGGCGCCGAGATTGTAGCCCCAGACGCCGAAGCGCACGGGGTCAACGTCGTTGCGGGCGGCGAGAGTGTCGATGGCGGTTCTCAGCTCGTCGGCCTCTTTATAGCCGAAGGTGGTGGTGCCGGGGCTGGCGCCGTGGCCCGCGAAATCGAAGACGAAGACGTTGTACTGGTGATCCTGTAAGGCGGAAACCATGGTGAGGAGCTCGCCGCGGCTGGATTCGTAGCCGTGGCAGAGGATGATGGTGGGCGCACCACGGAGTCCGGGGAAGAAATAGCCTTCACGGCTGCCACGACCGGCGACTTCAAAGTCCACGGTTTCGGGGCGGCCCGGGAAGCTGGCGAGGTTAATCTCACTGCTGGTGCGCTGAGGCTTGACGATGCGATAGACGAGGAAACCGGCGATAGCGGTGGTGGCGAGGACCACGAAAAAGGCGAGCGCCAGGATGGCCATGGCCAGCTTGGTGTACCAGCGCGAGGGATAGCGCAGCTCAAATAAGAGGGAGAAGGGCTGTTTCGCCATGGCTGACGGGTGGTGCGGGGTCTCCTTTGCCCTGGCAGCGGGCAAGAAATCTTTAACAGCCGATAACCAGCATTTACAACCGATAACAAGGACGATGTTAACACGTGGGGTTTGTGCGGCTTTTGGGAGGTTTGGCGAGTGTGTCGCATGAATATCGTGGCGTTTGGGGAGAAATGGCGGTGGAAGGGCTGACGGGACAGGAAAACCGGGCCGTGGCTGGTGGGCTGCGTCCAGGCAAGGTGGGTCGGAGCGTGACACGCCCATTCATCTACAAAGGCAAGGGCGGCCGCCACAAAGGCCAGACAAACCCGCCAATACAATACGGAGATTCACCCCGCATACCCCGCGGGATGGAAAGGCACTGGCGTTCCCAGGGGAAAGGCAATCCCGAGGGAATCGGATATTATGGGTGGGTTGCGGCTATGAGTGATCTCATTTTCGATGAATATTGTTGATCTTCGACAGACTACCGCGCGGCAACTGGATTCCCTGCTGGAGGAAGAGGCTCGGCATTGGCGGGATGAGCTGCATTGGGACTATCGCGGGGCGCTGGAGTTGATTAAGCGATTTTTGGAGGCGCATGCGCTTTCCGGGTGCGTGGCCTTTGAGAATGGCGTGGCGGCGGGGTACAGCTTCTACGTGATGGAAGAGCAGAAAGGTTTGATTGGCGGGCTGTATGTGTCGTCGAAATTTGAACAGGAAGCGATCGGGCGGCGGTTGCTGGACGAAATGCTGTTTGGCATGCGGGCGATACCGCACTTGGTACGGATTGAAGCGCAACTGATGCCCTTTAGCGGGCCAGTGGATGAGCCGCTGCGCGATCAGGGATTTCATCTTTATACGCGGCAGTTTATGTTGCTGGATTTGGCGAAAAACAAAACGCTGACGCCGAACGTGCCAGCGGGGATGCGGCTGTCGCGTTGGCATGACCGGTATTTTGATCCCTGCGCGAAGCTGATTTATTTATCGTATGCGAATCATATTGATGGGGAGATTAACGATCAGTATCGCTCGCGGGCGGGAGCGTTGCGGTTTCTGAAGAATATTATTTTGCTGCCGGGGTGCGGGAACTTCGTGCCGGGCGCGTCGTTTGTGCTGCACCAACCCGGGAGCGATGAGTTGATTGCCACGGTGCTGACGAGCGAGGTGTGTCCGGGCGTCGGGCATACAACGCAGATTTGCGTGCAGCCAGGGTATCAAGGGCACGGGATTGGCCGGATGCTGATGCTGGCGTCGGCGGAGGCGCTGCGGGCGCAGAAGATGCGGGAGTTGACGCTGACCGTGACGGCGAAGAATCGGATGGCGGTGGAGTTGTATGAGAAATTGGGATTTCACACGATACGATCGTTTACGGCGGGGGTTTGGCCGCGGTGAGAGCGATTTATTTGGCCACGCTCGAGGACATGGTTTCGAGATAAACTCCGTTCGCAAGTATTACCAGGTGCAGCGGACCGGAAACATGAACGCTCGACGCCCGCCGGGTACCTCTCGTGTATGTCCTTAGAGCGAACTCCACTTCCAATCGAAAGGTTCTTGGCTCGCCCTCACGGGGCGCGAACACCCATTTCTTTAGGGCGTCAATGGGTGCTTGTTGAAGTAACGGGTGACCGGAGAGGACCTCAACTTTAGTTACCATTCCACCAGTAGAGACGGTTACATCGAGAACGACGGTGCCTTTAATCCGCGTCTGCCTGGCGAGCGGCGGGTACGGAATTGTTGGAGCGCTCACGAGGCGCAGGTCCGGACGGCCCGCGAAGAGGGCATCGCCATCGATGCTTCGCGCGGCCTGTTGATATTTCGCGAATTCATCGCCGGGTAGCCAATCGATGGGCTGCCATTGTGTCGCGGCAATGACTCCCAATGCCGCGCCAAAGTCAGTCATTTTGGCCAAGCCCTTAAAATTCCAATCCTCGTGGAAGAGGTCGCTAGGCTGGTGGTAGTGATTGGCGACGTAATCTTTGGATTGCGCCTCACCCCAGGCCGCTTCGTGGCCGGCGAAGAGCTGACCTTCACTTATGGAGAAAGACGGAATCCCCACGCGCGCCAGGCTGAAATGATCCGAGCGGTAATAGTGGCCAGCTTCGGGATGCGCGTCAGGTTGGATCACCAAGCCGAAGCGTGAGGCTGTGCTTTGCACTGCCGGATAAAACGTGGTGCGATCGGCGCCGGCAACTTCCGTCTCTTGCGGAATGCCCAGAGGGGCGAGCGCGTCGAAATTGAGATCCAGTATGGGTTTGACGGCCAGATAATCCGCGCGTTTGCCTAAGTACTCGGAACCGAGCAGGCCCTGCTCTTCGCCGGTGACGGCGGCGAAAAGTATCGTGCGCGGAGGGGCTTTTTTAGCCCGGGCAAAGGTGCGGGCTAGCTCCAAGAGGATGCCGCAGCCGGTGGCGTTGTCCACGGCGCCGTGAAAAATCTGGTCGCCTGGATTGCGGCTGGTGTCGATGCCAAAGTGGTCATAGTGGGCGGTGTAGAGGACTGCCTGATCATTCCGTTTGGGATCGGAGCCTTCGCGCATGGCGACGACGTTGCGGGAAACGAAGGGGCGCACGCGGCTGGCGATATGCGCTTTCAAATGCACCGGAAGGGTGATGGGCTTGAAGTCGCGACCCTGTGCACGCTGGAAAAGTTCATCGAGATCAAGCTGGGCGAGCCCGACCAATTTTTTCGCGGACTCCTGACTGATCCAGGAGGCGGCTTGGAGTTTCGGCGTGCCGTCGAGCTTCAGATAGGACTTTTCGTTGCCCCAGGAGTTTCTTACGACCTCCCAATGGTAGCTGGCCAAGTCGGTGCGATGGATGATCAACGTGGCCACGGCGCCGCGGCGCGCGGTCTCTTCAAATTTGTAGGTCCAGCGGCCGTAGTAGGTGAGGGCTTTCCCCTTGAAGAAATCGGGATTGTTGGAGATGGGTTCGTTCACAAAAAGGAGAGCGACTTTGCCTTTGAGATCGACTCCTTTGTAATCGTCCCACTGATATTCCGGGGCTTTAATGCCGTACCCCAGAAAAACGATGGGCGCGTCGATGTCGGAGATTTCTTTTTGTGTTTCGTTGCTGGTGACAAAATCATCGAGGAGCTTCAGCGTGAGAGGGTCACCTTGGTCTGGAACCATTTGGAAGGTGGTGTCCGGAAGGGTTTTCATGGCGACCATGGCAACGTTCTGGAAAAAAGTGTCATCGTCGCCAGCGGGCTCGAGGCCATACGAGGCGAATTGCTTGGCGATGTAGTCGGCCGCTTTATCGCCACCGGGCTGGCCCATGCCGCGCCCTTCCAGGGCATCGCTAGAAAGATACTTCACGTGCTCGCGGATTTTTTCGGCGCTGGCGGCCGGCAGTTTTATTGTTGCGCCGACTCTCGAGGACGGCTGTGCTTGTTGTGCGACGAGTCTGATAGCGAATGGTGCTGCCACAAAGAGTAGAGTGCCCGCAGCGACGGCAAGCAAAACAGGCACGCGATAAGACTTCGGCACGATGTGTTCTCCGAGATACGGACTATTTCTTGGCGCGATCCTTCAGAAGATTTTTTAGTTCGCTCATGAATTCCTGGACGTCCTTGAAATCCATATACACGCTGGCGAAGCGGACGTAGGCCACTTTGTCGAGTTTTTTCAGGCCGCGCATGATCATTTCGCCGATTTCCGTGGTGGTGAGTTCACGCTCGGTGGCTTCGTGCACCACGCCTTCGATTTCGTCGACGATGGCTTCGAGCTTGGGGGTGGCGACGGGTCGCTTCTCACAAGCTTTGAGCAGGCCTTGCAGGATTTTTTGGCGCTCGAAGCGCTCGCGGCGGCCGTCTTTCTTGATGACCATGTAGGGAATTTCATCAATGCGTTCGTAGGTGGTGAAGCGGCGCTCGCACTTGAGGCACTCGCGACGGCGGCGAATGGTGTCCCCGCCGCGGCCTTCGCGGGAGTCGATGACCTTATCGTCGACGTTGGCGCAGAATGGGCATCTCACTCGCGGGGATCTCCTTGCCGTGGTGTAGCGTGCGGGGTAGCGGGCACTGGTGGCGGCAATTCCCTTTCCAGCTCTTCGAGCGTGGCTTGCGTGGAACCCAGAGGCAGGGTGCCGGCTTCCTCCTGCTTTTCTTCCTGACCCAGGGCGCGCAACTGGCCAAGGGAAAAGCCTTCGCGGAGCAGCAGCGGAACGCCTACCAGCGCGGCGGAGGCAAACGTGACCACCCATAGGACCAGCGCGGCCACGGTGGCGGAGGCCGCATCCACGTTAAAAATAGCGGTGAGCACCACGAAGGCGGCCAACTGCGAGCCGCCGCCCACGGCTGGTAACTGTACCGCAGAGCCGACGAGGGAGAAAGCCACGACCAGCATGGCGTCGCCGAGGCGAAGAGCGTGCAGCGCGCCGCCGAAGCTGTGCAGGCTAAGGTAATAGACGAGGACGATGAAGAACCAGTGGATCCCGGAGTAGAAAAGGGCGAGAAAAAGATCGCTCCAGGATTGAATAGTTTGCACGCCACCGAGAAAGCCGAGGAGGATGCGCGCGGCAGTGGAGCGCCAGCCAGGCGTGCGGCGCCAGCCCGCGAGGCGGGACTCCAGCCAGAGCGATCCGTGCAGGCGGAGATACACGAGCAGGGCGACGGCGGCGAGGATGCCGGCGAAGAGCAGCGTGCCGGTGGTGCGCGCGGCAGCTTCGAGCCTGGCGGCGGTTTCTCCGGTGTGCGCCTGGGCCTGGAAAAGGATGAGGGCGACGGCGGCAATGACCGCGGTGCTGGCGGCGTCGAACAGGCGCTCGAGAATGTACACTCCGAAAATACCGGCGACGGGGAGTTTTTCTTTACGAGCGATGAGCAGAGGACGGACGGGTTCGCCGGCGCGGCCTAACAAGAAGATGGCGCCAAAGCCAGCAATGGTCATACTCAGGATGTTGCGGTAGTGCGCGGCGCCAAGGTTGCGTTGGAAGACTTGCCAGCGCAGCGAGCGGATACCGAAGCAAATATAGATCAGCGCAAGGGCCAGCGCGAGGTAGTAAATGTTGGCGCTGCGGATGGCAGCGAACAGCTTGGCGGGGCTGAAGCTGCTGGCATGGGAGAGGTCGTGGGCCTGGTTGATGAGGAAGGCCACACCGAGCACCACCAGAAGGGCGAGGAGAATTTTTCTGGACCTGGAGGACATGCGTAAGGAGCGTACTGGCCACAGCCAACATCGTCAAGCGAGTGCCGTTCTCATGAAATTTCCGGCTACCGCGCGGGGATCAATTTGGTGTTCCGACCCCGGAGGTCGCGGCACATTTCCCCGACGCAGAATCCGTGAATAAGTTGCTGAGCGCGTTGATTCCCGTGAGCAGACGCCCATCACGGCGCTCGCGCCGCAACCCGCTCTTGGGGGCGAATGGGACCACTGATAGTTGTCGACACTGGCCTGATCCACGCGCAAACGGTGAACCCACCGAGTGCCCACCACGCCGGCCTCGGATGCCTTGTATAGCTGGCGCGGTGTGGATAAGATGCGAGGCACGAGGAAGGGCGAACGTGGACCCCTCGGTGGGCGCCCCAATGGGCAGCTCGAGCAGGGAACATTTCGAGAGCACTTTGCGTTCCATACATTGCAGGCCGAGGCTGACGCCCGTGCCGTTCTGCTGCACTCAGGCGATTGGCGCTAACCCCTTGCACCGTAGCAGGATACGAGGCTGATGAGACGTTGGAGCAGGATGCCCAACTGGTCCAGCAATGCCTCCAGGGCGACGGGTCGGCCTGGGAGGAACTTGTGCGTCGGCATACGCGGCGGATTTTCAATATCTGCTACCGGTTCACCGGCAACCGCACGGAAGCCGAGGACCTGTCGCAGGAAGTGTTCCTGCGCGTGTTTCGCACGCTCGGGAGTTATCGCTCGGCGCACGGAGGCTTTGCGACCTGGATGACCAGCGTGACGCGCAATCTGCTCATCGATCATTACCGTAGAACCAGGCGGGACCGCATCACGGATTCTCTCGATGATGCGATGCCGGTGGTGGAAAACAAGCAGAGTTCGGCGCGACGTCCAGACGAGCTGGCGTTGCTCCGCGAGCTCAGTAGCCAGATTCAGGCGGGATTAATCAAACTTTCTCCGGAGTTGCGCGAGGCGGTAATCTTGCGCGATTTGCAACAACTGGACTACGCGGAGATACAACAAGTGTTGTCCGTGCCGGAAGGCACGGTAAAATCAAGGATTAACCGCGGGCGCATCGAGTTGGCCCGCATCCTCCAACAGATGGGCGTGGGCCCGTCATGAGCGAGGGACGAATGATGAACTGGACCTGCGAACAAACCGAAGCGCGCTTGATCGATTACATCGACGGCGTGTTGCCGCCGGCGGAACAGGCGGCGATGGACGCGCACCTGGCGCAGCAGTGCGACCGGTGCACGCCGCTGCTGGCGAGTGTCTCGTCGCTGGTGACGAATCTGCACGGCATCGAGCAACTGGAAGAACCGCCGCGGCTGGTGTACGCCATCCTGGAAAAAACTTTGGGTCCGCGCGACCCCGTGGCCGCTGCACCGGGATTTTTCTCCTGGTGGCGCGGGATTGGGTTGCCGCGGCTGGCCTACGGCGCGGTTTCGCTTTCGGCGACGTTTATAATGCTGGCCAGCGTTTCGGGATTTTCCCCGCGGCATCCCAAGATGGCGGACCTGGCGCCCGCGAATATCGCGCGGGGCGTGGATCGTCAGGCGCACCTGGTGTTTGCGCGCAGCTCAAAATTCGTGAGCGATTTGCGCGTGGTGTATGAGATCCAGACGCGCTTGCGGCAAGACAACAATGAAGTACCGTCCAACACGGAAGACGCGCTGCCGGCAGCGCCCAAGCACGCTCCCGGAAGCAGCGACGGCAGCAAACCCAGCACGCCGAATCAACAGAATCGCGCGAACAGCATTAATCACAACTTGCAAGTCCTGGCCACGACCATCGCCTCGCGAGAGCTGCTGGCCGAAGTTCCCCGCTTTGCGGGCCTGCTGGTGCCGGGCGCGTGTAGCGGGAGGAGAACGCGATGAAGTGTGCCGTCCATCAAGACGTGGACGCCACGGCATATTGCCGGAATTGCGGCAAGGCGCTGTGTCCGGAGTGCGCGCGGCCGGTGCGCGACGTGATTTATTGCGAGGATTGTCTGGCGGCGACGCTGGGCTTGCCGGGAGCAGCGCTGGCGCCGGGCTCGCCGGTTGCGGCGGCCACGGCCGCGACCCCACCATATGTCGCTCCGCAGGGTTACTATGCCCCGGGTGGCGTTGCGGTGCAACCGCATCCGCACACCCGCAATGGCAGTGTGGCTTTCTTGTTGGGTTTAGTTCCTGGCCTGGGCGCGGTGTACAACGGCGAATACAACAAAGCGCTGATTCACATCGTGGTGTTCGCAGCGATCATCGTGGGCTTAAACAGCGACATCGGCGACAGCGAGACCACGGCCTTGGCGTTTTTGCTGGCCGGGTTTGTTTTTTACATGGCGTTTGACGCCCGGCGCACGGCGCTGGCCCGATCCGCGGGACAGGCACAGGTCGATCCGCTGGAACACTGGAGCCGCGAGCGGCCCATCGGCCCGATCATTCTGATTGGGCTCGGCGCGTTATTTCTGCTGAACAATTTTTCCTGGTTCGCGTTTTACCGCGTGAAACAGTTGTGGCCCTTGGTGTTGATCGGTGTGGGACTGCTGATGTTCCGCAACCGCATGGGAAAAGAACTCTAGGAGCTGGCCGCCATGCCGAATGATTCTTCCAGTCGTTGCCGGTGCCCGCGCTGCACGATTCGCAATCTGCGCGGACCGGCGGTGCTCATCACCGTGGGCATTCTGTTTCTGCTGGACCAGATGCACGGCAGCTACTACCTGTCGTTCCACAATACCTGGCCGATGATTCTGGTGGTGCTGGGAGTGATCAGCTTGGCCTCCGCGCTGGCGCCGATGGACGGGCACATCCCCGATCTGGTGAATAATCCCAATATTCCGCCGCCGATGCCGCCCCCGCCTCCAGGTTCTGTGCCGCCAAGTTCCCTCCCCCCGGGCTCCATTTCAGGACAGGGAAGGTAATCCGGATGGCCTACAGCCCTCGCAATAGCAGTGGCCTGTTCAGCGGACTCGTGCTGGTGATCTTTGGCGGCATGCTGCTGCTGCACAACTACCGCGGATTTGAACTCGGCACACTGTTCACGCGCTGGTGGCCGCTGATCATCATCGCGCTGGGACTGATCAAGCTGTACGAACGCACCGCGGGCGGACGGTACGTGGAACCGGGCGCGGCGCGTATCACGGGCGGGGAAATTTTTCTCGTGGTTGCGGTGCTGGCGATTGTCGGTATTGTCGTCGCCGTCGAACAGGGAGAAAAGCACTTTCCCAACTGGAGCTCGGAACTCGGCGGCAACTCCTTTTCATTTGACCTGAACGTGGAGCCGAAAACAGTGCCCGCCGACGCACGTATCACCGTCCGCAGTACGCGCGGAGACATTACCGTGCGGCCCGGTGAGAAGAACGAGGTCGATGTGTCCGGGAAGGCCAACGTACACACGTGGAGTGAAACGGACGCGGCCAAAGTGGCTAAGCCTATCTCCGCGCAAATCGTGAGCAACGGCGACGGCTTCGACGTGCAACCCACGGGTTTGCACGACGATTCGCGCATCGGCGTGGATATGGATGTCACCGTCCCGCCGAAGGCCAACGTGACCGTGCGAAACAGCCGCGGCGACGTAAACGTCTCCGATATGGAGGAAGGGGTTAGCGTCAACAGCAGCAACGGCGACGTGGACGTGCGCGACAGCGGCGGCGATGTGGACATCGATACGCGCCACGGCGACATTCGCGTGTCCGATACCAAGGGCAACGTAAAAATCGAAGGTCACGGCGGAGAAGTGAACGTGGAGAACGACAGCGGCGGGCTGACGCTGAATGGCGAATTCTACGGACCGATTCGCGCGGAGAAGATTGACAAAGGCGTGCGG